>CAXTRJ010000037.1:309-16588 GCA_964246585.1 uncultured Sphingomonas sp. | reverse complement strand
CGTCGCGGCTGCGGGTGGCGGCGGCGCGGCGCAAAGCGGCGTGGTTGCGTGGGCTGGTCGGGACGGTGCAGGAGGTGCTGGTGGAGCAGCCCGGTGATCGGGGTCACGCGGGCAACTTCGCGGAGGTGCGGTTGCCCGCTACGCAAGTCGGAGAGGTTGCGTCCGTCCGAGTTGCCGCCGCGACCGACACCCACCTGATCGGAATGCCCGCATGACCCCTCCCTCCTGGCACGAGAAGCTCGTCGGCGGCTTCCGGCGCACGTCCGACCGGTTGCTCGGCAACCTGGCCGGGCTCGGCGCGGCGCGGCTCGATGACGCGACGCTCGACGATATCGAGGAGGCGCTGATCGCGTCCGACCTGGGGCCCGAGACCGCGGGACACATCCGCGCGCGCCTCGCCGAGGGCAGCTTCGAGCGCGACATGGAGGAGCTCGGCATCCGGGTGGTCGTCGCCGAGGAGGTCGAGAAGACGCTGGCCCGGGTCGCGCGACCGCTCGAGATCGAGGCGTTCCCCCGGCCGCAGGTGATCCTGGTCATCGGGGTCAACGGGTCGGGCAAGACGACGACGATCGCCAAGCTCGCTCACCTGCTGATGGAGCAGGATTACGGCGTCATGCTCGCCGCCGGCGACACTTTCCGCGCCGCCGCGATCGGGCAGTTGCAGACCTGGGCCGACAGGGTCGGCGTGCCGCTCATATCGGGCAAGGAGGGCGGCGACGCGGCGGGGATCGTGTTCGAGGCGGTCAAGCAGGCGACCGCGACCGGCATCGACGTGCTGATCGTCGACACCGCCGGACGACTGCAGAACAAGCGCGAGCTGATGGACGAACTCGCCAAGATCCGGCGCGTGCTGGGGCGGATCAACCCCGCTTCGCCGCACGACGTCGTGCTCGTGCTCGACGCCACCACCGGGCAGAACGCGTTGTCGCAGATCGAGGTGTTCAAGGAAGTCGCCGGCGTCACCGGGCTGGTGATGACCAAGCTCGACGGCACCGCGCGGGGCGGCGTGCTGGTCGCGGCGGCGGAGAAATACGGCTTGCCGATTCACGCGATCGGGGTGGGCGAGGGCATGACCGATCTCAGGCCGTTCGACGCCAACGAGGTCAGCCGGATCATCGCCGGGGTAGAGCGGGTGAGGAAATGATCGACAAGAAGCCCGCGCTATTCCCCACCCTTCGTCTCGCGATCGACTACGGCCCGCTCGCCGTCTTCTTCGCGGTCAATTTCCTCACCCCGGGCGAGCCGGTCGCCCGCGTCCTCGCCGCGACCGCCGCGTTCATGGTCGCGACGGCGGCGGCGATGATCGTGTCGAAGCTGAAGGCCGGGCACATCGCGCCGATGCTGTGGCTGTCGGGCGTGCTGGTGATCGTCTTCGGCGGGCTGACCTTGTGGTTCCGCGACGAGACGTTCCTCAAGATGAAGCCGACCATCGTCTACCTGATGTTCGCCGGCGTCCTCGGCTTTGGCCTCGCGACCGGGCGCTCGCTGCTGCAGGGGTTGTTCGAGACCGCGTACCCCGGGCTCAGCGCGCACGGGTGGCGCAAGCTGACGCGTAATTGGGCGGTATTCTTCGTCGTCATGGCGGCGCTCAACGAGGCGGTGTGGCGGTCGACCTCGTGGGATTTCTGGGTCGGATACAAGTTATGGGGCGCGATCCCGCTGACGCTCGCCTTCGCGCTCGGCAACGTGCCGATGCTGATGCGGCACGGGTTGCAGGCGGGCGACGCCAAGGTCGAGACGACGCCGGAGGGGTAGCGCCCCTTTCCGTCATACCGGGCTCGTTCCGCATCCATCGCTGGGCAGGCGTTGCGCTTCCAAGCCGCGCGCAACGCCCGATCAACAATGGACCCCGGAACAAGTCCGGGGTGACGGTTAGGAAGTGACCGCCTCATACCGCTGGCCGACCATGTCCCAATCGACGATGCCCCACCACGCCTTCAGATAACCCGGCCGGTCGTTCTTGTAGGTCAGATAATAGGCGTGCTCCCAGACGTCGTTGCCGAGCAGCGGCGTGCCCGGCTCCTTGGCGTCGTCCATCAGGGGATTGTCCTGGTTGGGGGTCGACGTCACGATCAACTTTCCCGACGCATCGGCGATCAGCCAGGCCCAGCCGGAGCCGAACTGCCCGACGCCCTTGGCGTTGAACGCTTCCTTCAGCTGGTCGAGACCGCCGAAGTCGCGCGCGATCGCCTCGGCCAGCTTGCCCGACGGCTCGCCGCCGCCCTTCTTCATGCTCTTCCAAAAGAAGTCGTGGTTCCAGAAACCGCCGCCATTGTTGCGGACCAGCGGCGGCTGCGACGAGATCATGCCGAGGATGTCCTCGATCGACTTGCCCTGGAGGCTCGCGTCTTTCTCGACCCCCTCGTTGAGCTTGTCGGTGTACGCCTTGTGATGCTTGTCGTGGTGGAAGCGCATCGTCTCGGCGTCGATCACCGGCTCGAGCGCGTCATAGTCATACGGAAGCGGCGGTAGTTCGAAAGCCATCTGTTCCTCCTGTGGAATCGGGTTGGGAACGACCGGACGCGGCAATGGCTCCCCGCTACCCTTGCGCGATCAGGTTGTGGCGGCGCAGCGCATGGCGGAGTTGGTCGTAGCTGAGGCCAAGCGCCTCGGCGGTCGAACGCTGGTTGAAGCGGTGTTCGGCGAGCGCGCGGGCAAGCAGCTCGCGCTCGAACCGGGCGACGCGCGCCTTGAAATCGGACGGCCCTTCCTCGCAGGCGACGACGGGCTCGTCGGCCAGGTCGGGCGCGGGCTTGTCGTCGGCCAGCTTCGGCGTCGGCGCCGCGCTCGTGCCGGGGCGGTAGGGCGAGGCGAACGGGTCGATCTCGATCGCGTCGACCGGCCCAGGCCGCTCCCACCGGTACACCGCGCGCTCGACGACGTTGCGCAGCTCGCGGACGTTGCCCGGCCAGCGATGCTCGAGCAGCGCGTCGAGCGCGGCGGGACCGAAGCCGGCCCACTCCTCGCGGCCGAGCTCCGACGCCATGCGCCGGCCGAAATGGTCGGCGAGGACGACGATGTCGCCGGCGCGCGACCTGAGCGGGGGAAGCGTGACCACCTCGAAGCTCAACCGGTCGAGCAGGTCGGCGCGGAAACTGTGGTTGTCGACCTTGTCGGGCAGGTGTTCGTTGGTCGCGGCGACGATGCGGACATCGACGCGCATCGGCCGCGACGATCCGATTCGGGTAATCTCGCCATATTCGACCGCGCGGAGCAGCCGGTCCTGCGCCGCCATCGACAAGGTGCCGAGCTCGTCGAGGAAAAGCGTGCCGCCGTCCGCCTCCTCGAACCGCCCGGCGCGCGCCTTGGTCGCGCCGGTGAAAGCGCCGGCCTCGTGCCCGAACAGCTCGGCCTCGATCAGCGTCTCGGGCAACGCCGCGCAGTTCATCACGATCAACGGTCCGGTCCAGCGCGGACTGAGGCGGTGGAGCCGCTCGGCGACCAACTCCTTGCCGGTGCCGCGCTCGCCGATGACCAGCACCGGACGGTCGAGCGCGGCGGCGCGACTGGCGCGTTCCAGCGCGTCGAGGAAGGCCCCCGATTGCCCGATGACCTGGGTCGTCCGCTCCATCGCCATTGCTTGGCGTAGAATCCCAAGCCTTGGCAAGAGCTGGGCAACGTCGAACCTTCGCGCAAAGCCTGAAACGTCGGAAAACCGTCGTTCACGGCACTTGGCACGACCCCTGCAGAGCATCAGGCAACCCGCCGATGAGCGGTTCCAACCAAGCTTCAGGGAGCAATCACATGAACAAGTTCGATCTGGGTCGCCAATTCGCCGCCATCGTCTGCACCGCGGTCTTCTCGTCGATCTTCGTGCTCGGCGCGGTCGCCCCGGCGCAGGTCGCCGGCCCCGCCCCGACGCACCCCACCCCCACGCACATCGTCGCGTGACGGCGACTTGGGTGGCGACCCTTCCCCTGGCCGCGCCTTGGCGGCATCATACGCGTAACAATTGGAGTATCACGCCGATGGGCATCTTTTCCCGCACCCGCGACATCGTCGCCGCCAACATGGCCGAGCTGCTCGACAAGGCGGAAGACCCCGCCAAGATGATCCGCATGATCATCCTGGAAATGGAGGAAACGCTGGTCGAGGTCCGCGCCTCCGCCGCGCGGACGATCGCCGACCAGAAGGAGATGCGCCGCCACATCGCCAAGCTCGACGGATTGCAGACGAGCTGGACCGAGAAGGCCGAGCTGGCGCTGTCGAAGGACCGCGAGGATCTCGCCAAGGCGGCGCTGGTCGAGCGCCAGAAGGCGGCGGACATGGCCGACCAGCTCTCCGCCGAGGTCGGCGTACTCGACGACGCGCTGCGCGCGAGTGAAGAGGACATCGCCAAGCTCCAGACGAAGCTGCGCGAAGCCAGGACCAAGCAGAACGCGATCTCGACCCGGATGGAGACCGCGACCAACCGGATGCGGCTGCGCGAGATGTACGCCGGCGAGAAGACCGCCGACGCCTTTTCCCGCTTCGACGTGCTGGAGCGCCGCGCCGACCTGGCCGAGGGCCGCGCCGACGCGATGGGGCTGGGCGTGGTCAAGACGCTGGAGGAGGAGATCGCCGAGCTGAAGTCGGACGACAAGGTCGAGGCCGATCTCGCCGCGCTGAAAGCGCGCATGAAGAAGGAGGGCTGATCCGATGGGCTCCGAAATCATCGTCGTCCCGGCGATCTTCCTGGGACTCCCGTGGATCATCTTCCACTACATCACGAAGTGGAAGCAGGCGCCCAAGATCACCGAGGAGGATGAGCGCCTGCTGGACGAGATGCACATGCTCGCCCGCCGCCTCGAGGAGCGGGTCAACACCGTCGAGCGGATCGTCGCCGCCGACAACCCCGATTGGAAGCCGGGCATCCCCCCGTCCCAGTCGCCCTATGAACTGCCGAGCAGGAGGAACTGAAATGTCCGACAGCCGCACCAAATTCTACCTCGACAAGCAGAACGCCAAATGGTCGGGCGTGTGCGCCGGGATCGCCGATTACACCGGGGTCGACGTACTCTGGGTCCGCGTCGCCGCGGTCCTGCTGACCGTCACCGGCGTCGGCTTCCCCTGGCTGCTGGTGGCCTATTGCGTTATCGCCTGGATGGCGACGGCCAAGCCGATCGGGCTGTATGAAACGCCGGAAGACGCCAAATTCTGGCAAGGCGTACGTTCCAACCCGAAGCGCTCCACCGCCGAGGTCCGCTCCAAGCTGCGCGACGTCGATCGCCGGCTGGCCGACATCGAGACGCTGTACACCAGCCGCAACAGCCGGCTCGCCAACGAGATCGACAGCCTGCGCTGATCGGGTCGGACCAAGGGAGGAGGAACATGATGCACTGGGGTGGACCGGGCTTCGTGCTGACGCTGATCGCGATCTGCACGATCGGATGGGTGCTGACGACCGGGATCCGGGCCAAGCACGGCTATCCGCTGACCGACGACTGGGGCGGCACGGTCCGCAAGGACGACCTCGACGCCGCCCGCAAGGTCGCGCTGCTGACGGATGAGAACGAACGGCTGACCGGCAAGCTCGGCCGGCTCGAGGAACGGCTGGCGGTGCTGGAGCGGATCGCGACCGACCCCGCCGAGCGCACCGCGCGCGAGATCGACGCGCTGCGCGACGTGAAGAGCTAAGGAGGGATCGACATGAACCCACTCATCATTCCGATCCTGGGAGTTTGCGTCGCTTTGGTCGCCGTGATCGGCGGCACGATCGTCCGCCCCCTTCTCGCTCACCGCGAGAAGCGGATGGAGCATGAAGCCAGGATGGTCGCCGAGCGCGCCGCGCAATACGCCTCCAAGACCGGCGGCCTCGAACAGCGCGTCCGCGTGCTGGAACGGATCGTCACCGATCGCGGCATCGGCGTCGCCGACGAGATCGAGCGATTGCGCGACGGACGCGACGAGCGCCCGCTCAACTGACCAACACGACCCCAATCGACGGAGCAGGGATCATGACCGATCCAAACTTCTACGTGACGATGGCGACCGCCGGCCTGGCCGGCACCGCGATGCTGACCTTCGCCGGGCTGACCGGCTGGCGCGGCTGGCTCCAGCTCAAGCGCCATGAGCTGACCCACGCGCACGACCTCCAGGCCCCCGCCGCCCCGAGCGCCAGCGCCCGCATCGAGATCGCCGACCTGAAGGAGCGCATCCGCAAGCTGGAGGCGATCGCGGCCGGGGTGGATCTCTAAGGGTCGCGCGGACCTATCCGCGGTCGCCTCGACAACCTATTTGCGGCTCATGCAGACGATCGACGATATTCGCGAGGAGTATGAGTTCCTCGACCCCGACGACCGGTACCGCCTGTTGATCGACCTAGGCCGCGCGTTGGAACCGATGCCCGACGCGCTCAAGACGGAAGCGACGCTGGTGCGCGGCTGTTCGGCCTCGGTCTGGATCTATCCCACCGCAGGCGAGGACGGGACGCTGCACTTCCTCGCCGACAGCAACGCCGCCGTCACCAAGGGGATGATCGCGCTGGTGCTCTTGGCGGTGCAGGACCGCGCCGCGCCGGCGATCCTGGCGACGGACGTCGATGCGGTGCTCGCGCCCTTCGACCTGAAGAAGCAGCTCAGTTCCAACCGGACCCAGGGCATCCCCAACATGATCGCGCTGATCCGGGAGACGGCGGAGCGGTACGCTTAAGAGTGCGCCCCCTCGATCAAGAACTTTACCCCGGCGAAGGCCGGAGCCCCACAACGGTGGTAGAGCCAAGGCGAAAGCTACCGCCAGTCAGGCGCTCCGTGACTGGACCCCGGCCTTCGCCGGGGTGGCGATTACTTCGGTACGGCCGGTTCCTCCTGTCCCGTAAAGATCAATGACGGCAGCGCCGCCGCGACCTCCTCGACCGCCGTCCCCGCCGGCACCACCAGCCAGCGATCCGGCCTCGCGGTGTCGACCACCATCACGCCGCGCTTGGGACAAATGCCGAGACACTTGGTCTCCAGGACGCCGCCCGTGGCCGCCCTGCCCTTCTTGCCCTTCAGCAATCCCAACGATTTTCTCAGATGTTTGGCGAGCGGCTTCTTGCCACCATCGCCGAAGCCGCCGTCCAGCTTGCGCGAGCATTTGCCGCAGACCAAGACCGCGCCCCGCCAACCGGTCAGGATCGGTTGCATCAGTTCGGCCGCCATGTCCGCGCCTCCTCGGCCGTCCGCAACACCTCGTACGCCGCCTGGATCGCCTGGAACCGCGTCGCCGCCTCGGCGTCGCCGGGGCGGACGTCGGGGTGGTTTTCCTTGGCGAGCTTGCGCCACGCCGCGCGCACCCCGTCGAAATCGACGTCCGTCTCCACCCCCAGCACGTCGAGCGCGCGCATTTCGTCGCGGCTGCGGCTGCCGTCGCCCGGGCCGCCCCAGGCGTAATGCTTGGCCTCGGCGAAGCCGCCGGCGTCGCGCGTCTCACTCGCCTCGCGCGCCGCGGCGTCCTCCGCGCTCAGCCCTTCGAAGTAGTTCCAGCCGCGATTATACTCGCCAGCGTGCTTCTCGCAAAAAAACCAGCGGTCCGGGCTGTTGGGCGATTTCGGCGCGGGGCAGTTGCCCGGTTCCTCGCAACCATGCCGGTCGCACAATCGGACCTGGGTCGCCTCGCGTCCCGAGCCGTAGCCGCGCCATCGGGGAAAGCCCCAGTCGTTGGATCGTGAAAAGCGCGTCATCGCCCAGGCACATAAGGCCGTGGTGCCCCGGCACAACCGCCAGCATCGATCGGCCCGATACATCGTAACATCGCCACGGCTCGTCGCTTAACTTCCCGCAACTTTGTGCGATGCGACATGGAACGCCGGGTCCGCCCCGGACGTATTCGGGGCACCCCTAATCCCAAGGAGCCACGGTGGCGTCTCCCGCGAAGCTTCTCTCCACCTGGCGGGCCGACCTTCCCGCCTCGATCGTCGTCGCGCTGGTCGCGCTGCCGCTATGCCTCGGCGTCGCGCTCGCGTCGGGCGCGCCGCTGTTCTCCGGCCTGATCGCCGGCATCGTCGGCGGCATCGTCGTCGGTTCGCTGTCGAGGTCGCCGCTTTCGGTCGCCGGCCCGGCCGCCGGCCTGACCGTGATCGTGTTCGAGGCGATCGCCCGGTTGCCGAGTTTCGAGGCGTTCCTGCTCGCGGTCATGCTCGCGGGCGTTCTCCAGGTCGCGTTCGGGCTGACCCGGTCGGGCGTCCTCGCCGAGTTCGTGCCGTCGTCGGTCATCACCGGCATGCTCGCGGCGATCGGCCTTATCCTCATCCTGAAGCAGATCCCGCACGCGATCGGCTATGACGGCGATTACGAAGGCAGCTTCGAGTTCTTCCAGTCCGACGGGTACAACACCTTTTCGGCGATCTGGCACGCGGCGAGCCGCACCGTGCAATGGGGCGCGATCCTGATCGCGGTGGCGAGCCTCGCCTTCCTGTTCTGGTGGGACGCGGCCCGGCCCAAGGAAGGCCCGCTCAAGTTCCTGCCCGGCCCCCTCGTCGTCGTGCTGATCGGCGTGATCGGCAACTGGCTTCTCGGCCAGACCGCGCCGACGATCGCGCTGGCGCCTACCCATTTGGTCCAGGTGCCCGTCGCCGACAGCTTTAGCGGCTTCCTGACGTTTTTCAGCTTCCCCGACTTCGGACAGATAGGGAACGCGGCGGTGTGGACCACCGCAGTCACCCTGGCGATCGTCGCCAGCCTCGAATCGCTGTTGAGCGTCAAGGCGGTCGATGAGCTCGATCCGCGCCGTCGCACCACCGACAAGAATTGGGAGATGTTCGCGCAAGGCGGCGGCAACTTCGTCTCCGGGCTGATCGGCGGCCTGCCGGTCACCTCCGTCATCGTCCGATCGTCGGCGAACGTCGACTCAGGCGCGCAGAGCAAGGCTTCGACGATCCTCCACGGCTCGTGGCTGCTGCTCAGCATCCTGCTGATCCCGGCGGTGCTCAACCTGATCCCGCTGTCGGCGCTGGCCGCGATCCTGATCGCCACCGGCTACAAGCTGACCAAGCCCACGCTGTTCACCAAGCGCTACAAGCAGGGCTGGACGCAGTTCGTGCCGTTCGTCGTCACGGTGGGCGCGATCCTGTTCACCGACCTGCTGATCGGCATCGTCATCGGGCTGGTCGTCGGCTTCGGCTTCGTCATCGCGCGCAATTTTCGCCCGGCGATCACCTTCGCCCGCGAGGGCGACGATTGCCTGATCCGGGCGCGCCGCAACCTGTATTTCATCCACAAGTACGAACTACAGCAAGAGCTGGCCAAGGTGCCCGACGACAGCAACTTGCTGATCGATCTGTCGTCGACCAGCTATGTCGATCTCGACAACGTCGACATCATCAACGCCTTCATCAAGGGCGCGGAGTATCGCAACATCAACGTGTCCCTGCGCGGCGACGTCAGCGAGAAGAGCGCGACGTTGATCAACGCCCGCGACGCCGGAGTCCGTTTCGCATGAAATCCTACCGCCAGCTCCTCCTCGCCAACAAGGCCTGGGCGATTGAGCTCACCGACGAGAACCCCGACTTCTTTAACCGGCAAACCGCCGGGCAAAAGCCCGACTTCCTCTGGATCGGCTGCTCCGACAGCCGCGTCAGCCCCGAACAGATGACGATGTCTCCGCCCGGCGGGATGTTCATCCACCGCAACATCGCCAATTTGGTGCATGACGACGACCTGAACCTCATGTCGGTACTGCAATACGCCGTCGCCGTGCTTCAGGTGAAGCACGTGATCCTGTGCGGTCATTACGGCTGCGGCGGGATCAAGGCGACGTTGGAGGGCGGCACCACCGGCCCGGTCGATCGCTGGCTCGACAACGCCCGCGACGTGCTGCGCGATCACCGGGCCGAAATCGACACCGCCGCCGACCCCGATGCGCGGGTCAATCGACTTGTCGAAGTCAACGTCCGCGACCAGCTCGTGCGCCTGGCGCGGACCGAGACGGTGCAGTCGGCTTTCGCCGCCGACCAGCCGCTGGCGCTGCACGGCTGGGTGTACGACATCCGCGACGGCCACATCAAACCGCTGATGGAGATCGATGCGACGACCTCGCTCGATGAAGTCGGCGCGCCGGACCGGGTATTGGTTTAGGGCAGGACGAACTTCACACGCTGGGTCGACCCGCCGCAGCCGAGTCCGCCGTCCGGACGATAGGTCTTGGTGAAGCGCGAGGTCGCCAGCGCCTCCGTCCCCGCCTTGGTGAAGATGAACGGCGGGTAGGACAGCACGGCGCGCTCGTTGACCACGCGGCCGTCGGCGGCGACGTCGAACTGCGTCTGCGTCCAGCCCTCGAAGCCCCATTGCTGCGCCGCGAGGGGGAAGACACCGCCGGCCCGAACCATCGTCGGCGGCTTGTCGATGATCGCGCACTGGCTGGCGGCGAGCCCCGACCGGTCAAACGCGGCGCGCGCGGTGGCGGCGTCGCCCTCCTCCTGCTCAAGTGACGCCAGCCGGATCAGCGCGCCGACGCGTAGCGGATCGTTGGCGGGCAGCGCGGCGTCGTCGCCGATTTGGCGCAGCAGCAGACGGGTCCGCTCGCTCGAACGCCGACGTTCGGCATCGGCAAGGAACAAGCGCAGGGCCGAGCGCGACTGGGGATCGTCGACATAGGGCTTGGCCGTCACCAGCGGGGTGACCGCGCGGACATAGTCGCCCTCGGCCAAGGCCTCGGCGCTGATGTTGGCGCGGACGCTGAGGTCGAACGCGAGCCGCGCGAGTGGCGGCGCGTCGGCCGCGACCAGGATCGCGAGAGCCCGCGCGTTGAGCGCTAGGCGTTCCTCGCGGCCGACCACGGCGTTCTCCGCCAGCGCCCGCAGCACCGGCACGATCGCCAGCGCACCCGGACCGCTCGCCGCCTCCGCGCTCGCAAGCCGGTTACGTAGCCCGGCGATGGCGATCGCGTCGGGCTGATCGGTCGGGGTTGGCGTCGCGATGCCTTTCTCCTCGAGCCAGGTCTCGAGCGACGCCGTCATCAGGTCGGCGACCGACGGCCGCTCGAACGCGGTCGAGCAGCGGAGCTCGACTCGGGCGTTGTAGCGGAAGAACGGCGGCAGCGCCTTGACCTGCTCGGGCGTCCAAGACCAGCGGCTCGCCGCGCGCGCGAATGCCAGCGCGACATCGCCGCCGCCGGCCGCATAGATCGGCGTCGCCGCCACGACCGCGCCGTCGTCGCCGATGCTGAACTCGACCACCGCGATGTCGGCCGGTTTCAGCTCGGCCTCGCCGCCGCAATCGGGCACCTTCATCCGCACCGCCGGATCGAACGACCCTTTGGGCAGGCGCCCCGCCCCCGTCATCGCCATATATTCGCGCGCGACCGCCGCGTCGCCGCCGAGCAGCGCCGCGATCGACACGTCCGATCGCGCGGACACGTCGGCGATGTCGGTCCTGCTCGTCAGCCCGCCGAGCAGCTTCACCGCCGCCATCGCCTCGCGCTTCGCGCCCGCGAAGTCGCCGCCGTTGAGCAGGAGGTGCGACTTGACCTGGCGCACCCGCGCCTCCGTTTTGGCATCGGCGCTGACCGATGCCAGCACCGCATCCGCGCGCGTCACCGCGCCCGCCGCGACGGCTGGATCGACGAAAGTCGCGGTATCGACCAACCCGATCAGCGCGGTGATCTTTTGGGCGGGTCCGTCGGCCAGCGCCTCCGCCGCTTGGTACGCCGCGACCGCGCTGGCGTAATCGAGCGAGTCGGCGGCGACGCGCGCGCGGATCAGTTGCGCCCTGAACCGGTCGCCGCGCAACGTCGCGTCGCCGGCCGACAGGTCGGCGAGGCCGCTCGTCGCCGCGTCGGACGCTTCGTTGCCCCGACCGAGCTTCAGCAACACCGCCGCCTTGCGGACCATGACCACCGCGCGGTTCCGCTTGCTGCGGGCGATGCGCTTCTCCAGCGCTTCCCAGGCGGCCAGCGCCGCGGCTTGATCCGCGCCCGCGTCGAGCGTCGCGGCCGCCTCGAAATCCTGCTGAACCGTCGTCGCCGGCGTCGGCGCGGTCTGCCCAGCCGCGCCGGTCGTCACCCAGACCGCCGACATCGTCACCAGCGCCATGCCCGCCGCCCATCGCATCATCGTCGCATCCCCCAACGCCGGCTCGCCAGCCGGTCCGCGGGGCGGCGTATATCAAGTGCCAGAGGGTCTGTAAGCCGGGTTCTGTCCACCCCGACAAAGGCCGGGGATGGGCGACCATTCCTCTCGGACGACGCTCGCGCGCCGCCTCCAGCGACCAACCCGGACGGCGGGCGGGAACACGCCCCGGCGCCTCGCGACGCCATGCCATCCCTATTCGGTCTTGCTCCCGGTGGGGTTTGCCGTGCCGCCCCCGTTGCCGGACGCGCGGTGCGCTCTTGCCGCACCCTTTCACCGTGGCGTCGCCGAAGCGGTCGCCGTCTGCTCTCTGTGGCACTTTCCCTGACCCCGCTCGCGCGCCCGCAGACTCGCGTCTGGCGGTTACGCGATAAAGGACCGCCGGGCGTTACCCGGCACCGTTGTTCCGCGGAGCCCGGACTTTCCTCGACCCGCTTTCGCGCGTCGCGGCCGCCCGACCCTCTGACCAGCGTTCGTTACACGGTCTGACCGCTCCCGTCACCCCGGCGTGGGCGGGGTGACGGGAGCAGGCTGGCGCGCCTCAGTCCTTGGCTGACCCCGGTTCGGCCATGCCGCGATGCTGTTGGGCCAGCACCGAGTTCGGCGTGACGTTGGCGAGCACGCCCTGAATCTTGTTCTTCCAGCCCGAGAACACCGACGCCTTGCCCGCCATGACCGCGTCCCAGCCGTCCTTGGCGACGTCCGCCGGATCGCTTTTCGTATCCGACGCGCCGACCGAGGTGTCGAGCATGTCGCCGCGCGCGAAGAACTCGGTCTCGACCGGCCCCGGCATCAGGTTGGTGATGGTAACCCCGTCGGCGTCCTTGACCTCGTTCTGGATCGCCGCGACGAAATTGTCGATGAACGCCTTGCTGCCGTTATAGACCGCGTTGAACGCGCCCGGGATGTAGCCGGCGATCGATCCGGTGACCAGGATCTTGCCGTCGTTGCGCGCGACCATGTCGCGGAGCGTCTTCTGCATCAGGTAGATCGTGCCGGTGATGTTGGTGTCGACGACATGCTTCCAGGCGGCGACGTCCTGGTCGATGAAGGCATGGCCGAGCCCGTGCGCGGCATTGGCGCAGAGCAGGTCCACCTGGCGACCGCCAGCCGCCGACAGCAGGGTGTCGACGCCGTCGATCGTCGACAGGTCGGCCTCGACCGACTGGACGTCGGTGCCGAACTGCTTAAAGTCGTTGGCGGCGGCGTCGATCAGCGGCTCGTTGGCGACGACCAGGATGTCGTAGCCGTTCTTGGCGGCGAGCGTCGCCAGCTCGAAGCCGATGCCGGTCGAGGCGCCGGTGATGATCGCGAACTTGTTGGCCATGGTGTCTTCCTTTGGCTCCCCTCCCGCTCTGCGGGAGGGGTTGGGGGAGGGCTTGTCGGGAGGTCGTGGGGAGGAGACAACCCTCCCGCGAGCGGGACTACGCCGCGAACGCCGCGTCGGTCTTCAGCACGATCTTGGTCGCGACATTCTGGTCGTCGTGGAACATCTTGTAGCCCTCGGGCGCCTTTTCCAGCGGCATCCGGTGGCTGATCAGGAAGGTGGTGTCGATCTTGTCCTCCATGATCGCGGCGAGCAGCCCGGGCATGTAGTGCTGGACGTGAGTCTGGCCGGTCTTCAGCGTCAGCCCCTTCTCCATGAACGCGCCGAGCGGGAACTTGTCGACGAAGCCGCCATACACCGCCGGCATCGACACGCGGCCGCCCTTGCGACACGCCAGGATCGCCTGCCGGATCGAATGGATCCGGTCGGTGCCGAGGAAGGTCGACACCTTGATCTGGTCGACGACATTGTCGAGGAACGCGCCGTGCGCCTCCAGCCCGACCGAGTCGATGCAGGCGTCGGGACCGATCCCGCCGGTCATCTCCATCAGCGCGTCGTAGACCGCCGACTCCTCGAAGTTGATCACCTCCGCGCCGAACTTCTTCGCCAGCTCCAATCGCTTGGGGAAGTGGTCGATGGCGATGACCCGCTCGGCGCCCATCAGGAACGCCGACTGGACGGCGAACAGCCCGACCGGGCCGCAGCCCCATACCGCGACGGTGTCGCCCGGCTCGATCTGGGCGAACTCGGCCGCCTGCCAGCCGGTCGGCAGGACGTCGGACAGGAACAGCACCTTGTCGTCGTCGATGCCGTCGGGGATGACGATCGGGCCGACGTCGCTGAACGGGACGCGGACATATTCCGCTTGGCCGCCGGCGTAGCCGCCGGTCATGTGGCTATAGCCGAACAGCCCGGGCATCGCCTGACCATAGAGCGCGCCGCCGATTTCGGCGTTGTCCGCCGGGTTGGAATTGTCGCACCCCGAATATTGATGCTTCTTGCACTGATAGCAGCTGCCGCAGGCGATGTTGAAGGGCACGACGACGCGCTGGCCCTTTTTCAGGTTGCTGCCCGATCCGACCTCGACCACCTCGCCCATGAACTCGTGGCCCAGGATGTCGCCCGACTTCATCGTCGGGATAAAGCCGTCATAGAGGTGCAGGTCCGAACCGCAGATCGCGGTCGAGGTGACCTTCAGGATGCAGTCGCGCGGGTTGATGATCTCCGGATCGTCGACCGTGTCGACGCGGACGTCGTGCTTGCCGTGCCAGGTCAACGCGCGCATCAGTTCTTCTCCTCGGCGTATTCGCGGTTGTTGCGGGCGCGGGTGGCGACCTCGCCCGTTTCCATCAGCTGCTTGAACCGTTTCAGATCCTGACGCGCCTGCATATTGGGCTCGCGCTGAAACATCTTGGCGATAACCTTGCCGATGATCCCGGCGGGCGGGTCGTAGAGGATCGTCGCGTGGACGATCGTGCCGCGCGCGCCGGCGGGGGTGAAGGTGACGCGGCCGCTATTGGCGATGTCGGCGCCCTCGTCGGCGGTCCAGGCGATCAGGCGATCCTGTTCCTCCTCGGTCACGCGCGCGTCCCACTCAACCGTTCGTCCGGCGGGCGCCTTTACGACCCAGTGCGACGTCTTGGCGTCGAGCACCTCGATGCTGACGACGTTTTCCATGAACGTCGCCAGATTGGAGAAATCGCGAAAATAGGCGAACAGCTCGGACGCCGGCCGGTCGATCGTGATCGAACGCCCGACGACGCTGGCGCCCTTGGCGTCGGGGACGCCCGCCGCGACCTGCGCCGCCGCGCCCGATTGCTTGGACGTGGCGAGCGGCGCGTCGTCCGTCTTGGTGCTGATGTCGCTCATCGCGAAACTCCCGGTGTTTGGTGAAGGGGCGAACGCGTCGTGGTCGGTAACGATCCTGAACGCTCGCCAAAAAGCGCCCGCAATCATGGTGATCGACCGATCCGGCGGGAACAACGTCCCTCGTTGACCGCTTTCGGTTCGACGGAGGCCAACCATGATCGACGAACACCGCAACGATGATAGCGCGCTGAACCACGACGAGGCGCGATACGATCATACCCGGCCGACATCGCCCGTGCCCGCGATCGCCGTCGGCGCGCTGACGCTTGGCATCGGCGCGATCGCGCTGACGTGGTGGCGCAGCCGCCAGCGCGAGACCGAGCTGGCCGAGCGGACGCGGCAACGCCTGGCGCCGCGCAAGCCGACCCGGTCGCCGCCCAACGCCGCCGACATCAAGGTCGGTTAAGATGCGCGTCCATCACCTGAACTGCGGCACCTGCTGCCCGGTCGGCGGACGGTTGTTCGACGGGCGAAGCGACGGCGCGCTCGGCCACCTCGTGTGCCATTGCCTCCTGATCGAAAGCGACAGCGGGCTGGTGCTGGTCGACACCGGTTACGGCCTGCGCGATGTCGCCCGGCCGCATCGCCGGCTGTCGGACTTCTTCCTCAACCTCAACAACGTCCAGCTGCGCCACGAGGACACCGCCGCCGCCCAGATCCGCGACCTTGGTTTCCGACCGGAGGACGTCCGGCACATCGTCCTGACCCATCTCGATTTCGACCATGCCGGCGGGATCGAGGATTTCCCCAACGCCGCGCTACACGTCACCGCGCGCGAGAAGGAGGTCGCCGACGAGCGCCACGGCGGCGCGTTCGTCAGCCGCAAGCGCTACCGCCCGCAGCAATGGGACGAGGCGGAGAACTGGCGGCTGTACCCGATGGGTGGCGGCGAGCGCTGGTTCGGGTTCGACGCGGTGCGCGACCTCGACGGGCTGCCGCCCGAGATCCTGCTGGTTCCGCTCGCCGGCCATACCTGGGGCCATGCCGGCGTCGCGGTGCGCGAGGACGGCGGCGGCTGGCTGCTCCACGCCGCCGATGCGTACTTCTATCGCGGCGAGGTC
>CAXTRJ010000037.1:0-299 GCA_964246585.1 uncultured Sphingomonas sp. | reverse complement strand
GTACGAATGCACGCCTGCCCTGCGCGGCTACCAGCGGATGATGGAGGTCGACCGCCGCGCCCGCCTCGACAACCAGGCCAAGCTGCGCCGGCTGTCGCTCGATCACGCCGACGAGGTGCGGATGTTCTGCGGCCATGACGTGGTCGAGTTCGAATTGTTGTCGGGGCAAGGCTCCTGACCCCCATGCGCCACCTGGCGCTCGCCGCCCTGCTCGCGACGCTTGGCGGCTGCGCGATCAACACGAGCGTGCGGCCGGGCGACACGGCGCGCGTCGCGAAGCGCACCTACGTCGTCACGGG
>CAXTRJ010000036.1:0-16740 GCA_964246585.1 uncultured Sphingomonas sp. | reverse complement strand
AGCCACAGTCCCCGGGGAACGGAGAGGAAGCGCCGGTTGCGGGCGAGCAGCAGCACGAGGAAGAGGGTGACGGCGGTCTTGACCCCCACCGGCCCCCAGCCGACGTCGTCCCCGGCCGCCAGCGCCAGCGCCACGAGCACGATGCCGCTGCCGAGCTCGGTCCAGCCGCCCCACAGCATGGTGGCGTTGACCTCCGGCTCGGCGGCCCGGGTCTGGACGAGGAGGCCGCCGAGCAGCGCGGCGAAACCCACCAGGTGCACCAGCACGACGATCTGCTGGGCCAGGTGCATGCGGCAACCCTACGGGTGCTTGACTTGTCGCCGTCGCAGACAGGCCCGGGCTCGTCCGGCCCGCCGACAACGCCCGTCCCACCAGAGAGAGCACCTCATGATCGGATTCCTCATCAGCCTCGTCGTCGTCGGCCTCATCGCCGGCGCCGTCGCCCGCCTGGTCGTCCCCGGCCGCCAGAACATCTCGATCCCGATGACCATCCTGCTGGGCATCATCGGGTCCTTCGTCGGCGGCTTCCTCGGCTCCCTGATCTTCCGCAACGGCGGGAGCTTCCTGCAGCCGTCCGGGATCATCGGCTCGATCATCGGCGCCATCATCGTGCTGCTGCTCTTCCTCCGCTTCAGCCGGGGTTCGCGCTCCCGCGTCTGACGCGTCCCGCTCCACACCGGCCAGCCCGGTCGACGCTCGTGGTCGGCCGGGCTGCGTCGTCCCGGGCTCAGACCAGCCGGCGGTCGGTGGCCCAGCGGGTGAGCTGGTGGCGGTTGGAGAGCTGGAGCTTCCGCAGCACGCTGCTCACGTGGGTCTCCACCGTCTTGATGGAGATGAACAGCTCGCGCGCCACCTCCTTGTAGGCGTAGCCGCGGGCGATCAGCCGCAGGACCTCCCGCTCACGCTGGGAGAGCCGGTCGAGGTCCTCGTCCACCGTGGCCAGGTCGATCGCGCCGGAGAACGCGTCCAGCACGAACCCGGCCAGCCGCGGGGAGAAGACGGCGTCGCCCTCGGCCACCCGGCGGATGGCGTCCACCAGCTCGGTCCCGTTGATCGACTTGGTGACGTAGCCGCGGGCCCCGCCCCGGATGACGCCGATGACGTCCTCCGCCGCGTCGGAGACCGAGAGCGCGAGGAACTTCTGCTCCGGGGCGACGGCGTGCACCCGGCGCAGCACCTCGACACCGCCGCCGCCGGGCAGGTGCACGTCCAGCAGCACCACATCCGGTTTGGTGCGCGTGATCACCTCGACCGCGGAGTCGACGTCGGCCGCCTCCCCGACCACCCGGACCGCCTGGCCGATCTCGGCCTTGACCCCGGTTCGGAACATGGCGTGATCGTCGACCACCACGTCCCCACCGGTCAGCCGGAGGACGCGACCGTGATCAGTGGCAACGGCCTCGCCCCCGAACCCACCTCGGCGCTCCTCGCTTGGTGGTGCGCCGCCGCGCTCGGACCCGCCGACGACCTCCTGTGGCTCGCCGCCCTCGGCCTGATCGGCGACATGGCCGACGAGGCCGCCTTCCCGGAGATCGCCACGGCCCAGGCGCGCTGGGGCAAGACCGCGCTCCGGCAGGCGGTGTCGCTGGTCAACGCGCCGCGTCGCACCGCCGCCGCCGACCCGTCCCCGGCGCTCCACCTGCTCCTCACCGGCAACGGGCCAAAGGCGATCACCAAGGCCGACTCGCCCGAGCGCGACGCGCTGGTCGCCGCCAAGGCCGAGGTCCGCGACGCGGTCGAGGCCGCTCGCCGCGTCGCCCCCCGGGTGCGCGGCGACGTGGCGATGATCCGGTTCCACTCGCCCTGTCAGATCCACCCGCTCATCGCGCAACAGTGGCGCGGGCGGTTGAAGGACAAGATCGTTCTCGCCGCCAACACCGGCTATCGCGATGGCTGGATCCACTTCGCCGCCCGCTCCGACCGTGGCGAGAACCTGATCGACTTCCTCGCCCATCACCGCCCCGCCGGCGCCGACTCGCATTACGGATCGGGCCATGCCCAGGCGACCGGCGGCGCGCTCCGCCCCGGCGACTGGAACGCGTTCGTCGCCGGCCTCGGCTTCCCCGAAGAACAGGTAGCAGCATGACCGACACCCGCCCCCTGCGCTTGGGCTTCCCCGTCAAGGTCATGGGCCGGGCGGGCATGAAGACGCAGGACACCCGCCGCTGGCAGAAGAACCCGCACCTGAAATGCTCGCTCGAACTGCTCGATGGCGTGCTCGACTATCTGGCGAGCGAGAAGCTCGACATGTACCGCCTGTCGTCGGACATCGCGCCCTACGCGACCCATCCCGACATGCCGCAATTCCACTCGATGGTGGCCGACAGCGACGCCGAACTCGCCGCGTTCGGGACGAAGGCCAAGGCGCTCGACATCCGCCTGTCGTTCCACCCGTCGCAATATATCCTGCTCAATTCGCCGTCGGACGACCTGACGACCAAGAGCATCTGGGATCTGGCGAGCCAGGCGGAGATGCTCGACCGCATGGGGTTGGACGACGAGGCGGTGATGATCACCCATGTCGGCGGCGTCTATGACGACAAGAACGCCAGCCGCGCCCGTTGGATCGAGGGGTGGGAGAAATGCCCCGAGCACGTCCGCCGCCGCCTCGTGCTGGAGAACGACGACATCCGCTTCTCCGCCGCCGACGTGCTGTGGATCCACGAGCGCACCGGCGTCCGGCTGATCTTCGACTATCAGCATTTCTGGTGCCTCAACCCCGAACGGCTCGACATGCGCGACACGCTGGAACGCTTCATCGCCAGCTGGCCCGCCGGTGTCCGCCCCAAGATTCATTTCTCCAGCCCCCGCACCGAGCTGCGCGAGATCAAGCAGAAAATCTCGCCCAAGCAGCGCGAAGCGGCGAAGACCGGCGCCGCCAAACCGAAAAAGGGCGAGCTGCTGAAGGCCCCGGTCAAGGCCACCGCCCGGATCAAGACGGTGCTGCGCCCGCCGATCTGGACGGGCCACGCCGATTTCACCAACCCTTTCGAGTTCGCCACCTTCATGCGCATGGCCGAGGGCCTCGACTTCGACGTCATGATGGAGGGCAAGTCGAAAGATCTGAGCTTGCTCCGCCTGCGCCCCGACCTGCTCCGCTTCGCCCCCGACGTCGCGACGCGCTTCGGCATCACCGCCGCCGACGCCGAGGCGCTGGCCCGCGACGAGGCCAAGCTGGAGGCCGGCGTCTCGGCCGAGGACGAACCCGATGTCGACGAGGGCGCGCAGGCGCTGGCGGCCTGAAGCGTCGCCCAAAGGTCGTCGCATGAGCCGCCAAGCGGTGCTATGGCGCAAAACAGAACTGCTCGCGACGTGCGCTTCGCACCAGAAGCACGTCGCCCCGCGGCTGAATGCGAGACACCCGGATGCTACGGTACCTGTACAGAAAGCTCGTGTCGTACGAGGCGCGCAAGCGACGGCACGCCGCCCGTCGGTTGCGCTCGGCGCTTCGCGAGGTCGCGCGCTTTCCGAAGCACCCCGACGCGCCCCGGCATTCGTTGCCGGCGCCGCTGGTCGTGTCGCTGACCTCCTATCCGGCGCGCTTCGCCACGCTCGATCTCACGATCAAGAGCCTGCTCGACCAGACGGTGCGGCCCGACACGCTGATCCTGTGGATCGCCCACGATGACGCCGCGCTGCTTCCCGAAAAGGTGCTGGCGTTGCGAAGCGCCGGCCTGACCATCGACTATTGCGAGGACTCGCGGAACTTCAAGAAGATCCTGCCGACGCTGGCGCGCTTTCCCGGCGCGTTCGTCGCCACCGTCGACGACGACCTCTATTATCCCGACCACTGGCTGGCCGGCTTGATCGCCGCCTATGATCCGGCCGAACCGACGGTGGTCTGCTACCGCGCGCACCGGCTCTCGTTCGACGAGGCGGGCGAGTTGGCCCCCTATTACAGCTGGCCGTGGAGCGTCATGGACGAGGCGTCCGCGCGGCCGAGCACCGATTTGCTGCCGACCGGCAATGGCGGCGTCCTCTACCCGCCCGGGTCGCTGGCGTCCGAGGCGACCGACCTCGACCTGATCCGCCGGCTGAGCCCGACCTGTGACGATACCTGGCTATTCTTCATGTGGCGGCGCGCGGGATGGTCGATCAGGCGGGTGCCCGGCGCGAAGTTTGAGCTGATCGATTGGCCGGGCAGCCAGGCGCAATCGCTCTACGCCGCGCACCAGGACGGGACAAAGGACAAGCACCTGGCCGATATGTCGCGCCATTTCGGGGTGCCCCGACCCTGAGGCGCTCGCGCCGCGATTGGCGCGACCGTCCCGAAAGGTCGGAGCACCGACCCGCTATTTGCGAAGGTAACGGCCGTGCCCGGTCGCGCGCATCACCGACCGGCGCGCCGCCTCGGCCAGCGGTCGGGGCAAGGACGCCAGCATCGCCCCGATCCGACGCTTGGCCGTCCAGTCCTCCGGCGCCAGCCGCTCCTTGACCGCCGCCAGCGCGGCATAATCGCCGATGCCATACGACAGGTCGAAAATGCGCCGTCGCCTGACGACCAAGCTTTGTTCCAGCGCGTCGCGGAACGCAGGCTCCAGATCCGGGTGATGCTCCCGAACGAACTCGAAAATGCGCCAGCGACCGATTTCCTGCCCCATGACGCTCGCCGTATCGTTGCCGACGTGACGGCGATAATCGACCAGCGGCCGCCACAGCACGGCGCAGTCGCCGATCCCCATCACCCGGACGAGATATTCCAGATCCTCGGCCATGATGCCGCGCATCCGCGGATCGTAACCGCCCGCCGCGATCGCGAGGGCGCGGCGCACCAGCATCGTCGACGGGTAGAACGGCACGCGCAACAGCAGGCGTTCGCGCGGGAACCGACCGACGAACGACCAGTCGGCGCCTGGGGCCGGGCGGGGAATGCCGTCCCAATAACCCGCCGGGGCCTGTTCGAAATTGGTCAGGGCCTCGCGGATGGGGCCGGTGAACTTGCGGTGATCGGAACCGATGATGTCGGCGCGGCCATCGTCGATCGCTTGCTCGGCCGACTCCAGGAAGTCGGGGTGGTACAGGTCGTCGTCGTCCAACGTGGCGATCCAGGTCGACGAGGCGGCGTGGATGCCGGTGTTGCGCGCGACCTGTTTGCCGAGCGGCTTTTCCTTGATCAACGTGACCGCGTCGCCGAACGGGGCGAGCGCGCCCGCGGCGCGGTCCGCCGTCCCGTTGTCGACGACGATGATCTCGCGCGGAGGCCGCGTCTGCGCCAGGACGGAGCGGACCGTTTCCGCCAGCAGGTCGGTTCGATCGAACGTAGGGATCACGACGGAGACGTCGATTTGATGCGGTCGAATCGATCGATCTCCTTGGTCGGGCGTCGATCGTCACGCGTAGCGGGAGGGTCTCGGGGCCGCAACGCCGCCGTCGGTCGCCGACAAGCGCCCGCTATTCTCGCCCGCATCGGGACAGTCGCCCTGTGTCGGCGATCGCGCGGAAGGGCTACAAAAGGCCGCGCGATCGGCTAGGGGGACGCGGCGCCCCGGGACGGGCCAGCGGTACCACAGCAGGAAGAACGACGATGCGCATCACCATGATCGGTTCGGGTTATGTGGGGCTTGTGTCGGGGGCGTGCTTTTCCGACTTCGGCCACACCGTGACCTGCGTCGACAAGGATGCGAGCAAGATCGAGGCGCTCCAGGCCGGGCGGATGCCGATCTTCGAACCCGGGCTCGACGCGCTGGTCGCCGCCAACGTCGCCGCCGGGCGGCTGTCGTTCACCACCGACCTGAAGAGCGCGGTCGACGGCGCCGAGGCGATCTTCATCGGCGTCGGCACCCCGTCACGGCGCGGCGACGGCCATGCCGACCTGACCTATGTCTTCGCCGCGACCGAGGAGATCGCCGACGCGCTGACCGGCCCGACCGTGGTCGTGACCAAGTCGACCGTTCCCGTCGGCACCGGCGACCGGGTCGAGGCGATCCTGCGTGACCGCCGCCCCGACATCGACGTGGCGGTCGTGTCCAACCCCGAATTCCTCCGCGAGGGGGCCGCGATCGGCGACTTCAAACGGCCCGACCGCATCGTCATCGGCTCCGACGATCCCCGCGGGCAAGAGGTGATGCGCGAGGTGTACCGCCCGCTCTACCTCAACCAGAGCCCGATCCTGTTCACCGGCCGGCGCACCGCCGAGCTGACCAAATACGCCGCCAACGCGTTCCTGGCGACCAAGATTACCTTCATCAACGAGATCGCCGATCTGTGCGAGGCGGTCGGCGCCGACGTCCGCGACGTGTCGCGCGGCATCGGGCTGGACAACCGCATCGGGTCCAAGTTCCTTCATGCCGGCCCCGGCTATGGCGGGTCGTGTTTCCCCAAGGACACGCTGGCGCTGCTCAAGACCGCCGAGGACCATGACAGCCCGGTGCGCATCGTCGAGGCGGTGGTCGCGGTCAACGACACGCGCAAGCGGGCGATGGGCCGGCGCGTGCTGGCGACGCTCGGCGACGATCCGCGCGGCAAGACCGTCGCGATGCTCGGCCTGACGTTCAAGCCCAATACCGACGACATGCGCGACGCCCCGAGTCTCGCGATCGTCCAGGCGCTGGAGGACGCCGGCGTCTCCGTCCGCGCCTACGACCCGGAGGGCATGGCGGCCGCCAGCGCGATGATGCCCGGAATCGAGTGCTGCGCCGATCCCTATGCCGCCGCGCTCGGGGCGGACGCGGTGGTGCTGGTGACCGAATGGGACGCGTTCCGCGCGCTCGACCTGTCGCGGCTCGCCTCGGGGATGCGGGGCAAGGCGATGGTCGACCTGCGCAATGTCTACGATCGCGCCGATGTCGAGCGCGCCGGGCTGGCTTATGCCGGGATCGGGCGCTAACGGGGGGCGAAGAGGCGTAAACAACGCTTCGTCGCGGGGGCGAGAAGCGGTAAGACGGGGGGTCACGTTCCACGCGCCGGCGGCATCGTCGCCTGCGCTCATCTAGCGGGCTGAACTCTTGAATCGATGGCACGGGCGTTTGCGCGCCGCTTCCCCCCTCCTCGCGGCCGCGTTGCTCGTCGCGTGCGGCGGCAACGACCAGGCCCAGCCCAAGGGCGGCGGCCGCGGCGGACCGCAAGGACCGCCGCAGGTCGGCTTCGTCGTCGTCCAGCCGACCAGCGTGCCGCTGACGATCGAACTCAGCGCCCGGGTCACCGCCTATCAGATGTCGGAAGTGCGCCCGCAGGTCGCCGGCATCGTCCGACGCCGCTTCTTCACCGAAGGGGCGTTGGTCCGCGCCGGCCAGACGCTGTACCAGATCGACCCGCGCGTCTACGCCGCCGCCGCCAACGAGGCGCAGGCGAACGTGCGTAGCGCCCAGGCGACCGCCGAGGCCAACCGCATCCGCGCCGACCGCTTCCGTCCGCTCGCCGAGATCGAGGCGGTCAGCCAACAGGAGTATACCGACGCCGCGGCGCAGGCCCGCGTCGCCGCCGCCACGGTGGCGCAGACGCGCGCGCAGCTCGACACCGCGCGGGTCAACTTGGGCTTCACCAACGTGCCCGCCCCCATCACCGGCCGGATCGGCCGATCGCTGTTCACCGAAGGCGCGCTGGTCACGACCAACCAGGTCGATCCGCTTGCCGTCATCCAGCGGCTCGACCCCATCTTCGTCGACATCCAGCAATCGAGCGCCGACCTGCTCGCGCTACGCCGTTCGTTGGCGCGGGGCGGCATCGTCCCGGCCTCGGCCAATGTCCGGCTGAGCCTGGAGGACGGCAGCGACTATGGCATGACCGGCGTCGTCCAGTTCGCCGAGGCGATGGTCAACGCGTCGACCGGCACCGTCACGCTGCGCGCCCGCTTCGCCAATCCGCAAAGCCTGCTGCTGCCCGGCATGTTCGTCCGCGCCACCTTCGCGCAAGGGATCAACCAGAACGCGTTCCTCGTGCCGCAGCCGGCCGTGGCGCGCGATCCCAAGGGCGCCGCGACCGTCTTCGTCCTCGGCCCGAACAACCGCGCGGTGCAGCGCGACGTCATCGCCGACCGGACGCTGGGCACCAATTGGGTGGTGACGCGCGGCCTTCGGCCCGGCGACCGGCTGATCACGCAGGGGCTCGCCAATGTCAGGCCCAACGCGCCCGTCCGCCCGGTGCCGGCCAACGCGCCCCAGCGGCTGGTCCCGCCGCAACAAGGCGGTGGCGGCGGCCAGGCCAAGGCGGGCGGGCAGGAAAAGGGCGCGGGCCAGGCCACGTCCGGCACGACGAAGGGCGGCTGAGCTTTCATGTCACGCATCTTCATCGATCGCCCGATCTTCGCCTGGGTCATCGCGATCATCGTCATGCTGCTGGGTCTCGGCGCGATCCTGACGCTGCCGATCGCGCAATATCCCGACGTCGCCCCGCCCCAGGTCAGCATCCGCGCGACCTATCCGGGCGCATCGGCGGAGACGATCCAGAACTCGGTCACCCAGGTGGTCGAGCAGTCGCTGACCGGCATCGACGGGCTGCTCTACTTCCAGTCGTCGTCGTCCAGCCGCGGCCAGGTGTCGATCACCGTCACCTTCGACAAGGGCACCGACCCCGACATCGCCCAGGTCCAGGTCCAGAACCAGGTCCAGCAGGCGATCCCGCGCCTGCCGCAACAGGTCCAACAGCAGGGCTTGATCGTCCGCAAGTCGAACCCCGACTTCCTGCTCATCGTCGGCGTCTATGACGAGACCGACAAGCTGACCAACCGCGACGTGTCCGACTATCTCGTCGCCAACCTCCAGGATCAGCTGGCGCGGACGCAGGGCGTCGGCGACACCAATGTCTTCGGCTCGCAATACGCCATGCGGATCTGGCTCGACCCCAACCGGCTGACCAGCTTCGCGCTGATGCCCGGCGACGTCGTCACCGCCATCCAGAACCAGAACACCGAAGTGGCGGCGGGCGAACTCGGCGGTCAGCCGCAACCGCAGACGCAGATGCTGAACGCGACGGTGACGGCGCAGTCGCGGCTGCAAACGCCCGCCCAGTTCGAGGAGATCATCCTCAAGACGCAGACCGACGGCGCGACCGTTCGGATCAAGGACGTGGCGCGGGTCGAACTCGGCGCGGAGAACTATAACGCGCTGTCGCGGGTCAATCGCCACCCCGGCGCCGGCATCGCCATCAACCTGGCGCCCGGCGCCGACGCGCTGGAGACCGCCGAGCTGGTCAAGGCGCAGGTCGAAAGCGCCGCCAAGAGCTTTCCGCCGGGCCTGGAGTTCGCCTACGCCAACGACACCACCAACTTCATCAAGCTGTCGATCGAGGAGGTCGTCAAGACGCTGATCGAGGCGATTATCCTGGTCGTGATCGTCATGTTCGTCTTCCTGCAGAACTGGCGGGCGACACTGATCCCAACGATCGCCGTCCCCGTCGTCCTCCTCGGCACCTTTGCCGTGTTCTCGCTCGCGGGCTTCTCGATCAACACGCTGACCCTGTTCGGGCTGGTGCTCGCGATCGGCCTGCTAGTCGACGACGCGATCGTCGTCGTCGAGAATGTCGAACGATTGATGGAGGAGGATCCCGAACTCTCGCCGCGCGACGCGACGATCAAATCGATGGACGAAATCCAGGTCGCGCTGGTCGCGATCGCGCTGGTGCTGTCGGCGGTGTTCCTGCCGATGGCGTTCTTCGGCGGGTCGACCGGCGTCATCTATCGCCAGTTCTCGCTGACCATCATCGCCGCGATGATCCTGTCGGTGTTCGTCGCGCTGATCCTCACCCCCGCGTTGACCTCGACGCTGCTCAAGCAGAAGAAGAAAGAAGACGAGAAGGAGGAGAAGGGCCGGGTCGCCCGCCGTTTCCCCCGTGTCGCCGGCTTCGTCAGCGGCGCGCGCGACAAGTTCAATCACGGTTTCGAGCGCGGCACCGACAAATATGTCGGCGCGGTGAAGACGACCGTGAACCGCAAATGGCTGTTCCTGCTGATCTACGCCGCGATGCTGGCCTTGCTCGCCGTGCTGTTCTTCCGCCTGCCGACGGGCTTCCTGCCGACCGAGGACCAGGGCGCGGCGATCGTCCAGTTCCAGCTGCCGGCCGGCGCGACGCAGGGTCGCACCTACCAGGTGCAGCGCCAGGTCGAGGATTATTTCGCGAACAGCGAGGGTGATAACGTCCGCACCATGTTCACCGTCAGCGGCGGTGGCGGCGGCGGCACCAGCGGCCAGAACACGGGACAGGCGTTCCTCAACCTGAGCGACTGGGCGAACCGCGAAGGCGAGGAGAACGGCGCGGACGCGATCACCGGGCGGGCATCGGGCGCGTTCTCGAATATCCGCGACGCCCGCGTCTTCGCGCTCGTCCCGCCCGCCATCCGCGGGCTCGGTCAGTCTAACGGCTTCACGATCGAGTTGCAGAACACCGGTGGGCTGTCGGCCATCGCGTTCGCCGCCGCGCGCGACAAGCTGCTCGCCGCCGCCAACGCCGACACGACGCTGACCGCGGTGCGGCTGACCGAGCTGCCCGATGTCGCCACGCTCCGGGTCGACGTCGACCAGCAGAAACTCGCCGCGCTCGGCCTCGCCCAGGCGGACGTCAATACGACGCTGGCGACCGCTTGGGGCGGCCGCTACGTCAACGACTTCGTCGACCGTGGCCGGGTCAAGCGCGTCTTCGTCCAGGCCGACGCGCAGTTCCGCGCCGAACCGTCCAACCTCGACCAATGGTTCGTTCGTGGGACCAACGGACAGATGGCGCCCTTCTCTTCCTTCGCCCAGACCGGCTGGTCCACCGCGCCGACGACGCTGTCGCGCTTCCAAGGCATTCCGTCCTACGAGTTCCAGGGTTCGGCCTCGCCCGGCCAGAGCTCGGGCGAGGCGCTCGCCCGAATGGAGGAACTGGCCGCGCAGATCCCGGGCACGAGCGTGTCGCTCGCCGGCCTGTCCTATCAGGAGCGGCTGTCGGGCGGGCAGGCGCCCCTCCTCTACGGCCTGTCGCTACTGGTCGTGTTCCTGTGCCTCGCCGCGCTGTACGAGAGCTGGAGCATCCCCGTCGCCGTCATGCTGGTCATCCCGCTGGGCCTCGTCGGCGCGATCTTCGCGGTGACGCTGCGTGGCCTCGAGAACGACGTGTATCTCCAGATCGGTCTGCTGACGACGATGGGCCTCGCCGCCAAGAACGCCATCCTGATGATCGAGTTCGCCGAACAAGCCGAGAAAAAGGGCGCGCGCGTCATCGACGCCGCGCTGGAGGCGGCGAAGATCCGACTGCGCCCGATTCTGATGACCAGCCTCGCCTTCATCTTCGGCGTGCTGCCCCTCGCCATCTCGACCGGCGCCGGCGCCAACAGCCGCATCGCCATCGGCACCGCGGTGATCGGCGGGATGCTGACCGCGACCATCCTGGCGATCTTCTACATCCCGCTGTTCTTCGTGCTGGTCCGCCGCGGCACCCGCGACGCCTTCAAGCGCTTCCGCCACGAGAAGGACGACACGCCGCCCCAAGAACCTCGTGACGCGCGGCCGGAGCCCGCCGCGTGAAGCGGGCCGTCATCCTCGCCGCGCTGCTCGCCTCGGGTTGTTCGCTGGCGCCCAAGGACGTGCGTCCCGAACTGCCGGTGCCCGCCTCCTGGCCCGTCGGCGACGCCTATCTGCGTCAGGAGGAGGCGGCGTTGCCGTCGGTCTCCTACACGCAGGTGTTCCGCGACCCCCGGCTCCAGACGATCATTGAGCGCGCGTTGGTCAACAACCGCGACCTGCGCATCGCCGCCGCCAACATCGCCGTGGCGCGCGCGCAATACCGCATCCAGCGCGCCGACCTGCTGCCCCAGATCGACGCCAACGCGCGCTACGGCTATTCGGGCGGCGGCAGCGGCGCGTCGAACGTGACCGGTACCGGATCGAACACCGGGACGGGCGGCACCGGAACCGGCGGCACGGGTACGGGCGGCACTGGCACGGGTGGCACTGGGACTGGCGGGACGGGCACCGGTGTCGGCGGCGGCGGCACGACCGGCACGATCACGTCCTTTTCGAACAGCGGCAGCAGCTTTTCGGTCAATCTCGGCGCGACCGCGTTCGAACTCGACCTGTTCGGGCGCATCCGGTCGCTGACCGGGGCCGCGCTCAACCGGTATTTCGCGACCGAGGCCGCCGCGCGTACCACCCGGCTGACGTTGGTCGGCGACATCGCCGACGCCTGGCTGACCTATGCCGCCGACCAGAGCCTGCTGATCATCGCCCAGGACACGGCGATCAGCGCCGAAAGCAGCGTCCGCCTGACCCGCGCCCGGCTGGAAGGCGGCGTGTCGGCGCGCACCGACCTCAGCCAGGCGCAGCAGATCCTGGCGACCGCTCAGGCCGATCTCGCCGCGCAGCGCACCTTGCTGGCGCAGGACGCCAACCTGCTCCAGCAACTGGTCGGCGCGCCGGTCGAGCCGACGCTGCTGCCCGCGACGATCGACGAGGTCATCCCGACGCTAACCGCGCTGCCCGCTGGCCTCGACTCGAGCGTGCTCCTGCGTCGCCCCGACATCGTCCAGGCGGAGTACGACCTACGCGCCGCGAACGCCGAGATCGGCGCGGCGCGCGCCGACCTGTTCCCGCGCATCTCGCTGACCGGCATCGTCGGCCTCGCCAGCAACGCGCTGTCCTCGTTGTTCACCGGCGGCGCGTTCAACTATTCGGGCACGGCCAACGTCAGCTACCCGATCTTCCGCGCCGGCGCCGGCCGCGCCGGCGTCGCCCTGACCCAGGCGCAGCGCGAGGCGACGCTCGCCGCCTATGAACGCGCGATCCAGAACGCGTTTCGCGAAGTGTCGGACGCGCTCGCCAGGCGCGGGACGCTCGACGAGCAGACCCGCGCGACCGCCGAGCTGCTCCGCGCCGCGACCGACACGGTGGTCCTGACCAACGCGCGCTACCGTGGCGGGATCGAGACCTTCCTCAGCAGCCTCGACGCCCAGCGGGTGTTGTACAACTCGCAACGTCAGCTGGTCGGTGTGCGCCTGCTCGCGGCGAACAACGCGGTGTCGCTCTACCGCGCGCTCGGTGGCGACTCGACGCTGGACGCGACCCGCGACGGGCCGGTCGCGCCCCAGCCCTTGCCTTTGGGCGTCGCCACGCCGACATCGGCTCCATGACCACCACGCCCCCCGACCCGCTCGCGCTTTTCGGCCAGTTGCTCGCACAATGGACGGCGATCAACGGCACCGCCGGCGACGCGGCCCGGTCAACCCTGCCGGGAACCAGCGGGGCCGCGACGACGGCGCAGGCGATGGGCCGGCAAGTGATCGAACGCGCGCTCGCCGCCACCAACATGCCCAGCCGCACCGAGCTGGAGGATCTGTCCGCCCGCATCGGTCGCGTCGAGGCGGCGCTATTCCGGATCGAAGCGCTGTTGCACGAAGGCCGTGCCACGACCGCCGGGGCCGACCCGGCAAGCCTGCGACAACCGCCGGAGTGAAGCGACGCGCGTTCGTCAGTTAAGACGCTGCCTCGCGAGCTTTGTCCTATTTCTCGCCGCCTCCACGCATCGGCGCGACCGCGTCGCGACCGAACTGCATGATCAACTCGCCGATCTCGCGCGCCTGCGTCATGCTGCGCTGCCCCTGTTCGCGCAGGTAATCGCCCTGGATCCTCATCACCTCGGAAATGTCGTTCGCCTGCGCCGCGGCGCGCATCGCCTCGAACGCCTCGCTGGCGTTCGACCGCGCCTGGTCGATGATCTTGACGCCGATGGTCGAGCCGCCCTCGGCCATCTTCTGACCGCTCTCCTTCATCGCCTCGCCGGCGCGCTTGGCCGGGTCGAGGACGCGCTCGGAAAAGGCGTCGCGCGCCTGCTTCGCCCCGGTCGCCGCCTGGTCGGCGGCGGCGTTGGCATGGCTCGCCGCCTCGTGGTTCATCGTCTTGGCCTGGTCGGTCATGCGGTCGATCGAATCGTCTGTCATCACCCATGCTCCTAGCGTTTGGCCGGCTTGACGGCCTTATGATCGGTCCCGCTTCAACCGGCGCCAAGGCGGTTGGTTGCAAGGCTTCAAGCCGGCAATTCCGTCAGCGTCCGCGGCTCGTGCATCGGGCAGCGGTTGAACCCACTCCGGAACTGCGCCGACTTGCGATAGGGTTCGTTCCGCGCGCGGTTGATCCCGCCCAGCGGCTGGTGCGCCGCGAGGCCGTGCCAGACGTTGAACGCCAGGAAACCGTCGTTCAGGTCGCTGGCGCCATGCGTCCAGCTCGCCTGCGGCTCCATGACCAGCGTCGCCACCGTCCGGAACGGGCTCTCGTCCTCGTCCCACGTCACCGTCGGATCCTCGACCGGCATCTTGTCCAGGTCGGTGCACAGCTGCACCCGCAACTCCCAGGTGCCGCCCTGGGAGGCCATCGTTTCGTTGATCGACTCGCGCAGCGCGTCGGGCCGGCCGCTGGCGTTCACGGTCTCGTCCGCCAGCTCGGTCAGCGGCTTCGATACCGGGAACAGCCCGATCTTGGCGATGTGGTCGCCGTACCGGAAAGCCGTCTGGCTGTAATAGTTCTGCCCCAGCGGGTTCAACTGCTTGGCCCCACCCAATTGCTGCAGCGTCGCCGACTCGCCGCCGAACGCCTCCAGCACCGCCTCCGTCCCGCGCAGCACCGCCGACAGCGCCTTCTTGGCGCCCTCCGCCTTGTCGGTCGTCTTCGACAGGAGCGTCAGGTTCTTGAGGAACGCCTTGGTATCGGGCGCCGAGAACACCTCGCCATTGACCATGACGAAGTCCTGCGTCGTCTCGCCCTCGCTCGACGGCAACCGCTCGCCCTCGACGCCCAGCACCTTCAACGCCGCGCCGCGCGGCAGGCTGATCGAGTCGTCCAGGATGTCGCCGGCGTTGGTCGAGAGGCGCAGGATCGCCTCATAAGTCCCTGGACGCGCGAACAAACCTTGCGCGAGCTCGGGTGGCAGGCCGTCGGCGACGGTCAGCATTCCCTGCATCAATCCGTGCGCCTTGGCGTGCACCGACCGCACCGCCGTCCCGTAATCCTTCGACGTGGTCTCGAGTATCTGCTGGAACTGCTCCTCCAGCTTGCGGATCGTCTCGCCCTCGTCGGATTCGACCTTCTCCACCGAGGATGTGTAGCGGACGGGCTGGGACATGCGGGCGGCTCCGGGTTGGATGACGTACGTCAACCGCCGCGATCCGACGCGGTTCCCGCTAGCCGATCTGTCGCGCGACCGATTTCCGCGTCGCCGTGCCGTAAGGCGGCTTCAGGCCGGCCAGCTTGGCGATGTCGAGCCGCGACTGCTTGAACACCGCTTTGGCATGGCTGAACGTGCGGAACCCGTCCTGGCCGTGATACCCGCCCATCCCCGACGCGCCGACGCCGCCGAACGGCAGGTCCTCCATCGAGACGTGGAAGACGACATCGTCGATCGTCACCCCGCCCGAGATCGTCCGGTCGAGCACCCGCCGTCGTTCGGCTTCGTCGGGCCCGAAATAATATAGCCCGAGCGGCCGATCGCGCCGGTTCACCTGCGCGATCGCGTCGTCGATCCCGTCATAGCGCCGGATCGGCAGGATGGGCCCGAATATCTCCTCCCGCATGATCGTCATCTCGTCGGTCACGTCCGTGACGATGTGCAACGGCATCTTGCGACCGTTGGAACCCGCGAAGTCCTCGCCGGCGGGGTTGACCACCTCGACCGTCGCGCCCTTCGCCCGCGCGTCGTCGACCCACTCGTGCAGCCGCCGGTGATGCCGGTCGTTGATGATCGCGGTATAATCCGGGTTCCCAACCAATGTCGGATACATCGCCGAAGCCGCTGATTTCAGCCCCTCGACAACCCGCGCCTCGTCGGCGGCGGCGACCAGCATGTAATCGGGGGCAAGGCAGATCTGCCCGGCGTTCATCATCTTGCCGATCGCCACCCGCTCGGTCGCGCGCGCGATGTCGGCGCCGCGACCGATGATCGCCGGCGACTTGCCGCCGAGCTCCAGCGTCACCGGCGTCAGGTTGTCGGCGGCGGCGTGGAGGATATGACGACCGATCCCCGTCGCGCCGGTGAACAGCAGATGATCGAACGGCAGCTCGGCGAACGCCCTGCCGACCTCGGGCCCGCCGGTCACGAAGGCAAGCTCGAGCGGGTCGAAGGACTTGGCCGCGAGCTCCTGGAAAAGCGCGGCGGTCGCCGGTGTGTACTCGCTCGTCTTGACCATCGCCCGGTTGCCCGCCGCGAACACACCGGCGAGCGGCGCCATGACCAGGTTCACCGGGAAGTTCCACGGCGCGATGACGCCGACCACGCCCTTGGGCTGATACTCGACCCAGGCGCGCGCGCCGAGCAGGCCGAGCGGGAACTGCACCGCGCGGCGTTCGCGCTTGGCCCAGCGTTCCAGGTGCTTCAACGCATGGCGGATCGGCGCGACCGATCCGGCGATATCGGTCAGCATCGATTGCTCGCGGCTACGATGCCCGAAATCCTCGCTCAGCGCGTCGCAGAAGCGCGCGGCATGATCGGTCACCATCGCCGCCGCGCGCCTCAGCCGATCGCGCCTGGCCGCCAGCGGGACCGGCAACTCCGCATCGAACGCCGCGCGTTGCGCCCGCAGCGTCTCGCGCGTCAACCGCACCCGATCAGCCCGGCGACCGGCACCACGGCGGTGTCCCGGCCCGGCCGGTCGATCCGCAGCACCGCGTCGGGGACCGTCGCGCCGCCGGTCAGGTCGTCGCGCGTCGCCACCGTCATGTCGAGCGTCGCCGTGACGTCGCCGCCGCGATATTCGTTCGACGCGGCGAAGCCGTAACCGCCGGCGCCGTTCTGCGCGGTGCGGGCATAGTCGGCGACGGTGCCGTCGATCGCCAGCCGGAGTTGCGC
>CAXTRJ010000035.1:235-16748 GCA_964246585.1 uncultured Sphingomonas sp. | reverse complement strand
CGGCATAGCTGCGCGTCTCGCCGGCGGGTATGTCGCGGAGAGCCTGCCACACCGCCTCCTGGAACGCCGTGCCGCGAACGTCGAGGGGCAGGTCGTGGTCGCGCTCGGGCGACTCGACCGCGGCGACGACCCGCGCGGCCAGGCTGGCGAGCGCCGCGTCGCCCTCGGCGATCTCGGCGTGGGGAAAGCGGCGGCGCAACTCGCCTTCGTCCGCGCCGAACGATACGCGGCACAACCCGCGCTCGGTCGCCGCGATCAACAGCGCGCCCAGGCTGGTGTCGGCGACCGTCCAGCGGATCGTCGCCCCCGCGCCGCCGCGCGCCCAGGCGCCCGGCGTCATCCCCAGCCGCTTCGCGTCGCCGTCGTAGAACCGGCTCGGCGCCGAATAGCCGGCGTCGTAGATCGCGTCGGTCACGCTGACGTCCTTCCTCAAGGCGTTCGCCGCCCGTTGGGCCCGCAATCCCCGCGTATAAGCGGCGGGCGTCACCCCCGTCGCGCGCTTGAACAACCGGTGGAAATGATGCGGCGCATAGCCCACCCGCGCCGCCAGGGTATCGAGGGATGGCGCGACCTCGGCCGCCGCGATTATCGTCACCGCTTCGGCCACCGCGACCCGGTCGCGCCCGACCTCATCGGGCTTGCAGCGCAGGCATGCGCGATACCCCGCCTCGCGCGCGGCGGCGGCGTCGGGGTGGAACGACACGTTCTCGCGGCGGGGATGCCGCGCGGGGCAGCTCGGCTTGCAATAGATGCCGGTGGTCCGCACCGCGACGACGAAGCGCCCATCGGCGGCGCGGTCGCGGGCGTCAAAGGCGGCCCAGGCGGTGTCGGGGTCGATCGTCTGCGTCATGCCGCCGATCTAGGCGCAAGCCGCGAACGACGCATCCCGCGGCTTGCGGTCAAACATCATTGATAATGCAACCGGCACTGCGCGATCTGGAGCATCCGTTCGTCGCCCTGTCCGGAGACGCGGTAGATCAGCCGGTGCTTGCTGCTGCTCCGCCGCGACCACCAACCGGTCCAGCGACCCTTCAACGGCTCCGGCTTACCCGTCCCGCTGAACGGCGATCGACGGCATTCGGCGATCAATCCGTTCACCTTCGCCAGCAGCACCGCATCGGCGGATTGCCAGTGCAGATAATCTTCCCACGCGCGACTCGCGAAAGTGATCTTCAAGGCTGGATCAGCTCTCGTTCGGTCCCGCCGCCGGCATCGAGTTCCCGCATCGCCTCGTGCAGCCGCGCCGCATTGGCCGGCGTCGACAAAACGTACATCGTCTCCTCGATCGACGACCAGTCCTCCAGCGACACCATCACCACCGGCTTACCGTTCTGGCGGGAGATCACGACCGGCGCATGGTCCTCGACGACACGGTCCATCACCGCCTTCAGATTGGCGCGGGTATCGGAATAGGTCAGGACATCCATCGATTCGAGTTGCACAAATACCGGTACAACGTCAACCCGCGTTCGCCCGCGACAACGCCGGCGTCCGCTCGGGTGCCAGGTCAGGACAGGTAGGAGCGGAGCGGCGTCAACTGGTCGTCGGACCAGTCCTCCGGCATCAGCGTCAGCATCTGGTTCGGCGGGAAATACCACGACAGCATACGGACGATCTCGTCGATCGGCTGGTCCGCCGCGAACGCGCTACGCTTCTTGCCGATGACCAGCATCTGCATCGGCGTCATTGCGCCGTCCATCAGCAATGCGACGCCAGGCTCGGCCAGTCGCCACCCCTCGACGAGGTGCCGGAACAGCGGGCGCGCGGTGGAGGGCGGTAGATACTCGCGCGACGGTGCGCCGATCAGGACCTAGTGTTCCTTGCGGACGATCAGCCGCTGGACGCTTCCCTCCCGTTGGACGTCGAACACCTCGCTCGACGCACCGACCTCGCCCGCGTCGGCGGGATCGCCGTCGATGTCGTCGAAGCGAAGCAACCCATCGAGCGCGCCCATGGAGAACACGTAGGCGGCCTGATCGGCGGGCGCGTCGGGCGACGCGAAGATCGCCGCCCCGACCGCGCCTTCGACGCATCCCCGCGCGAGATTGCCGAGCGACTGCGAGTCGAACGCACCCTCCCGCGGAAGATCGAAGCGGAGATAGGAGAAACCGTCCGGCCCCTCGAACGGTCGCGGCGACGGCAATTCCAGCGACGCATACCAGGCGGCATAGTGGAAATCCTCGCGCCAGGCGCGGTCGCGCGCCTCGGCCGGCTGCGCGAGCAGCGCCGCCAGGCGGTGCGTCTGGTCGAGGTCGAACAGCCGGGCCCGGTCCATCACGAACCGAGTCGCCGGCGCGCGAACCGTCGCCGCGGGTGCCGGCGTGGGCGCCGGTGTCGGCGTGGCGTTCTGGCCGAACAGCCGGGAAATCCATCCAGCCACGCCTCTACCCTCCGTTCGCCCGGAACAGCGCCAGCGTCCGCTCCCGCGCCAGGTCGGCGCTCGGTTCGTGATGGTCCTTGCGCCGGTCGGAGTTGAAGCCGTGCCCCGCCTCGTAGACGTAGACAGTCGCGTTGGGCCATTCCTTCGCCGCCAGCTTCTCGACGCCCTCCATCGGGATGCCGGTATCGTGGCGGCCGAAGTGCATGATGACCGGCGCCTTGGGTTCCTCGTCGGCGGCCTCGGGGGCTTTGCCGCCGTAATAGCCCGACGCCGCCGCGACTCCGGTCATGCGGGTGGCGGTGAACCAGGCGACCGAGCCACCATAGCAATAGCCTACGACAAACACCGGCCCCGTTTCGCGCAACGCGTCGACGCAGGTCTGGACGTCGGCCAGCGTCAGCTCGAACGGGTGCTCGTCGCGCGCCAGGGCCATGCCGCGCGCGATGCCGTCGGCGGAGTAGTCCGCCTCGAACCCAGGCTGTTCGCGGTTGAACAGGGCGGGGGCGAGCACCTCGTATCCGGCGGCGGCATAAGCGTCGCACTGCTCGCGAATGTGCTCGGTGACGCCGAACACCTCCTGGACCAGCACCAGCCCGCCGCGCCGTTCGCCTTCGGGGCGGGCTCGATACACCCCCACCTCGGCGCCATCGGACATCGTCATCTTTTCCATGCCGCCGGTCATGCTCGTCTCCCCGGGGCGTCCGCCGCCCGCTTGCATCATCCTACCCCCGATGCTAACCGCCCGCCAACCCATCGGAGGGCCCGTTTCGCGGCCCTCTTTCCCCATGGGGCCTTTCCTCATGGGGCGAACATTCGAGCGACAAGGAACGCGAGTCGCGTGGAGACATCCGGCGGTACCAATGGCGGCGGCAATTTAGGCGGTATCCAGGCGAGCCTCGGCGGTCGCTACGCCACCGCGCTGTTCGACCTCGCGCGTGACGCCCGGGCGATCGAAGCGGTCGAGGAGAGCCTGTCGTCGGTCCGCGACGCGCTCGCCCAGTCGGACGACCTGCGCTGCTTGACCGCGAGCCCGCTGGTGGCGCGCGGCGACGCGATCCGGGCGGTGCTCGCCACCGCCGACCAGCTCGGACTCGATCCGACCACGCGCAGCTTCCTGGGCGTCCTCGCCGAGAACCGCCGCCTGGCGCAATTGCCCGCCATCATCCGCGCTTTTCGCGCGCTGGCCGCGCGGCACCGTGGCGAGACCACCGCCGAGGTGACCTCCGCCCACCCGTTGACCGACGATCAGGTGGTCGAGCTGAAGCAGCAGCTCCGCCAGCGTGTCGGTCGTGAGGTCGCGGTAGATCTGTCGGTCGACCCCGCGCTGCTCGGCGGGCTGGTCGTCCGCATCGGCTCCCAGATGATCGACTCTTCGATCCGCACCCGTCTCAATGCGCTCGCGCACGTAATGAAAGGCTGACGGCTTCACGCTGTCGGAAAAGGCTGAACATGGATATCCGCGCCGCCGAAATCTCAAAGGTCATCCGCGACCAGATCGCCAGCTTCGGCGCCGAGGCCGAGGTGACCGAGACCGGCCAAGTGTTGTCGGTCGGCGACGGCATCGCCCGTATCTACGGGCTCGACAATGTCCAGGCGGGCGAGATGGTCGAGTTCTCGAACGGCGTCCAGGGCATGGCGCTCAACTTGGAGGCCGACAATGTCGGCGTCGTGATCTTCGGCTCGGACGCCGAGATCAAGGAAGGCGACGTCGTCAAGCGTACCGGCACGATCGTCGACGTGCCGGTCGGCCGCGGGCTGCTCGGCCGCGTGGTCGACGGGCTCGGCAATCCGATCGACGGCAAGGGCCCGATCGCCAGCGACCAGCGCAGCCGCGTCGAGGTGAAAGCCCCGGGCATCATCCCCCGCGCCTCGGTCAGCGAGCCGGTTCAGACCGGGCTTAAGGCGATCGACGCCCTCGTCCCCGTCGGCCGCGGTCAGCGCGAGTTGATCATCGGCGACCGCCAGACCGGCAAGTCGGCGGTCGCGATCGACGCCTTTATCAATCAGAAGTCGGCCAACGCCGGCGACGACGAATCGAAGAAGCTCTACTGCGTTTACGTCGCGGTCGGGCAGAAGCGTTCGACCGTCGCCCAACTCGTCCGCACGCTGGAGGAGAACGGCGCGATGGAATACTCCATCGTCGTCGCGGCCACCGCGTCCGACCCGGCGCCGCTCCAGTTCCTCGCGCCCTATACCGGTTGCGCGATGGGCGAGTATTTCCGCGACAACGGCATGCACGCCCTCATCGTCTACGACGACCTGTCGAAGCAGGCGGTGGCCTATCGCCAGATGTCGCTGCTGCTCCGCCGTCCGCCGGGCCGCGAGGCGTATCCGGGCGACGTGTTCTACCTCCACAGTCGCCTGCTCGAGCGCGCCGCCAAGATGAACAACGCGGAGGGCGGTGGTTCGCTCACCGCGCTGCCGATCATCGAGACGCAGGCGGGCGACGTGTCGGCCTACATCCCGACCAACGTCATCTCGATCACCGACGGGCAGATCTTCTTGGAAACCGACCTGTTCTTCGCCGGCGTCCGTCCCGCCATCAATGTCGGCCTCTCCGTGTCGCGCGTCGGCTCGGCGGCGCAGACCAAGGCGATGAAGAAGGTGTCGGGCTCGATCAAGCTCGAGCTCGCCCAGTACCGCGAGATGGCGGCCTTCGCCCAGTTCGGCTCGGACCTCGACGCCTCGACCCAGCGCCTGCTGGCGCGCGGCGCGCGCCTGACCGAGCTGTTGAAGCAGCGCCAGTTCGCGCCGATGCCCTTCGAGGAGCAGACCGTGTCGATCTTCGCGGGGACGCAGGGCTATCTCGACAAGGTGCCGGTCGGCGACGTCACCCGCTACGAGGGCGCGATGCTCTCCGACATGCGCGCCAACAACGCCGGCGTCCTCGACGCGATCCGCAGCGACCGCGACCTGTCAAAGGACACGACCGAGAAGCTGAAAGGCGCGCTCGACGCTTTCGGCAAGACATTCGCGTGACGGAAGAGGGGTTGGCATGCTTCAGATAATCATCTGGTTGGGAGCCGTTTATCTCGTGTTCAAGGGACAGGAGCTTCAACAGATCGCTGCTGCCTCCATGCACGAGAACCGAGATGAAAATCTCAAGCGCGCCCGAACTTGGAATGGATTGGCGTGGGTCGCCGCCGTTATCTTTGTGCTTCTCTCAATCGCGCAAGGCGATGCGATACCGACGCCGCGATTTTAGGACTTAGCATGGCATCCCTCAAGGCCCTCAAGATCCGCATCGGCTCGGTCAAGTCGACGCAGAAGATCACCAAGGCGATGAAGATGGTCGCCGCCGCCAAGCTGCGCCGCGCGCAGGAGGCGGCGCAGAACGGCCGTCCCTATGCCGAGCGGCTGGAGCAGGTCATGGGCAGCCTCGCGAGCCGCGTTACCGTCAGCGCGAACTCGCCGCGCCTGCTCGCGGGCACGGGTAATGATCAGGTCCACTTGATCGTCGTCGCGACCTCGGAGCGCGGCCTCGCCGGCGCGTTCAACACCAACATCGTCCGCGCCGCCCGCCGCCAGGCGGAGGAACTCGGCGCGGCCGGCAAGACCGTCAAATTCTACCTCGCCGGCAAGAAGGGCCGTGTGCTCCGCCGTTTCTACCCGAACCAGATTCTGGCCGACCACGAACTCGGCGGCATCAAGACGGTGGCGTTCAGCGACGCACAGGGCGTGGCGAACGACCTGATCGCGCGGTACGAGGTGGGCGAGTTCGACATCGCCCACCTGTTCTACGCCAAGTTCAAGTCGGCCCTGGTACAGGAGCCGACCGGCATCCAGATTATTCCCGTCGCCATCGGCTCAACTTCCTCAACATCGCCGGCCGGCATCGCCGACGCGGTAGTCGAGTATGAGCCCGGCGAGGACGCAATCCTGGCCGACCTGCTCCCCCGCAACGTCGCGATCCAGGTCTTCCGCGCCATGCTGGAAAACGCCGCCTCCGAACAGGGCAGCCGCATGAACGCGATGGACAACGCCACCCGCAACGCCGGCGACATGATCAACCGCCTGAGCATCCAGTACAACCGCACGAGGCAAGCCGCGATCACGACCGAGCTGGTCGAGATCATCTCGGGCGCCGAGGCGCTTTGATTCGGCGTGCCGACGATCTCTATCTTCTTCAATATCAAGATCCTAATGTTCTGGAATGACCATGCGCCGCCACACTTTCACGCAGCCTATGTCGGTCAGGACGAGGACACCATCATCGACATTCGGTCGTTGGCAGTGGTAGTCCCGGGCAGTCTCAAGCGACGTGCATTGGGCCTGGTGCTAGATTGGACGGAGTTGCATCAGGACGAACTCCTCGCCAATTGGGAATTGGCAAGGCAGGGTCAACCGCTTAACCCGATTGCCCCGCTGGAGTAGATGATGGCAGCGCCGTGGAACGTGGTGAAGGTCGAGGTTGTCGGGCCACTGACCTTGTGGGTCGAGCATCGGGACGGCATCGCTGGGCACGTCCGTTTCAATCCGACGCACTTGCGCGGTGTGTTCGAGGTGCTGAAAGATCCGGCTTACTTTGCCCGGGTCGGCATCGCGCATGGCGCGGTGAGTTGGCCAAACGAGATGCCCGACCTTGCGCCCGACGCTATGCACGACGAGATCGCCGCGAACGGCGAGTGGATATTGAACTAAGGAATGAACATGGCAACCGCCGCTGAAATGATCCGCCCCACCCCAGGTCAGACGGGCCCCCGCACCAACAACGTAGGCCGCATCGCGCAGGTGATCGGCGCGGTCGTTGACGTCCAATTCGAACAGGACCAGCTGCCCGCTATCCTGTCGGCGCTGGAGACCGACAATAACGGTAATCGCCTCGTCCTCGAGGTCGCCCAACACCTCGGCGAGAATACGGTCCGCACCATCGCGATGGACGCGACTGAGGGCCTGACCCGCGGTCAAAACGTCCGCGACACCGGTTCGCAGATACGCGTCCCCGTCGGCCCGATGACGCTCGGCCGCATCCTTAATGTCATCGGCGAGCCGATCGACGAGCGCGGCCCCATCAACGCCGCGCAGACCGCGCCGATCCACGCGTCCGCCCCGCTATTCGTCGACCAGTCGACCGAGAGCGCCATCCTGGTCACCGGGATCAAGGTCATCGACCTGCTCGCCCCCTATGCGCGGGGCGGCAAGATCGGCCTGTTCGGCGGCGCGGGCGTCGGCAAGACCGTGCTGATCCAGGAGCTCATCAACAACATCGCCAAGGGCCATGGCGGCGTGTCCGTCTTCGCCGGGGTCGGCGAGCGCACCCGCGAGGGCAACGACCTCTACCACGAGTTCCTCGACGCCGGCGTTATCGCCAAGGACGCCGAAGGCAACGCGACGCCGGAGGGCTCGAAGGTCGCGCTGGTGTTCGGTCAGATGAACGAGCCGCCGGGCGCCCGCGCCCGCGTCGCGCTGTCGGGCCTGACCATCGCCGAATATTTCCGCGACGCGGAAGGGCAGGACGTGCTGTTCTTCGTCGACAACATCTTCCGCTTCACCCAGGCGGGCGCGGAAGTGTCGGCGCTGCTCGGCCGTATTCCCTCGGCGGTCGGCTACCAGCCGACGCTGTCGACCGACATGGGCGCGCTGCAGGAGCGGATCACTTCGACCAACAAGGGTTCGATCACCAGCGTCCAGGCGATCTACGTCCCCGCCGACGACCTGACCGACCCGGCGCCGGCGACCTCGTTCGCGCATCTCGACGCGACGACGACGCTGAACCGCGCGATCTCGGAACTGGGCATCTACCCCGCCGTCGACCCGCTCGATTCGACCAGCCGCGTGTTGGAGCCGCGCACCGTCGGCCAGGAGCACTACGACACCGCCCGCGCCGTCCAGTCGCTACTCCAGCGCTACAAGTCCTTGCAGGACATCATCGCCATTCTCGGGATGGACGAGTTGTCGGAGGAGGATAAGGTCACGGTCCAGCGCGCGCGCAAGATCCAGCGCTTCCTGTCGCAGCCGTTCCACGTCGCCGAGGTCTTCACCGGCATCCCCGGCAAGTTCGTCCAGATCGAGGACACGATCCGAAGCTTCAAGGCGGTCGTCGACGGCGAATACGATCACCTGCCCGAAAGCGCCTTCTACATGGTCGGCGGCATCGACGAGGCGGTCGCCAAGGCCGAGAAGATGGCTCAGGAGGCGTGATCGGGATTGAGCTGAACCGGGCGACGTTTCTCCGTCTGGTTCAGCTGTAGTATCGTGACGGGATCGCCTCGCTTGGCTTCGCTGCTTACGAGCTTACCGACGCCGACTTACGATCTACTGGCAGCGATAGACAGCGCGCTCCTCGGGGCAATCGTGATGTTGGCCTACGCACGGGGGCTTGGTGATGACTGGTTCGCCCGCCGAGTCGATCAAATCTAGGACGTAAGACATGCTCCACTTCGAACTCGTCACCCCCGAACGCCTCGTCCGCTCGGAGGAGGTCCACATGGTTGTCGTCCCCGGCACAGAGGGTGATTTCGGCGTGCTGGAGGGCCACGCCCCCTTCATGTCGACGATCCGCGACGGCGCGCTGCTGATTCACCGGACGGACAAGGGCGAGCCCGAGTCGATCGCGATACAGGGCGGTTTCGCCGAGGTCACCGATCGCGGGCTGACCGTCCTGGCCGAGCGGGCCGACTGACGCGCGCCCGGCCCGCGAACGGTCGCAGCGGTCAGCTGTCCTTTTCGTCCTTGTCCGGTTCCTTCGACAATTCCGCCAGCGCCGTCGCCTTGTCGCCGCCGTCGAGCGCCGCCATCACCTTCTTCGCCCGCTCCGACTTGGCCCGATCCTCGACGCTGTACGCGACCGGTGCCAGGGCGACGCGCGCCTGCGGCATCTTGTCCTGGTTCAACAACACCTGCGCCGCCTTGAGCCGCAGGTCGCCGTCATAGGGTGCCAGCGCATAGGCGTAGAGCAACCCCCCTTGCGCGTTCTTGCTCGGCGCCTTCTCCGCCGCGGCGAAGCTGTCGTAAAATTGGATCAGTGGCTGCGGCGCTTCGGTGTCAATCTTGTTGGCGGCAAGGAACCATTGGCGCGCCGCGGCCCATTTCTTTGGGTCGGCCTCCTTGGCTTTCTTGGCGGCGGCTACTTGCGTCATGCCCTTGTAGGTCAGCGCGTGCACCGACCTCGGATCGACCGCGAGCGCACGGTCGACGGCCGCCTCGGCGCGGGCGTAGCAGGCCGCATCCGACTTCTCGTCGGACTCGCACAGGTCAAATTCGGCCTCGGCCAGCTCGCCCTGCGCCGCGAGGTCGTTCGGATAGGGCGCGGCGAGTCGGCGCGCCAGCGCCGCGACCTTGGGCGCCTGCGTCTTGTCGACGCCCCGCTTGGACAGGATGAAGGCGGGCATCATCGCCGCCTCTGGCGCGGTCAGCGGGCGCACCTTGACTTCGCCGATCGGCAATTGATCGAACGAGAACGCCGCCGACGGCAAGGAACGGCGTTTAACGTAGCCGTTGAGCTTAAGGTCGAGGCTCGACCGATCGCCGATCAGGTTGTTGGCGTCCGCCGCCTTTCCTGAATTCAGCGCGCCGATATAGTTCGCCAGCTGCTTGCGCCGCTCGGGGTCGAAGGTGAGGTAATGCGTCAGCGCCCAGCCGCGGCTGTACAGCGCGTCGGTTTCCTCTGGGCTTAGTCGGCCGGGATCGGGCCGCAGTAGCCGATCGCTTGGCAACAGGTTCATCCGGCCGACCGTGTATCGACGATAGCTGGGATTCGCGCCGAAGATGACGCTGTTGTCACGGAACAGCGCGGTCGCATGAAGCTCGGCGAAGCCTTCGACGAACCAGGGCGGCAACGCAGCGTCCGCCCAATTCGTCAGCATCCAGTGATGGGCATATTCGTGAAAAAGGACCGCGCGCGAGGACAATCCCGCGTCTCCGGCTTGGCCGGAGCTTCGCGGCGTGAACGCGACCGACTGGCCGGCGCGTGGGCTATAGAACCCGGCGACGCCCGATCGCCCGATCAGCTTCTCGATCTCGCCCGTGTCCTTGACGACGAATACCGTAACCCGCGCCGACGGGCCACGGACATCATTCGGCGCCACGTGCCAGACGCGGATCGCCTTGTCGAACCGCTCAAGTTGCTCGGCGAAAGCCTGGACCCGTCCGGCCGAGTCGTCCGAATAGACCACGAAATGCTTGGACGTCGCCTGGTGCCACTCCGCCTGCACCGCAGTCGACGACAGCAGGGCCACGCCGGCCCCGATAAGCTTCAAACGCATGACAAACCCCCTTGTTTGTCAATATGCTAGCGCTCCGCCGAAAGCGGTCAAGCATGTTCGGGGAGATTGTCTACAGCGGCCGATGTACGGCCGCCGCGCCGTGGGCAGCTAAAGGAAGTTGTAGGGGTCGACATCTACCGCCACCCGGACCTTGGCCGGCCAGTCGAGGTTGCCCAGCCAGTCGCGGATCACGTCCTGCACATCCAGCGCGCGCCTTGCATGGACCAGCAGGCGATAGCGGTGCCGTCCCCGCAGCATCGCGAGCGGGGCGGGCGCCGGGCCATAGACGTGCATCCCGTCCACCTCCGGCGCCGACCGACCGACCAGCGTCGCGACCTGGTGCGCCAGCGGCTGTTCCTCCGACGACACGATGATCGCGGCGTAGCGCCCGAACGGCGGCGCCCCCGCTTCGCGCCGGGCCTCGGTCTCGGCGGCGTAGAATGCTTCGGCATCACCCGACACCAGCGCCCGCATCACCTGCGCGCCCGGGCTATGCGTCTGGATGAAGACGCGGCCCGGCTTGGCGCCCCGCCCGGCGCGACCCGACACCTGGCGGATCTGCTGGAAGGTCCGCTCGGCGGCGCGCAGGTCGCCGCCCTCAAGCCCCAGGTCGGCGTCGACCACTCCCACCAGCGTCAGGTTGGGAAAGTGATATCCCTTCGTCACCAGCTGAGTGCCAACGACGATGTCGATGTCGCCCGCCTCCATTCGCCCGACGAACTCGGCCGCCTTGGCGGGCGACCAGATCGTGTCGGAGGTCACCACCGCCGTCCTCGCCTCGGGGAACAGCGCCGCGACCTCGTCGGCGATTCGCTCGACGCCGGGACCGCAGGCGACGAGCGTGTCTTCGCCGGCGCATTCGGGGCAGGCGCGCGGCGTCGGCATCGCGTGGCCGCAATGGTGGCAGGCGAGTCGCCGCGTCAGCCGGTGTTCCACCATCCACGCGGTGCAGTTGGGACACTGAAAGCGGTGGCCGCAGGTCCGGCACAGCGTCAGGGGCGCGTAGCCCCGGCGATTGAGGAACAGCAGCACCTGCTCGCGCCGTTTCAACGTCTCGCCGATCGCGGCGACCAGGCGCGGCGACAGCCAGCGACCCCGCTCGGGCGGCTCGGCGATCAGGTCGATCGCCTCGATCGCCGGCATCTCGGCGGCGCCCCACCGCCCCGGCAGCGCCAGTTCGGCGTAACGGCCGAGCGCGACCTGCTGGCGCGTCTCGATCGCCGGGGTGGCGGAGGCGAGGATCACCGGGCAATCCTCGAACTTGCCGCGCATGACCGCCACGTCGCGCGCGTGATAGTGGACGCCGTCCTCCTGCTTGAAACTCGTCTCGTGCGCCTCGTCGACGACGAGCAGGCCGAGATCGCGGAACGGCAGGAACAGCGCCGACCGCGCGCCGACGGTGACGGTCGCCTGCCCCCCGACGATCGCGCGCCAGGCGCGGCGGCGTTGGGTCGATCGCAGCCCCGAGTGCCACGCCACCGGCTCGCAGCCGAAACGGTCGGCGAAGCGCTTCAGGAACGGCTCGGTCAGCGCGATCTCGGGAAGCAGGACCAGGCACTGGCGTCTTTGCCGGATCGTCTCGGCGACGGCCTCGAAATACACCTCGGTCTTGCCCGACCCGGTGACGCCGTCGAGCAACGTCGGCTGGAAACGCCGCGCGCGGACATCCGCGACCAGCGCGGCGGCGGCGACATCCTGCTCGTCCGACAGCGTCGGCTGATGGTGATCGGCATCGGGGACCGGGTAAGAGGTGTCGGTGGCGACGGCCACGCCCTCGATCGCCCCCGCCTTGACCAGTCCGCGGATGACCGCGTCCGACACGTCGGCGATCGTCGCCAGCTCGCGGATCAAGCCCTGACGATCGCCGATCCGCGCCAGCGCCTGCTCGCGCTGCGGCGTCAGCCGGTCGGGGGCGGCGCCGGTCGCGCGGTACTCGACCATCGTCGGCGCGCCGTCCAACGCCGAGGCCGAGGCGAGCGCCATGCGCACCACCGCCGCGGGCGGCGCGAGATAGTAATCGGCGGTCCACTCGACCAACCGTCGCAGCGGCTCGCCGATCGGCGGCACGTCGCTGACCGCGACGAGGTTGCGCAGGCGATTGTCGCCGACTTCGGCATCCGACGGCAACCGCTCGGGTTCCCAGACGACGCCGACCAGCTGACGCGGGCCGAGCGGCGCGGTGACGATCGAGCCCGGTTCGACCGACATGCCGTGCGGCACGCGATAATCGAGCGGGCCGAGCGCGGAATTAAGGACGAGAACGCGGGCGCGAGACATGCGATAGGTATATGGGACGTCGCCGAGTCGACGGGAAGCGATTACCCCGCCAGGCGGCGTCGCTCGATCTGCCGCCGCTCACCTTTCCTGGCCCGCTTAAGGCCATATAGCGCGGTGTCGGCGCGGTGGACGAAATCACGGATGGTGTGACATTCCGGGTCGAGCAAGGCCGCGCCAACAGTGCCGCGCGCGGGCAGACGGCGACCGTCCGAGCGGACGGGCACGCGCAGCATCTCCTCGATGCGGACGGCGACGCCTCCCGGGTCGGCGGCGAGTTCCGCGTCCTCGACAATCACCGCGAATTCGTCTCCGCCAAGCCGGGCGGCCATGCTGCCCTTCAGCCACAGCTCGCCCAGGCGTTGGCCTACCGCGCGCAGCACGTCGTCGCCGGCGGTGTGGCCGTGGGTGTCGTTGACCTCCTTGAAGTCGTCGAGGTCGATCAACGCCAGCGTCAACGGCGTGTCCGCTTCTGCGGCGCGCGCCATCGCCGCTTCCAGCGCGCGGTCGAACGCGGCGCGGTTGGCCAATCCGGTCAGCGGATCGGTGTCGGCCGACCGCCGGAGCATCGCTTCCAGCGCGCGACGCTCGGTCACGTCCTGGATGACGCCGACCAGCGCGGCGGTGCGGCCCTTGTCGATCTCGACCTCGCCGATGATGCGGACACGGCGCGGCGTGCCGTCCATCGTCGCTAGGTCGACCTCCAGATCGTACGGAATGCCGGTCTCGATGGTGCGCGCCATCGCCTGGGTGATCTCCGCCCGGGCCGACGGATTGCACCGCTCGAGCACGTCCGACAATCGCCCACAGCCCGGCTCGAGCCCGCAGATGCGGTGCGCGTTTTCCGACAGCTCCAGGACATCGGTCTCCAGCGGCAATCGCCACGATCCGATCATCGCCATGCGCTGCGCCTGTTGCAGGACGCGCTCCTGACGGCCCAGTTCGGCGGTCTGTCGATCGGCCAGCATGGCGATCCGCAGCGCGTCGCGGGCGGTCGCGCGCGCGGCGATCAGCGCGTCGACCATGACGCCCAGTTGCTCCAGCGACTGCACGTCGTCTTCGGTCATCCGCGCCGGCTCGCGCGCGCCGACGCACAGCGTTCCGATGCGTTCGCCCGACGGCGCGTGAAGCGGTGTGCCGGCATAGAACCGCAGCGGATATGCCCCGTCCCGCTTCGCCTTCGCCGAAAAACGCGGGTCGCTCGCCGCATCCTCGACGACCAGCACCGCGTCTTGGCGGATCGTCCAGTTGCAAAAGGTCGGGCCACGGACCTCCTCGACCGAGTCCATCCCCTCCTTGGCCTTGAACCAAGTCCGGTCCTGATCGACGATCGAGATCGCAGCGAAGGGTTTGTCGAGTAGGCGAGCGGCGAGCGCGGCCGCGGCGTCGAACTCGCGCTCCGGGGCGGTGTCGACCAGCGCCAGGCCATGCAGCGCGCCAAGCCTGCGGGTCTCTTTGGGCCGGGTCACCATGCAATAGCCATAGGTCACTTGGGTTAACGCGGCGTCTCCGCCGCGCGGCGTGATGCTTTCCGCGTCGACCCGCGCTAAGGCCGCGCGAACAGCAGCATTGGGACTACCGCCGTGAGGTTCTTCGTCGACACCGCCGACACCGCCGAAATACGCGACCTGGCCGAATCAGGCCTGGTTGATGGGGTCACGACCAATCCTTCGCTGATCGGCAAGGCGGGGCGCGACTTCATCGAGGTCGTCCGCGAGATTTGCGAGATCACGCCGGGGCCCGTCTCGGCGGAGGTCGTCGCGACCGACCATCGCGAGATGATGCGCGAGGCGGACATCCTGCGGAAGATCGCCGCCAACGTCGCGATCAAGGTGCCGCTGACGATCGAGGGGCTGAAGACGTGCAAGGCGCTGACCGACCAGGGCACCATGGTCAACGTGACCTTGTGCTTCTCGGCTAATCAGGCGCTGCTCGCCGCCAAGGCGGGCGCTACCTTCGTCTCGCCCTTCGTCGGGCGGCATGACGATGTCGGGTTGGATGGCATGGGACTGATCGCCGACATTCGCCTGATCTACGACAATTATGACTTCGCGACGCAGATCCTCGTCGCCAGCGTCCGCCACCCGATCCATGTCCACGAGGCGGCGCGCATCGGCGCGGACGTGATGACCGCGCCGCCGTCGGTGATTCGTCAGCTAGTCAGGCACCCGCTGACCGACAAAGGTATCGAGGGCTTCCTCGCCGACTGGGCGAAGTCGGGCCAGACGATCGGCTGACGTCGGTGGATGCGCTCGCCGCCGAATTCGCTCAACATTTGGCGCGTGACCGACGACGTTCGGTTCACACGGTGCGGGCGTATCAGGCGACGGCGGAGCGATTGGACGCCTTCTTCTCAGACCATTGGGGTGGCGCGGTACGGCGCGAGACGCTGGCCGGCGTCACCGCCGTCGACCTACGCGCTTTCCTGGCGCTGCGTCGGGGCCAGGGACTGAGCAACGCGTCGGCCGCGCGCGAGCTGTCGGCGGTCCGCGCGTATCTGGCCTGGGCGGTGGGGGAGGGGGCGACACCTCGCTTGAAGGGGCCACGGGTCAAGCCCGGCGTACCGCGCCCAATCGCCCCCGCCGACGCGATCGCCTTGGTCGAGGAGGTCGCCGAAGACGCCGCCGAACCCTGGATCGCCGCGCGCGATTGGGCGCTCCTCTTGCTCCTTTACGGCGCGGGCCTCAGGATCGGGGAGGCGTTGGCGCTGACCGGGCGCGTCCTGCCGCTCGGCACGACGCTGGCGGTAACGGGCAAGCGCAACAAGACGCGGATCGTGCCATTGCTGCCCCAGGTGCGTGAGGCGATCGAGGCGTACGCGGCGCAATCGCCATGGTCCGCCGCGCCCGACGCGGCGCTGTTTTGCGGGGCCAAGGGCGGCCCGCTGTCGCCGGCCGTAATACGGCGATCGATCCGGGGCGCCCGCGGACGGCTCGGGTTGTCCGACCGGACCACACCGCACGCGCTTCGCCACAGCTTCGCCACGCACCTGCTCGGCCGCGGCGCCGACCTGCGTCAACTTCAGGAGCTGCTCGGCCACGCCAGTCTTAGCTCGACCCAGGTCTACACCGCGGTCGACGCCGCCCACCTGCTCGATGTCTACCGCAACGCGCATCCACGCGCCTAACCGCGAGGTCGCCAGGTCGCGACGCGGTAGAGATACCCTAGCCCTATCAGGACGAAGATCGCGATCGCGACCGGCCCGACATAGCGTTCGAGTTCTCGAAAGTTGGAGCCGAAATACAGCCCGGCGCCCGCGAGGATGGTGTTCCAGATCGCGCTGCCGGCCGCTGTCGACAGGACGAAGCGCCAGTGTGGCATACGGGCCATGCCGGCGGGCAGCGAGATTATTGTACGGAATGTCGGCAGGAAGCGAAACACGAACACGACCGCGCCGCCGTGCTTGCGGAAGAAATGCTGGATGCGCTCCACATCACGCCATTCCAGCGTCAGCAAGCGGCCGTGGCGATCGACGAACGGCTTAAGCCCTTCATAGCCAAGACGGCGCCCGAGCGCGTACCAGAAATAGTTGCCCGCGACCGTCCCAGCCGTCCCCGCCGCGATCAGCGGCATCAGGGTCATGTTGCCCCGCGCGACGGCGATGCCGCCCAGCCCCATGATCACCTCCGACGGCACCGGTGGCACGACGTTCTGC
>CAXTRJ010000035.1:0-225 GCA_964246585.1 uncultured Sphingomonas sp. | reverse complement strand
AAGAAAATGCCGAAATAACCGCCCCGGGCGATGGCGTTGAGGATGAACTCGGTCATCCGGCGCGTTCACCCACCCGCCGCTCGATCGCGTCCCAGATCATTCCCGCGACATCGGTTCCGTCGAACCGCTCGATCGCGACGATGCCGGTCGGCGAGGTGACGTTGATCTCGGTCAGCCACTCGCCGCCGATCACGTCGATGCCGACGAACAGCAGCCCGCGCCGCT
>CAXTRJ010000034.1:0-17070 GCA_964246585.1 uncultured Sphingomonas sp. | reverse complement strand
GCTCATCGCCTCGGCCGCGGCGCCGGTCGCCTCCACCGCGACCGCCGTGCCCGACGCGGTGACGATCGCGCCGTCGGTCGGCCGGATCATCGCGCTCCGGCCCGGGGCGGCGGCCCCGGCCCCGGCGGTCGAGGAGATCGAGAGCGCTTCGTCGCGGAGCTCCAGCTCGATCAACCACGTATCGGCGACGAGTGGATGGGGGACCGCCACCGGCCAGGCGCCACCGACCGGATGATCGCCGATCACCGCGATCGAGCTCTCCCCGGCGGACAGGAAGGCGGAGGCGACCCCCGCCGCCCGCATCGCCGCGCCCGCGCGGTCGAGCGCGAAGCCTTTCCCGAACCCACCGAAGTCGAGCGCGACCGGCGTCGCCGACGCGATCCGCCCCGCGCGTGGATCGAACGTGATCGCCGGCCACCGCCCTTCGCCGCTTCCGACGGTAGGGTCGAACAATCCCTCCGTCGCCGGCCATGCCGCGTCGACCCCCGTCAAGGCGTCGAGCAGCACCGGGTCGTCGATCGACGCGCTCCGCCCCGTCATCAGGCAGTCGTTGACCGCCGTCGTCGGCGAGGGGCGGTGGATGGTCAGCGCGTCGTCGACGGCCTCGATCGCCCGGCGCGCGGCGGCGAGCGCGTCGGGATCCCCAGGGCCGAACTGGTGCAGTTCGATCCGGGTTCCCATCGCGACGAACCGTTCGACGCGCGCCTCGATCGCCGCGACGGTCAGGCGCGCAGCTCCCAGCCCGGCTCGTAAGCGACCGACCAGAGCTTCATCGCATCGGGGCTGTTCGGCTTGCCGGTCGCCGGGTCGACGGTCAGTGTGCCGCCGGTCCGGTAGGCCATGTTGCCGAGATGGCAGAGTGTCGTGCTGATATGTCCCTCCAGGATCGGCGAGGCCAGCGCCGACGCGCGACCGCGGATCACGTCGACCATGTTGCCGGCATGATAGACGTCGAGCGCGCCCTCGCCGATCGTCCCGGTCGTCTCCGACGTCGCCGGCGCCTTTACCTGCCGTCCCGGCTTGCCGGCGAGATCGAACAGCTCGAACCCGTTGCGGTCGACCAACGCCGACCCCTTGGTGCCCAGCAGCAGCACACCGCGCCCGCGTCCATGGGTCGGCATCGCGTTGCAGCTCTGCCCGTTCCAACGGATCGTCCGCCCATTGTCGTAGTTGAGGTCGAGCGCGAGCGAATCGTACATTTCCCAGTCGTCGCCACGGTGGAAGTTGCGCGCCCCGCGGGTCGACACCGAATTCGGATAGGTCAGTCCCATCAGCCAGCGCGCGACGTCCAGCTCGTGCATCGCGTTGTTGCAGATCTCGCCGGTGCCGTATTTCCAGAACCAGTGCCAGTTATAGTGCACGATGTTCGACCGGTACGGCCCGCGCGGGCGCGGCCCCTGCCACAAATCCCAATCGAGATGCGCCGGCGGCGCGATCTCCTGGCCGCGCCCGATCGAAGCGCGGTTGTTCGCGTACCAGGTCTGCGCCTCGTACACGTCGCCCAGCTCGCCCGCGCGGATCAGCTCCAGGAGCTGGCGCGTTTCCCGGCTCGATCGCTGCTGGTTGCCGACCTGGAGATGCCGCCCGGTGCGCCGCTGCACGGCGATCATCGCTTCCCCCTCGGCCGGGGCGATGCCGATCGGCTTTTCGCAATAGACGTGGTGGCCCGCGTCCATCGCGTCGACCGCGATCTTGGCGTGCGAGAAGTCCGGCGTCGCGATCGTGACGATATCGACCGCCTTGCGGTCGAGCAGCCGGCGATAATCGCGCTCGGTCGCGACCTTCGGGTTGCCCCTCGCCGCGAACTCGCCGGCGCGCTTCTCCAGCACTTGCGCGTCGACGTCTACGAAATGGGTGATCGCGACACCGGGTGTCTTGGCGAAGGCGGCCATGTGCGCCTGCCCCCGGCTGTTCACCCCGACCACCGCGACGCGCAGCCGGTCGTTCGCGCCCTTGATCTGCGCATAGCTTTTCGCGGTCATCGCCAGGCCCAGCGTCGCGCCGGCGCCTTTCACCATCGTCCGGCGGTCCATCATCGTTGTTCCCCTTCGAGTTCGCGCAATTTGATCGATCGGAAATCGACCCGGTCGCCATGGTCCTGGAGCAGGATCGGCCCCTGCCCCGCCTCGCCGAAGCCCGGCATCGACGCGAACTTGCTGCCCGCGACCAGCGCCCGGAAGGCGGGTGAACCGCGCTCATACTCGACGATCTTGAAGCCGTTCAACCAGTGCTCGACGTGCCGACCCCGCGCGACGATGACCGCGCGGTTCCATTCGCCAGGCGGGTTGAGCCGCTTGCCCGGGCTGTCCGGGTCGGACAGGTTGCGCGCGGCGATCAGGTCGTAGAGCGAACCCAGCGTCCGGTTTCCGTCGCGGCCCATCTTGGCGTCGGGATGGCGTTCGTCGTCGAGCAGCTGATATTCCAACCCGACCGCGGTCCCTTCGCGCTTCAGCAGCGCCGGTTCGGGGAAATACTTGATCCCACTATTGGCGCCGGGGGTGAGCCGGAAGTCGGCCGACAGCTCGAAATCGCGATAATCGCGGGCGGTGACGATGTCGCCGCCCCCGCCCTGAACCGACAGGGCGCCGTCGCGGATCGACCAGCCCTTTTGTGGGAACGTCTGCCCCTTGACGCCGCGCCAGCCGCCGCTCGTGCTGCCGTCCCACAGCAGCGCCCAACCCGAGCGCCGCTCGGCGTCGGAGAGCCGGTTGGTCAACCACCCCTGCTGCTCCAGCCCGGTCGGCGGCAGGGCGTAGCGCGCCGGCGTCTCCGTGATCATCCGTATCTTGCGGAAGCGCACCTCGGGACCACGGCGCGCGATGTCGTCCGGCAAGGCATGAACCTGAAAAGCGATGAAGCCGCGCGAGTCGGTGTCGTCGGCGATGTCGGCGGCCGGCACGCCGTTGACAAAGGTGCGCAGGCGATTGCCGATCGCTTCCACCCGGTAGCTGTTCCAGTCGCCCGATCGAAAGGTCCGGCGCGCGGCGTCGTTGCGTCCAAGCGTATAAAGCCATTGGCGGCGCTGCTCGTCGTAGAGCCCGCCGCTCCACGCCCGCCTGGTCGGATCGATCTCCGCCTGATAGCCGTGCACCGCGCCGTTGCGATAATCGGGGCGGCTCTGGCCGCGGATCATCATTCCCGAATTGAGCGCGGGATCGGTCTTGGCCTCGAACTCGATGATGAAGTCGCCATACCGGGCGTCCGACACGAGCCAGCTGTTGTTGCGCCCGGGCACCGCGCGCCCGACGAGTTCGCCGTCGACGACCGTGTAGCTCGCGTCGCCGCCGGTCGCGCGCCAACCCGCGAGGCCCGCGCGCGGCGTCACGTCCCGCCAGGGCGCCTGATCCTGTATCGCGGCCGGAACGGGAACGGCCGTACCGAGCGGCGCGGCGGCCAGCATCAGCAGGGCGACTCTTCGCATCACCATCGTTTCCCTCGAACCGTTTTTCAGGGATCGGGTCCGGCGCTTGGCGGGCCAAACGGCTCGCTCAGCTACGCTCGTCACCTTTCCCGCACCAATGACTAGTTTGTGGTCGGGCCACTTGCAAGCACACTGTCAGACATTTTGATTTGGCGGAATATCCCCGGGGGCTTGACTAGAAGGCGTGGAGCGAAGGACAGCGGTGCTCGACGAGGGTGGGTACGGGCTTGCCGATGAATGGGAAATTGCATGATCTCCGCTGGCCAGGGCGGTAAGCTATACCGCAGGATCGTTCAGGCGATCATCGCCGACATCGTTGGCGGGGTGTTCCCGGTCGGCTCGCGACTGCCGGCGGAGCGCGACTTGACCGAGCGGTTCGGGGTCAGCCGCCCCACCGTTCGCGAGGCGATGATCGCGCTGGAGATGCAGGGCCTGGTCGAGGCCCGCAAGGGCTCGGGCGTCTTCGTCCTCGCCTCGTCCAATGCCGAGGTCGACCAGGAACTCGACATCGGCGCCTTCGAGATCACGGAAGCACGACGGCTGCTGGAGGGCGAGGTCGCGGCGGTCGCCGCGACCGAGATCGACGAACCCCGTCTGGCGGAGTTGCGCGACCTGCTGGCGCAGATGGCGCAGGAGGATACGGGCGCCGCGGAGGCGGCCGATCGCCGTTTCCACATCGCCATCGCGGAGGCGACCGGCAATGCCGTCATCATCGGCGCCGTGACCGATTTCTGGGACATGCGCTTTCGCTCGCCGCTCGCGCGCGAGGTGCTGGTCAAGGCCGGGAGCCTAGGAACGGAGATTCGCATGAACGAGCATGGCCGTATCCTCAGCGCGCTGGAGGCGCACTCGCCGATCGACGCGCGCAATGCCATGCGCGACCATCTCAGTCGGGTGATCGACCACCTGCTCGACGTGACCGAGACCGAGGCGGTCGAGCGCGCCCGGGCGGAAACCGACCAGCAACGCCGCAAGCTGGCCCGCCGGGCGGTCTGAACGTCCGACGCCGGCGGCCTGCCAATGAGGCATGATCGCTAGCGCGGAAGCCTCCCAACGATTAGCCGTTCGAGTCTTTGTCAGACCTACTTGTCAGACACTGGAGTGAGTGATAGCTGTCCACTTGATGAGAGCCGGAAAGAACTCCGGCCCATCAAGGTGGGGCGCTGGCGAAATCGAATTCGCCGGCGTCATACAGGGAGAGGGCAAGTGAACAGCTACGGCCGATACAAGCGCGGGCTTTTCGTTTCCGCGAGCATGACGACTCTCCTGCTTACCTCCCCGGCGCTGGGCCAGGTGGCCGGACAGGCCGCGCCACAGACCGAACCCGCCCCCGCCGACGGCGCCGCCTTGTCACCACAGGAAGCGCCGGCGACCTCGCAGGAAGCGGCGACCCAGGAAAGCGACATCGTCGTCACCGGGTTCCGCGCTTCGCTTAACAGCGCGCTCGCCCAGAAACGGGAGGAAACGGCCTCAGTCGACAGCATCGTCGCCGAGGATATCGGCAAGTTCCCGGATTCGAACCTGGCCGAGTCGATGCAGCGCATCCCCGGCGTGGCGCTGGCGCGCGGCGACGGCGGCGAAGGACGCAACATCTCCGTTCGCGGGCTCGGAGCGCAGTTCACCCGCGTACGCATCAACGGGATGGAAGGCGTCTCCCAGGTCAGCGCCAGCGATATACGCGGCGGCGTGGGCAGCGGCTCCGGCCGCTCGTTCGACTTCGTGACCTTTCCGACCGAAATCTTCTCCGCGCTGTCGGTCCGCAAGACGACCTCCGCGGACGTCGAGGAGGGCTCGCTCGGCGCCACGGTGGACCTGCGCGCGCCCAAGCCGTTCGATCAGCGAAAGGACTTCGTGTTCTCGGGGACCGCGCGCGGCATCTACAACGATATCAGAAAGGACGTCGATCCGCGGCTTTCCGCGCTGGTCGGCAAGAAGTTCGGCAGCTTCGGCGTCCTCGGCAGCATCGCCTATTCGAAGCGGCGCATCGATGAATATGCCTATTCGGCGGTGGACCTCCTGCCGACCTATATCGCCGGCCTCGCGCAGACCGTGCCGACCGCGCCCGGCGCGACGACCACGACCAGCGTCCTGTTCCCCTTCTGCACGCCGGTCGGCTACACCTATAACGGCAGCCCGGTGAACAGCCCGCGGACCGGCTTCGCCAACAGCGGCAACTCGGTCGGCGCGACCGCCACCGACTGTAGCACCGGCAACCCGCGCACCAGCACTCGGGAGGCCTACGACTACATCATGAGCCGCACCGGCGTCTCGGGACGGCCGGGCGGCGGCGTGTTCCTCCCCCGCCTGCCGCGGCCGGTCAAGTCGAGCCAGGACCAGGAGCGCCTGGCCGGATCGCTGACCCTCCAGTGGCAGCCCAGCGACCGCACCGACATCTCGGTCGACGGCCTGTACGCGCGGTTCAAGGTCGATCGCCTCGACACCTATTTCGACGCGCGGTCGATGGGCCGCAACGCGTCCAACAACGGCCAGCCGATGATGTCGGTGAAGGACATCGAGGTCGATGATCTCGGTTCGCTGGTCTACGGCCTGTGGGACGGCGTCGACCTGCGCGCGGAGATGCAGGACGAGCGGTTCACCTCCACCTTCCGCCAGGTGAATTTCAACCTGGACCACCGGTTCAGCGACAGCTTCCGCGTCTTCGGCCTGGCCGGCATCTCGGACTCGCGCCTCCACGTCAATCGTCTCCAGGTAGCGATCGACTCGAACGACACCGACAACTTTTCGATCGACTTCCGCGACGGCGGAGACCTGCCGCAGCTTGGCTACGGGGCCGACACGACCGACGCGTCGCTCTTCCTTTTCGGCCCGCCGCTGCCCAACGGCGACCAGCGGGGGCAGATCTCCTCCTTCGACCGCCGCAACGTCGTCGAGAACAGGACGTTCGAGCTGAACGCCGAATGGGAAGCCGCGCCGGACTTCACGGTGCAAGTCGGCGGACAGTACCGCCAAGGCGACTACAGCCAGAACGAACAGCAACTGCAGCCGGCCTTCCGGCTTCCGCTCACGCTTCCCGCGGGGGTCACGCCCGCCGACTTCACGTTCACCGTGACGGGCATCGGGGATAACCTCGGCGGCAACATGCAGGATTTCGTCGCCGTTGATCCCGACAAGTTCCGCGACGCGGTGGGTTTCGCCAACTACCCGTTTTGCGGCATCGAGTGCGCCAGCCCCTACGGCGTGGTGAACGAGAAATACACCACCGGCTACGCAATGGTGAAGTTCAACACGCGCGATACGCTGCCGATCGCGATCCGCGGCGACGCCGGCGTGCGTTACGTCCACACGAGTTTCGATACGCAGGGCGTCATCCCGACCGCCGGCCCGCCCGGCTCGGTCTTCCCGACGATCGGCGTTATCGCGGAGGTGGAGCGGTCCTATGACGATTGGCTGCCCTCGACCAACATCGCGGTTGACCTGACGCCCGAGTTGATCGGCCGTCTATCGGCCGCGCGGGTGCTGTCGCGGCCGTCTTACGGCCAACTCATCCCAAGCGGCGGCGTCAACACGGCCTTCCGCACCGGATCGTTCAGCAACCCCTTCCTGGAGCCGATCCGCGCCAACACCTTCGACGCGTCGCTCGAATGGTATTTCGCGCAGGGTTCGCTGATCTCGATCGCCTACTTCTACAAGAATATCGAGAGCTACATTCAGAACACGAATTCCCTGGTCCCATTTCGCGAACTTGGGCTGCCGGACTCGCTGCTGGTCAACACGAACGTCACGCCCGACGACCTGTTCAACGTCAGCCGCAGCGACAACACGCCGGGCGGGCCGCTGCGCGGGTTCGAGGCGAACATTCAGTTGCCGCTCCGCTTTCTCCCTGGCTCCCTGAGCAACCTCGGCGTGCTGGCGAGCTTCACGCGCGTCCGCTCGAATATCAACTACATTCTCCAGAGCACCAATGGCGTGCCGACGCTGACCACCACCGCGCCGCTCGTCGGCCTGTCGCCCGAGACCGCCAGCGGTACGCTCTATTACGAGGACGAACGGTTCAGCATTCGCTCGACGATCAACTATCGCTCCGGTTATATCACCGGCATTCCCGGACCGGCCGATAGCGATGCGGTGGGCGCCGCGGAGTCGATCTTCGTCGACGCTTCCGCCTCCTATAACATCAACGACAACGTCAAGCTGATCGCCGAAGTTCAGAACATCACCAACGAGTCGAACCGGCTGTACACCGACACGACGCGGCAGGACCCGCTCTACACCTCCTATTTCGGCCGCACCTATGCCCTGGCGGTGAACTTCCAATTCTAGGGGTGGTAGCGGCATCACCGGTTAGTCGCTTCCGGAGCGGACATCGGCGGTGTCGCTGTCACAGCGACTGATAGTCATCCGAGATTGGCGTCTGCCGCCACGCCGCTTCGATCGCGGCGGGATCCTCGAGCACGATCAGGATCATGGCTTAGGCCATTTGCGATACGGAATGGCCTTACCACTTGTTTCAATCTGGCCTACCCAGGCCACGGCTGCTAGAGTTGCCGTCAATCGCGAGCGGGAGAAAGCAAGTTGGTCAGTGCGCGGCCAAGTCGGAGCGGGCAACCGGTGTTGATGACCCCGGCGATGCGCTGGTTCGGCCCGTCGGATCCGGTGTCGCTGCGCGACATTCGCCAGGCCGGCGCGTCCGAGGTCGTGACCGCGCTCCACGAGATCGGCAATGGCGAAGTGTGGCCGCGCGAGGCGATCGCCGTGCGCCAGCGGGAGATCGCGGCGGCGGGGCTCGGATGGTCGGTCGTCGAGAGCCTGCCCGTGCACGAGACGATCAAAATCCGTGGGCCCGGCTGGGACGACTGCGTCGAACGATACCGCGAAAGCCTGACCAACCTGGCGGCATGCGGCATCCGGACCGTCACCTACAATTTCATGCCCGTCCTCGACTGGACGCGAACGGATCTGGCCTGGGCCATGCCCGACGGCGCGCTTGCGCTTCGCTTCGAGCTCGAGGCGGCGGCGGTCTACGATCTCCACATCCTGCGGCGCGAGGGCGCCGAGCGCGACTACGCCCCCGACCTCCTCGACCGCGCCGCGCGGCGGTTTCACGCGATGGCCGACGCGGACCGCCACCGGCTCGAACGCACGATCATCGCCGGGCTACCCGGAAGCGAGGAGACATTTACGGCGGACCGTTTCCGGGAAACCCTCGCCCAGTATGACGGAATCGACGCCGACACGCTTCGCGCCAACCACGTCGCCTTTCTCCAGGCCGTCTGCCCCCTAGCGGATAAGCTCGGCATCCAGCTCGTCGTCCACCCCGACGACCCCCCGTTCGCGCTGTTCGGCCTGCCGCGCGTGGTCAGCACCGAGCAGGACGTCGCGTCTCTCTTCGCGCGCGTACCGAACCGATCGAATGGCCTGTGTTTCTGCTCCGGCTCGTTCGGGGTGCGGGCCGACAACGATCTGCCCGGCATGATCGAGCGGCTGGGCGAGCGGATCGGCTTTGTTCATCTCCGCTCGGTCCAGCGCGAGCCGGATGGCGCCTTCCATGAGGCCGCGCACCTCGAGGGCGATGCGGGAATGGCGGCGCTGGTCGCGGCGATCCACGCCTTGCAGCAGCGCGAGCGGCGCGCGATCCCGATGCGGCCCGATCATGGCCATAAGATGCTCGACGACCTGTCGAAGCGGACGCTGCCCGGCTATTCGCTGCTTGGCCGGATGCGCGGACTGGCCGAGCTGCGCGGGTTGGAACGCGGCATCGCCCACGCCACCGCCGAACTGAGCCAGCCGGCGCGGGCCGGATAGTGGCGCGCCCGCTCCGTCTGTCCGAGGATCGGTTGTTCCCCAGCGACCCGAGCCAGCGGACCATCGCCCGGGCGCTTTACGCCGAGGTAAGCGGGCTGCCCATCGTCTCGCCCCACGGCCATACGGACCCTCGCTGGTTCGCCACCGACGCGCGCTGGACGGACGCGACCAGCCTGCTGCTGTCGCCAGACCATTACCTGTATCGTATGCTGTACAGCCAGGGGATCGACCTCGACCGGCTCCGCGTCCTCTCGCGACAAGGCGCACCGGCCACCGAGCCGCGTGAAGCGTGGCGGACCTTCGCCGCCAACTACCATTTGTTCCGCGGGACGCCCTCCCGGCTGTGGCTCGACCATGTCTTCGCCGAGGTGTTCGGGATCGAGGTGGCGCTGGAGGCCGGAACGAGCGACCTGTATTTCGACTGGATCGCCGACAGATTAGCGAGCGCCGCGTACCGGCCGCGCGCGCTGTTCGAGCGGTTCGGCATCGAGTTCCTCGCCACCACCGAAGGCGCCGACGATCCGCTCGACGCGCACCGCGCGATCCGTGCATCGGGATGGACCGGCCGGATGGTCACGACCTATCGCCCCGACGGCGTCATCGACGTCGAGCACGAGGCGTTCCGCCCGGCGATGGCGCGGTTCGCCGAGTTGACCGGCGAGGATGTGTGGTCATGGCCGGGCTATCTGGCGGCGCATCGCAAGCGCCGCGCGGACTTCCGCGCCGCCGGCGCGACCGCGACCGACCACGGCCACCCCAGCGCGAGGACGGCGAACCTCGCCGTCGGCGACGCGGCGGCCCTGTTCGAGCGCGTCACGCGTCCCGATCCGTCGCCCGCCGATGCCGAGCTGTTCCGCGCGCAGATGCTCACCGAGATGGCGCGGATGTCGATCGAGGACGGGATGGCCATGCAGATCCACCCCGGCAGCTTTCGCAACCACAATGCGAGGCTGTTCGCCAGCCACGGCCGCGACCGCGGCGCCGACATCCCGATGCGCGCGGATTTCGTCGGCGGGCTCAAGCCCCTGCTCGACGCGGTCGGCGACGATCGGCACCTGACGATCATCCTCTTCACGCTGGACGAGAGCACCTATGCGCGCGAGCTGGCGCCGCTGGCGGGTCATTACCCCTGCCTGCGGCTCGGGCCGGCTTGGTGGTTTCACGACTCGCCGGAAGGGATGCTCCGCTTCCGCGAGATGACGACGGAGACCGCGGGATTCTACAACACGGTGGGGTTCAACGACGATACGCGCGCGTTCCTGTCGATCCCGGCGCGCCACGACGTCGCCCGCCGGATCGACTGCGCCCATCTGGCGCGGCTGGTCGCCGAGCACCGGCTGGAGGACTGGGAAGCGGCCGATCTCGCGTACGAGCTGACGGTCGGGCTCGTCCGTCGAGCTTACCGCGTGTGAGGCTGTCGGCCGCCACCATCGACCAGATGCCCGCGAGCGTCGCGCGATTCGACTATGACCGTGCGGCGCAGCGCGTCGGGATCGTCCATCTTGGCCTGGGCGCCTTTCACCGCGCGCATCAGGCCGTGTTCACCGATCGCGCCATGGCCGGCGGCGACCGTGATTGGGCGATCGTCGGCGCGTCGCTGCGATCGGCCGCGGTCCGCGACGCCCTGTCGCCGCAGGATGAGCTGTACACCGTCACCGAAAAAGGCGCGGCCGGGCAGCGCACCCGGCTGGTCGGCGCGCTCCGCGAGGTGATCGTCGCGCCGGAGTCGAGCGACCGGCTCCAGCGCGCGCTGGCATCGACCGATGTCGCGGTGGTCACGCTGACCGTCACGGAGAAAGGCTATTATCGGCGCGGCGACGGATCGCTCGACGTCGAGGCGGTCGCGCGCGCCGGCGGGACGATCTACCACCACCTGACCGACGCGCTCGCGGATCGCCGCGACGCGGGTCTGCCGGGCCTGACATTGCTGTCATGCGACAACCTCGCCGGCAATGGCGGCGCGCTGGCGGCGTCGCTCGCCACCTGGATCGACCGGGTCGACCCGTCGCTCGGCGCCTGGTTCGCCAGCGAATGCACCTGCCCGTCGACGATGGTCGATCGCATCGTGCCCGCCACCCGGCCGGCGGACATCGACGCGGTCGCGGCGTTGCTGGGGATGCGCGACGAGGCGGCCGTGGTGACCGAGCCCTTCGCGCAGTGGGTGGTCGAGGATCGCTTCGCCACGCGCCAGCCGCGCTGGGACAGCGTCGGCGCGCGGTTCGTCAGCGATGTGACGCCGTTCGAGACGGCGAAGCTGCGGATGCTGAACGGCGCCCATTCCGCGCTGGCGTATCTGGGGCCGCGCGCGGGGCTGGCGTATGTTCACGAGGCGATCGCCGATCCGGCGATCGGTTCGCTGGTGGAGCTGCTGATCCGCGACGAGGCGGCGGCCGGTCTAGACCCGGCGCCGGGGCAGGATCTGCGCGCGTATGCCGACGCGCTTCTGGCCCGCTTCGCCAACGACGAGCTGCCGCACGCGCTTAGCCAAATCGCCGGCGACGGGTCGCAGAAGATCCCGCAACGCTGGCTGGCCTCGCTCGCGGCCAACGCCGATCGCGGGCGAAGCTGCCCCGCGACCCTCCGGGCGCTCGCCGCCTGGATCGTTCACGTCCGTGGCGACGCGCACCGGGTCGACGATCCGCGGGCGGGCGACCTCGCCGCGCTGTGGGCCGCCGCCGGGCGGGACGGGATCGTCGAGGCGCTGTTCGGGGAGCACGGCTTCTTCGGCGGCCATTGGCGACCGCGCGAGGAGGATCGAATGCTGCTGGCGGGCGCGCTCGTGGCGCTGGACTGACAAACAAGAACAAGCGGGGTCGCCGCGGGGGAGAGCAGGCGTGACAGGATCGACCGATACACATGACGCCGCCCCCGCGCGGCCGGGCGGCAACGTCCGCTGGATCATCTGCGCGCTGCTCTTCTTCGCCACGACGATCAACTATATCGACCGGCAGATCATCGGCATCCTGAAGCCCACGCTCCAGGACGAGCTCGGCTGGTCCGAGATCGACTATGGCACCATCGTCTTCTGGTTCCAGGCGGCTTATGCGATCGGGCTGCTCGCCTGCGGTCCGTTGATCGACCGGGTCGGGTCCAAGATCGGCTACGCGGCGGCGATTAGCGTGTGGAGCCTGGCGGCGCTGGCGCATGCGTTCGTGCGCAGCCCGGGCGGCTTCGCCGCCGTGCGCTTCGCGCTGGGACTCGGCGAGTCCGCCAATTTCCCCGTGGCGATCAAGTCGGTCGCCGAATGGTTCCCCAGAAAGGAGCGCGCGCTAGCCGCGGGCATCCTCAACGCCGGCGCCAATGTCGGCGCCATCGCGACCCCGATCGTCGTTCCCGTGATCGCCATCAACCTCGGGTGGCAGGCCGCGTTCATCATCACCGGCCTGCTCGGCTTTATCTGGCTCGCGGCTTGGCTCGCCTTTTACCGCGCGCCGGCGAGCCATCCACGCCTGTCGGCGCGGGAGCTCGCCTACATCACCGCCGACCAGGCGCCCGAGATCGCTGGTCCGCCGATCCGCTGGCGCGCGCTGTTCCGCTACCGGGGAACCTGGGCCTTTGTCGTCGCCAAGTTCCTGACCGACCCCGTCTGGTACCTGTTCCTGTTCTGGCTGCCCGACTTCTTCGCCAGGCGGCACGGGCTCGACCTCACCACCTTCGGGCCGCCGCTGATCGCGGTGTACCTGCTGGCCGATGTCGGCAGCATCGGTGGCGGGTGGCTGTCCTCGGCGCTGATCAAGCGCGGCTTCAGCGTCAATGCCGGGCGCAAGCTCGCGCTGCTCGCCTGCGCGCTCGGCGTCCTGCCGATCTTTTTCGCCAGCGCGGTGTCGAGCCTCGCCGCCGCGGTCGCGATCCTGGGGCTCGCCGCGGCGGCGCATCAGGGCTGGTCGTCCAACCTCTACACCATGGTGTCCGATACCTTTCCGACCCGATCGGTCGCGTCGGTCATGGGGATCGGCGGCGCGGCCGGGGCGGTCGGCGGGATGATCATGGCCCGCTATGTCGGCCAAGTGCTGGAGTCCGTGGGCAGCTACGCGCCGGTGTTCCTCTGGGCCGGCAGCGCCTATCTGGTCGCGCTGCTCCTGGTGCACCTCCTGGTGCCGCGCCTGGGCGAGCCCGCGCGCTGAGCGGGCGCGCCCGCGCCGGCGGGTTGGAAGGAAGGTAACGGTAGGTAGCACCAACGCGCGGTTTGCGGCGGGCGGCCGTCGCGGTCGCCGGAAATAGCGAAGTACCGCGACGACGAATCGCGGCGCGGGCGACGCGCCACCGGCGCGGCCAGCGCCCGTCGCTTGACGCGGCGGTGCGCGGAAGTTGTGTAAGTTGCGGCTACGTCACGCTCGGAGCTCATCCCTTGCAGGCGTTACTCGGGTGCGTGGACCAGCGAAGGCGCCGGCGCGACCGGCCTCGTCGGCGGACGCCGAGCGGGGCGATGGGATTGCGGCAGGGTCAAAGAGCGACTCGTTGTCCGACATGACGCAGCCGGAGCTTGTAGGACAGCGCCTTCTCGCGGCTGATTGGCCCATTCAGTAAACCGGCGCCGTCATTCAATCCGGCACCGTCATTCCGAGCGATCACCCGAGTTCTCGGAGCCAGATGTTGCGGAAGCTGATTGGCGCGCTCGGGTCGCCATGGTCCTGGAGCTTGATCGGCGCGCGACCATGGGGTGCGTAGCGCGGCTGGCCGGTATATCGGGTCGGCCCCTTGAGCACCGTGTGATCCTGCACCAGTACGCCGTTCATCAGCACGGTCACCGCGGCCGGGCGTGTCACCGCGCCATTCGCGTCGAAAGTCGGCGCGGTCCAGACGATGTCGTAGGTCTGCCACTCGCCCGGCGCACGCGACGGGTTGGCGAGGGGTGCGAACTGCTTGTAAATGCTGCCCGCCTGCCCGTTGACGTAGGTCCGGTTTCGGAAGCTGTCGAGGATTTGGAGCTCATAACCCAGATCGCCCTCGCCGGTCGACGCCAGGAATACGCCGCTATTGCCGCGCGCCTGGCCTTCGCCGGTGATACCGGCCGGTATCCGCCATTCGAGATGAAGCTGGAAGCTGCCGAAGCTGCGCCGCGTCTGGACGTTGCCGGCGCTCTTCGCGACCGTGACGGCGCCGTCGCCGACCGTCCAACGCGCCGGCGAGCCGTCGCGCGCCGACACCCATTGCGACAGGTCGCGTCCATCGAACAGCACGAGCGCATCCGACGGTGGCGGGACGGGCGCATAAGGGCCGGGCGTCACGACGAGCGGCTCCGGTGTCCATATTTCCGTATCCTCCGGTCGAGGTCCGGAGCCGCCCTGCGCGGCAAGCAGCGCGGCGAGAAGGCCGAGCACTTTCACAGGGTCCATCCCGCGCGATAGTCGCGGGTCAGGAAGCGGTTGGCATCCGGGACATTCGTGATCCGTCCCGCCCCGCCGTCATAGGTGATCGGCTGGCCGGCGCGCAGGGCCACCATGCCAAGCAACATGGTTTCGTTTAGCGGTACCGCGTCGGCGAACGGCGACGAGGCGCGCGTTTCGCCCCGGATCGCCGCGATCCAGTTCATCTCGTGCCCGTCGCGTCCTCCTGCGACGCGGGGCAGCGTCTGCGGCGCGGCGGTCGCACGCTCGACCGCGCCCTCACCAATCAGCACCGGCTTCTCGCCATAGGTTTCGTGGATCAGCTTACCCTTGTCGCCGATATAGAGCACGCCGCCGCCTGGACTCATGGTCACGCCCGATGGCAGGTCTCGCGGCGTCTCCGGCATCAGGCCGCCGTCATACCAGGTCAGCCGCACGGGCCCGCCGGGCGCGTCGCCGAACTCGAAATGAGTGATGCTGGCGAGCGGGAAGCTGCCGAGGTCGGCCGGGGGGCGGCCGTCCCAATGATTGTCGTCCCCGCCCCAAGGCGAGTGACGCGTCTCGATCCGTGTCGGCAGGCCTGGATCAAGCGCCCAGAGCGGGAAATCCAGGAGATGGGCACCCATGTCGCCCAGCGCCCCCGTGCCGAACGGTACCCAGCCCCGCCAGTTGAATTGCGCGTAGTCGGAATGGTAACCCCAATCGACCGTCGCCGGTCCCAGCCACACGTCCCAGTCGAGGCCGCCAGGCCTCGTCGCGGGAGCGGGTCGGGCGATACCTTGGGGCCATACGGGGCGATTGGTCCAGGCATGTACCTCGCGCACCTGCCCGATGACGCCGCCGCGCACCAGTTCCACCGCTCGCCGCCCATCATCGCCCGAGTGGCCCTGATTCCCCATCTGAGTCGCCAGTTTCGGGTTGCGACGCGCCAGGTCCGCCAGCATCCGCCCTTCGGCGACCGTGTAGGTCAAGGGCTTCTGGACATAGACATGGAGGCCACGCTCCATCGCCATCTTCGCCGCCAGCGCGTGATGGTGGTCGGGCGTGGCGATCACCACCGCGTCGAGGTCGCGGTGGCGGTCGAACATCCGGCGGTAATCGGCGTGGCGTGTGGCCCGGTCATAGGCGACGCGCAGTGGCGCCCGCTCGGCGATGGCGGCACCGCGATCATCGACGAACGACTTCGCGACATGATCGAAATCGGGATCGGCGGCGGTCACGATGTTTTGGCTGGTCAGCCGCATCATGTTTTGGGCGCCCATGCCGCCCGCGCCGATCACCGCCAGATTGACCCGGTCGCTTGGCGCAAGGCGGCGAGCATACGACAGGCCTGGCGACGCCAGCGCCGCCGCCGCCGCGCCACCCAGCCAAGCGCGCCGCGTGATGCCAGTGTCCCGTCGCCCCATGCCGACCCTCCCCGTTCGAGTCGCCCGCGGCCTACGGCGTGATCGCCGTGGTTCGCGCAGCGTCGGACCAGATGTGTGACCGCCAGCGACAGAACAGTCAAACTTCCCTGTTCCGTTCCGCGCCGACCTTCGGCGGCGACGATCAGCCGACGGGCTGCATTCCTCCGCCGGTGCTGGCCACCGCCCAACCTTCCTGCCTACGAGGACACCGTTCCAGTTTTGACCGGGAGTGGTGCCGCTTGCAGGACTCGAACCTGCGACCCCCGCATTACGAATGCGATGCTCTACCAGCTGAGCTAAAGCGGCGCGTGGCTCGTTCACCGGGCCAAGGGGGCGGCACTTAACAGGTCGGATCGGGGCTGACAAGCACAGGCGGGCGGGCGGCGGAGGCGGGCGGGCAATCGGCTTAGTGAACGACCGGGCGGCCCCTTTACGCGCTGTTTACCACGGCGGCCCCAAGAGCGTCCCCGACGGGGCATCTTTCGTGCCCCGAACGGACATGGACGGGCGCGGATGGATCAGGCGCACAATTTCGACGACGGGATCGAGGACGCGACGGAAGCCGCGGTCGAGGACGTCCTGTTCGATCTCGGCGGCGACGAGCGGCGGATGCACGTCCGCGCCTACAACCACTGGGTGTCGTTGCTGCGCGGCCGCGACTATCCGCCGATCGCCGAGCTCGACCCCGAATCGATCGCCGATTTCGGGCCGCACAGCGTGCTGCTCGATTTTTCCGGCGGGATCGAGGATCCGCGCATCCAGTTCCTCGGCCGCGCTCTCCGCGAGGAATGCGGGCTCGACGGCTCCACCGTGCGGATCAGCCAGGTGCCGAGCCGGTCGCTGCTGTCGCGGCTGACCGACCATTACCTCCAGATCATCGCCAACCGCGCGCCGATCGGTTTCGAGGCCGAGTTCGTCAACACGCGCGGCCATTCGACGCTTTATCGCGGCATCCTGATGCCCTTCTCGTCGACGGGCGAGGCGATCGACTTCATCTACGGCGTGATCAACTGGAAGGAACTGGCCGACCCGCTCGTCCAGGCGACGCTCGATGTCGAGCTCGAGGCGGGCGACGCCCTGTACCTGCCCCGCGGCTACGTGCACGCGGCGCTGACCACCGACGAGCACTCCGTGCACCTGACCGTCGGGGTGC
>CAXTRJ010000033.1:0-17237 GCA_964246585.1 uncultured Sphingomonas sp. | reverse complement strand
CTGTTCGCGTTGGGGGACGATCGCCTTTGCGTCGTCGCTCGACCAGGCCGGGCCGATGGCGCGCGACGTGCGCGACTGCGCGATCATGCTGGAGGCGATGGCCGGCTACGACGCCAAGGACGCGACCTCGCTCCAACTCGAAGTACCCAAGTGGGAAGACCAACTATCGGGCAATCTCAACGGCAAACGCGTCGGCATTCCCGAGGAGTACCGGGTCGACGGCAGCCCCGCCGAGATCGACGCGCTGTGGCAGGCCGGGATCGACTGGCTGCGCGACGCCGGGGCCGAGATCGTCGACGTGTCGCTGCCGCACACCCGCTACGCGCTGCCGGCCTATTACATCATCGCGCCGGCCGAGGCGTCGTCCAACCTCGCGCGCTACGACGGCGTCCGTTACGGCCTGCGTGACCTGCCCGAGGGCGCCGGATTGCAGGACATGTACGCCGCGACCCGCGCCGACGGCTTCGGCGACGAGGTCAAGCGCCGCATCCTGATCGGCACTTATGTCTTGTCCGCGGGCTTTTACGACGCTTACTATACACAGGCGCAGAAGGTCCGCGCGCTGATCGCCCGCGATTTCGATCGGGCGTGGGAGCATTGCGACCTGCTGCTGACCCCGACCGCGCCCTCGGCGGCGTTCGCGCTGGGCGAGAAATCGGCCGACCCGCTGGCGATGTACCTCAACGACGTGTTCACGGTGCCGTCGAGCCTCGCCGGGCTGCCGGCGATGTCGGTGCCGGGCGGGCTCGACCAGGCGGGGTTGCCGCTGGGATTACAGATCATCGGCAAGCCGCTCGACGAGCAGGGCGTGCTCAACGCCGGACTGGCGATCGAGGAGCGCGCCGGCTTCACCGCGCGGCCGGGGGCCTGGTGGTAGTGATGGCCGAACTGATCGAGTTCGGGTTCGAGTGTCTGTTCGATCTGCTCGGGTGGAACACGGATGAGGAAGACGAGCCGGGCGATCGGACCGGCGATCCGCGCGAGCCGGTAGCCCGGGCTTTGTACCACGAGGCGCCGCCCCCTGCGGCGCCCCTTTCGCCTATTCGAGGCAGCGACGCATGACCGATACCAACTACCGCATCCAGGGCGCGACCGGCGAGTGGGAGGTCGTGATCGGCCTCGAGGTCCACGCCCAGGTGACCTCCAACGCCAAGCTGTTCTCCGGCGCGGCGACCGCGTTCGGGGCGGAGCCGAACACGCAGGTGAGCCTCGTCGACGCGGCTATGCCGGGGATGCTGCCGGTGCCCAACCGGGAGTGCATCCGCCAGGCGGTCCGCACCGGCATGGCGATCGACGCCCAGATCAATCGCTGGTCGCGGTTCGATCGCAAGAACTATTTCTACGCCGACCTGCCGCAAGGCTATCAGATCAGCCAGCTCTTCCACCCGCTGGTCGGCGAGGGCGCGGTCGACATCAGCCTGGACGACAAGAATCCCGACGCCGCGACCAAGCGGATCGGGGTCGAGCGCATCCATGTCGAGCAGGACGCCGGCAAGCTGATGCACGATCAGCATCCGACGCGGTCCTATGTAGACCTAAACCGGTCGGGTGTCGCGCTGATGGAGATCGTCAGCCGCCCCGACATGGCTTCCCCCGCCGAAGCAGGGGCTTACCTCCGGAAGCTGCGATCGGTCCTGCGCTATGTCGGCAGCTGCGACGGCAACATGGAGGAAGGCTCGATGCGCGCCGACGTCAATGTCAGCGTGCGTAAAGCCGGCGACGAACTCGGCACCCGGACCGAGACCAAGAACGTCAACTCGGTCCGTTTCGTCATGGCGGCGATCGAGTATGAGGCCAACCGCCAGGTCGAGGCGATCGAAGCCGGCGAACGCATCATCCAGGAAACGCGGCTGTTCGACCCCGACAAGGGGGTCACCCGGTCGATGCGGTCGAAGGAGGACGCGCACGACTATCGCTATTTCCCCGATCCCGATCTGTTGCCGCTCGAACTAGACGACGCGTTCCTCGACGAGTGTCGCGCCAGCCTGCCCGAACTGCCCGACGTCAAGCGCAAGCGGTATGAGGCACTGGGCGTAACGCCTTACAATGCCGGCGTTCTCACCGCCGAGGTCGAGGCCGCGCGCTGGTTCGACGCGTTGCTCGACGCGGGCGCGAAGCCACAGGCGGCGTCGAATTGGGTGACGAGCGAGCTGTTCGGCGCGCTCAACCGGCTCGGGCTGGGGATCGACGCCAGCCCGGTCATCCCGGCGCGCGCCGCCGAGCTGCTCGCGCTGGTCGCCGATGGTACGCTGTCGGGTAGCCTCGCCAAGCAGGTGTTCGAGATCATGCTCGACACCGGCGAGGCGGCGGGCGCGATCGTCGAGCAGCGTGGGCTGAAACAGACCAGCGACACCGGCTCGATCGAGGCCGAGATCGCCCGGGTCATGGCCGCCAATCCCGACAAGGTCGCGGATTATCGCGGCGGCAAGGACAAGCTGTTCGGCTTCTTCGTCGGGCAGACGATGAAGGCGATGTGCGGCAAGGCCAATCCCGGCGTGGTCAACGAGCTGCTTAAAAAGGCGCTCGGGCCAAGCTCGGCCAGCTGAATCCCGGCATGCTCGGATGGCTGGTCGGACTCGGCTTGCTGATCGGTACGCCTGCAAGTCCGGCGATCGCGCCGCGCGGTGACGCCGACCTCACCTATATCGTCGCGCCGTTGCGGTCCGAACTGTCCCGCGCGGCGGTCGTCGGACGCCGCCGCGCCGGGCTGTTGTGCGCACCGAACGGGCGACTGCGTTGGGCGGACTTGGCGCCGGACCCGGACCGGGCGGCCGTGCTGATCGCCGACGTGTTGCGCGAGGCGGGCGTCGCCGCTGACCTGCCCCGCGACGATCGGATCGGCGGGACCGCCCCGCCTGGCGAGCGCCGCGTCCTGGGCGACGTCGTCGCGCTGGACGCGTCGCTCTGCGTCAAGGAGACGAGCGTCCCGCGACTGTTCAGGATGAAGATCGCCCCGACCAAGGGGCGGGCGACGTTGACCGTGCGGTGGCGCGTGCACGAGGTCGGAGAACGCGAACCGGTCGCGACCTATTGGAGTTGCCCGGACTTCCAGATCGACGGCGCCGAGTCCGGCGCTCTCGATCGCGGCATCGCCGCCGCGGCGCTCGATCTCGCGGCGTCCCTGAACGGAGCGAAGAGCGAGACGGCTTGCCCCGGTTCTTCGACCAGCTAGCCGAGGCAATGTATCGGCGCCCGTCAACCCTACCCGTCATCCCAGCGTAGGCTGGGATCGCTCGCAAGCTGGGCATCCTTGCTCGCGAGAGATGCCAGCCTTCGCTAGCATGACGGGGAGGAGGCGAACTTCCCTTATTGCTGGTCGTCGTCCTGGTTCTTGGTCACGCCGCCGGTTCCCGACGGACCCGACGGCACGCCGGTGTCGGTCATCGTCGACGGCTCCGAGCCGCCTTCGCCGCGCGCGACCGCGTCCGAGCGCGCTTCGACCACCTGTTCGATGTCGCTGCGCGGATCGGCGCGGGTCGAGGCCTCGCCCGGCGGGCTGTCGGGATGGGGATCGGCCATCGGCGGGCTGTCGGGGTTGGGATCGCGGTCCTGATCGCTCATGGTCGCCTCAGATCTGGGGGTCGATGACGCCGGCGTCGCTCATCTGGCCGGGCGCGGGGATGTCGGTGTCGCCGCCGGGGGTCGGGAACTCGGGCGGGGGCATGTCGGGCTGCGTCGGCTGGCTCGGCGGCGGGGTCTCGGGCGGGGGCTGGGTAGCCATGATGTTTCTCCTTGTGCCTTCTTAAACGCGCCTCGCCCGGCGAGGTTGCCTCTTGCGCTTGCCCCCGTCGCCGCCGCTGGTATAGGACGCGCCACACCGGCGGTGTCCCATGCGGGCGTGGCGGAACTGGTAGACGCGCTTGGTTTAGGTCCAAGTATCGCAAGATGTGGGGGTTCGAGTCCCTTCGCCCGCACCAGTCGCCGCGCATCGTTGGCGCGGCGTCGTCCCAAATATTCGATTCCTCCTTGCAGACGAAGGCCCGAAATGCAGACTGTCGAGACGTTGAACGAGGGGCTGAAGCGCGCCTACACCCTGACCATCACCGCGCGTGACATCGACGCCCGCGTCGAGCAGGAGGTCAAGCGCGTCGCGCCGCAGATGAAAATGCCGGGCTTCCGCCCCGGCAAGGTGCCCGCCAACCTCGTCCGCAAGATGCACGGCCCCGCGCTGACCCAGGACGCGCTCAACACCTCGATCCAGCAGGGCGTCCAGGCGCTGCTCGCCGAGAAGCAGCTGCGCCCGGCGATGCAGCCCGCGGTGGCGCTGGCCGACGGCTACCAGATCGGCGGCGACGCCGAGATCACCGTTTCGCTCGAAGTTCTGCCGCAGGTGCCCACCCCGGCGATCGAGGGCCTGAAGCTCGAGCGGCTGACCGTTCCCGCCGCCGACGCCGCGATCGACGCGCAACTCGCGCGCTTCTCCGAGGGCCAGAAAAAGTGGGACGACGCGAGCGCGGACCATGCGGCGGCGACCGGTGACCTGGTCACGATGGACTTCACCGGAAAGGTCGGCGGCGTGCCGTTCGACGGTGGCACCGGCAGCGACATGGCGGTCGAGATCGGCACCGGACGGCTGATCCCGGGTTTCGAGGAGCAACTGGTCGGCGTCACCGCCGGCGACGAGAAGCAGATCGCGGTGACCTTCCCCGACGACTACAATGTCGACGCGTTGAAGGGAAAGCCGGCGACGTTCGACTTGGTCATCAAGTCGGTCAAGACCGCCGGCGAGAGCGCGATCGACGACGAGATGGCCAAGGGTCTCGGGCTCGAAAGCCTCGAGCAGCTGCGCGGCCTGGTCAAGGGCCAGGTCGAGCAGGAGCTGAACGGGCTGACCCGCACCCACATGAAGCGCAAGCTGCTCGACCAGCTCGCCGAGGGACATGATTTCGAGGTGCCGCCGTCGATGGTCGAGGCCGAGTTCGGCCAGATCTGGGCGCAGCTGGAGCATGAGGCGACGCACGAGGCCGATCCCGACGCGACCCGCGCCGAGATGGAGGGCGAGCGCGAGGATTATCGCAAGATCGCCGAGCGCCGCGTCCGGCTGGGGCTGCTGCTGTCGGAGATCGGCCAGGCCAACGGCATCGAGGTGAGCCAGCAGGAGATGAACCGGCTGATCGCCCAAGCCGCGCAGCAATATCGCGGCGAGGAGCAGAAGCGCTTCATCCAGTATGTCCAGGAAGAGCCGATGGCCGCCGCCCAGCTGCGCGCGCCGCTGTACGAGGACAAGGTCGTCGACTTCCTGTTCGGCAAGGCGGAGATCACCGACCGCGAGACCACCCGCGAGGAGCTGGAAGCGGCGATCGAGAGCGAGGACGGCTTCGCCAGCGGCACCCATGTGCATAACCACGATCACGATCATGGCGACCACGATCATGGCGACCATGGGCACGATCATGCCGATCACGACCACGCCGACCACGATCATGCGGCCGAGCCGGTGATAGCCGACCCAGCACCCGAGCAGCCGGCGGACGGCGTCGCCCCGGCCGAGGCCAAGCCGGCGAAGAAGTCGCGCGCCAAGAAGGGCGCGCCGGTCGCCGCGGAAACGCAGGTGCTCGAATCCTCGCCGCTCGCCGCCGAAGCGGCCGAGGGCGCGGACGCGTCCGACGCGCCCGCCCCGGTCGCGAAGAAGCCGCGCGCGAAAAAGACGGCGACCAGCACGGAAGGTTAACGCGAACCGCATAGGGGTGACACGGTGACCGACGCCAAGATCGCCGTCCTGCTCCCCTGCTACAACGAGGAAGCCGCGATCGCGCCGACGATCGCGGCGTTCCGCGCGGCGCTGCCCACCGCGACGATCTACGTATTCGACAACAACAGCCGCGACCGCACCGTCGAGGTAGCCCGCGCCGCCGGCGCCGAGGTCCGCCGCGAGCGCATCCAGGGCAAGGGCGCGGTGGTCCGGCGGATGTTCGCCGACATCGACGCCGATGTGTATGTCATGGCCGATGGCGACGCGACCTACGACGCGGCGTCCGCCCCGGCGCTGGTCAAGCGACTCCTCGACGAGCATCTCGACATGGTCGTCGGCGCGCGCGTCTCGGAGGCCGAACTCGCCTATCGCCGCGGCCACCGCTTCGGCAATGCGGTCCTGACCGGGATGCTCGCGCGGCTGTTCGGACGCAGCTTCACCGACATCCTGTCGGGCTACCGCGTCTTCTCCCGCCGTTTCGTGAAAAGCTTCCCGTCGCTCTCCGCAGGGTTCGAGATCGAGACGGAGATCAGCATCCACGCGCTCGAGCTGAAGATGCCGATCGCCGAGATCGACACGCGCTATTTCGCGCGGCCGGAGGGGTCGTCGTCGAAGCTTAGCACCTACCGCGACGGCTGGCGCATCCTGGCGACGATCCTGATCCTGTACCGGATCGAGCGGCCGCTCTTGTTCTTCGGCTGGATCGGCGCCGCGCTGGCCCTGTTCGCGGTCGTCCTCGCGATCCCGCTCGGCATCACTTACGCCGAAACCGGGCTGGTGCCCCGCTTCCCGACCGCGATCGCCGCGACCGGGCTGGTCATCCTGGCCAGCCTCGCCTTCTTCGCCGGGCTGATCCTCGACACGGTGGTGCGTGGCCGCCGCGAGGTGCGCCGGCTCGCCTACCTGGCCTACCCCGCGCCGGGCGATCGCACTTGAACTAGCCCGGCCAAGCGCCGATGTTGCCACTTCCCCTGCACCAAGAGAGTTCCTTCATGCACAATCCGTTCGAGTCCGGCGATTTCGCGAGCCCGCTGGCCAGCGCCGGCGTCGGCTTGCGACAGGCCCAGGCCGGCCTCGTCCCGATCGTCATCGAGCAGTCGAACCGCGGCGAGCGATCGTTCGACATCTTTTCGCGTCTGCTGCGCGAGCGCATCGTCTTCGTGACCGGCGGGGTCGAGGACGGCATGGCCTCGTTGATCACCGCCCAGCTGCTGTTCCTGGAATCGGAAAACCCGAAAAAGGACATCTTCATGTACATTAACTCGCCGGGCGGGGTGGTGACGGCGGGCATGGCGATCCACGACACGATGCAATATATCCGTCCGCGCGTCGGCACGGTGTGCATCGGCCAGGCCGCGTCCATGGGGTCGTTCCTGCTCGCCTCGGGCGAGAAGGGTATGCGCGTCGCGCTGACCAATTCGCGAATCATGATCCACCAGCCGTCGGGCGGCGCGCAGGGCATGGCATCGGACATCGAGATTCAGGCGCGCGAGATCCTGCGTATCCGGGCGCGAATGAACGAGTTGTATTCGCAATATACCGGCCAGCCGATCGAGGAGATCGAGCGCCGGATGGACCGCGACACGTTCCTCCAGGCGGACGAGGCAAAGGCGTTCGGACTGATCGACGAGGTGTTCGACAAGCGTCCCGCGCCGGCCGACGACATGGCGGCCGCCGCCTAAGTCGTGCCCCTGAGCCGAGCGCCCGAGCCGAGCCGTGCTCGTTAACGGCGTATTTCGATTGTGCGTTAGGGGAGGGGCGTTAGACTGCCCCTCCCGGTCAACGGTACGCGCCCGGTAGCGCGAGAGGTGATTTGATGACGAAGCTGAGCGGTGGCGACTCGAAGAGCACCCTCTATTGCTCGTTCTGCGGCAAGTCGCAGCACGAGGTCCGCAAGCTGATCGCGGGCCCGACCGTGTTCATCTGCGACGAGTGCGTCGAGCTGTGCAACGACATCATCCGCGAGGAGACCAAGTCGGCGCTGGTGTCGAAGAAGGACGGCGGCGTCCCGACCCCGCAGGAGATCTGCAACGTCCTCGACGATTACGTCATCGGGCAGAAGCGCGCCAAGCGCGTGCTGTCGGTGGCGGTGCACAACCACTACAAGCGGCTGAACCACGGGGCCAAGGGCGCCGATGTCGAACTTTCCAAGTCGAACATCCTGCTGGTCGGGCCGACCGGCTGCGGCAAGACGCTGCTCGCCCAGACGCTGGCGCGCATCCTCGACGTGCCGTTCACCATGGCCGACGCGACGACGCTGACCGAGGCGGGCTATGTCGGCGAGGATGTCGAGAACATCATCCTGAAGCTGCTCCAGGCGAGCGATTATAACGTCGAGCGGGCGCAGCGCGGCATCGTCTACATCGACGAGATCGACAAGATCAGCCGCAAGGCGGAGAACCCGTCGATCACCCGCGACGTGTCGGGCGAGGGCGTCCAGCAGGCGTTGCTGAAATTGATGGAGGGCACCACCGCCTCGGTGCCGCCCCAGGGCGGGCGCAAGCATCCGCAGCAGGAGTTCCTGCAGGTCGACACGACCAACATCCTGTTCATTTGCGGCGGCGCGTTCTCGGGTCTCGAAAAGATCATCGGCGACCGGCTCCAGGGCAAGTCGATCGGCTTCGGCGCATATGTCGCCGCGCCCGACGAGCGCCGCACGGGCGAGACGCTGCGCCAGGTCGAGCCGGAGGATCTGCTGAAATTCGGCCTGATCCCCGAGTTCGTCGGCCGCCTGCCGGTGATCGCGACGCTCGAGGATCTCGACATCGACGCGCTGGTCAAGATCCTGTCCGAGCCCAAGAACGCGCTGGTCAAGCAGTACCAGAAGCTGTTCGAGATGGAGCAGGTCGATTTGGGCTTCACCGACGACGCGCTGGTGACGGTCGCGAAAAAGGCGATCGAGCGCAAGACCGGCGCGCGCGGGCTCCGCTCGATCCTGGAAAGCATCCTGCTCGACACGATGTTCGACCTGCCCGGGATGGACGGGGTCGACGAAGTGATGATCGACAAGGACGTGATCGAGGGCCGCAAGGAGCCGATCCGCGTCTACGCCGAAAAGAAGCGCGGCGACGCGGCCTGATCGACTGGCGTGAGGCGGTGACGTGGCGGGCGTGACGTGGGGCGGGAAGCCCCGCGCGCTCGCCTGGTTGCCGTCGTTCCTGTTCAGCGATCGCGGGCCACCGTGGCGCTACGTCCTCCTCGCCTGGCCGTTGACGATCATTCCCAGCCTGTGGCTCGGCTACCTGTCGGCGGCCGTGCTTGGCCCCGGCGCGTCGGGGCCCGACCTGGGGCCGCCCGGTGTGCTGATCGTGGTCGCGGTGGTGCTCGTCAGCCCGTTCGTCGAAACCCTGATCCTGGCCGGACCGGTAACCTTTCTCGCCAGGCGGTTCGGGCCGACGGTCGCGGTGGTCGGCAGCGCGGCGTTATGGGCCGGCGCGCATAGCCTACTCTGGGCGCGTTGGGGGCTGGTCATCTGGTGGCCGTTCCTGATCTTTTCGATCGCCTTCGTCACTTGGCGCGAGCGCGGGTTCTGGCGGGCGACCGTGCTGGTCACCGCCATCCACGCGCTACAAAATCTAGTGCCGATGATCCTGTTGTTGGCGGCGTGATCCGTCGCGATCGCCGTCCATGACGATCGTCCGAACCGCCGGCGCGGCCGATCGACAGCGCGTCGCGGCGATGCTGGCGCGCGCCTTTGTCGATGACCCGGCGATGGGCTGGATCTTCCCCGACCCATCGACGCGCGCGAAGCGATTGCCGCGCCTGTTCGGCCTCTTGTTCGACGGCGACGCCTCGGCCGGGATGCGGCTGGTCACGATCGGCGGCGAGGCGGCGACCTTGTGGCGCGGACCCGGCCGGACAAGGACCACGCGATTGGGGATGCTGCGCGTCGCCATCCCCATGCTCACGACCTTCGGCCCGGCGCTCGGCCGCGCGCTGGCGGTGGCCGACGCGATCGAGGCGCACATGCCCGAGGCGAACGGTTGGTATCTCCACATCGCCGGGTGCGACCCCGCCGAGCAGGGCAAGGGTCTGGGCACCGCGGTGGTCCGCGCCGGGCTCGACCGCGCGGCGGGCCGGATGCCGGCGTATCTCGAGACCGCGAGCGAGCGGAACCTCGACTTCTATCAAGGGCTGGGTTTCGCGGTGACGAGCGAGTGGCGCGTATCACGGGGTGGTCCACGCTTCTGGTCGATGGGGCGCCCGCCCGATCGCGGCTGAGCGTCAGTCCTTCGGGACCGGACCCGCCGTGTCGGGAGCCGCCCCGGCGCGCGGCATCATCTCGCCGCCGCCATGTTGATCGCCATCGAGATCCTCGCCGGGATTGCCCCCACCCGCGCCCGCCCCGCTGCCATGGACCTCGCCGGTCTTGGCGTCGACCGAGGCGCGGCGGCCATTGTCGGGCGGGATGTCGCGGGTGTCGTCATCGGGAAGCGGCATGGCTGAACTCCTTTCCTTGCCCAACCGCGCGACGGCTTGGTCGTTCCCGCGTGGAACCGGGCGCACCGTCATCCGCTTGCCGCCATGACCGACATCGCCAGCGCCGCCGCCCTCCTTCACACCGCGATCCAGGACCTCCACGCCGGCAAAAGGCTGATGGTCGATCGCTTGCCGCCGTTGGCCGGGCGGGTCGCGAACGGGGAACTCGCCGACGTGCTCGCTTCCGAGGCGTCGCGAGCGAACGAGCAGGCGGACCGGCTCGCGGGGGCTGGCGTTGATACCGCAGGCCCGAAGAACTTGTAGATGGCGGGCATCCTAGACGCCGCCGATCGCGACGCGCGCGCGACGCAAGCCGGGCGACTGTTGAATATCGCGCTGGTCGGCGCGGTGCGAAAGGCGATGGCGGCGCAGATCGTGTCGTCGGAGACCGCGATTGCCCTGGCGCGGAACCTCGATCATGTCGCGTTGCTCGAGGCCATGTCCGCCAACCGCGCCGAGGAGATCGCCACCGACGAGCGGCTGCGCGAGCGACTGGCCGCGATCGTCGGGTAGATACCTTAGGGTTTGGCCCGCGCCGCCTGCATTTCTTCGACCGCCCGCGACCGCTTCAGCAAACGGGCGTGTGGATCGACCACGACATGCGCGCCGGCGGGGATCGCCAGGGTGCCGCGTCCGCCGGTCATCGCGACGGTGTGTCGCTGCGCGCCCACCCTGACCTCGACCGGCAACGGGAACGCGCCGCCGCCGGGCGCCTTCCATTCCAGCGCTAGCGTGTCGCCGCGACGCTGCTCGACCAGTTCGGGCAACGCCGCCTGGCGGAGATAGACGTCGAAGAACCAGCGATAGTCCTGGCCCGTGACGGCGGCGACGTTCGCCTCGAACTCAGGCGTCGTGCCGAAACGCGGCGCGAAGTTGCCCGGCTTCGGATCAACTCGACCATAAACCGACAGCCGCGTCGCGTCGAAGAACGCCTTGTCGCCGATGAGGTGCCTGAGCGTGTGGAGCATCCACGACGCCTTGTAGTAGATGTCCTGCCCCGGCCCGCCCTGTTCCGCCTCGTACACCTGCTCGGCGGTGCGCGAGCGCCCGCTGACGATCGGCGCCTTGTTGGCGATCGACGCCCGCTGCGTCTGCATCATCGCGGCGTAGCGCGCGTCGCCCTCGCGCCACTCGCCGTAGAGCGGCTGCATATAAGTGCCGAACCCCTCGTGCAGCCAGAAATCGTCCCAGTCCCGCGCGGTCAGCTGGTTGGCGAACCATTCATGCGCGAACTCGTGCTGGAACAGCCAGTCGAACCCCTCGATCGCCTTGGCGTAGTTGTTGCCATAGGCGTTGATCGTCTGGTGCTCCATGCCGAGGTGTGGCGTCTCGACCACGCCCAGTTTCTCGTCGGCGAACGGGTAGGGGCCGATCATTTCCTCGAAGAAGTCGAGCGTCGGCGCGAACTCGGCGAACAGCGCTTCCGCCTTCGCCCGCTCGCCCGGCAGGTGCCAGTAGAACATCGGGATCACGTTGCTGAACCGGCTCTTATACGTCCCGCTGATCTCCTCGTACGGCCCGACGTTGAGCGCGATGCCGTAGGTGTTGGGTCGCTTGACCCGCCAGTGCCACGACGTCCGCCCGTCCGGTAGCGTGTCAACGCCGAGCAGCCTGCCGTTCGACGGCGCCTTCAACCCCTTGGGCACGGTGATGTGAAGCGTCGCGATCGCCGGCTCGCCCGTTGGGAAGTCAAGGCACGGCCAGAACAGGTCGCATCCATAGCCTTGCGCGGTGGTGGCGAACCAGCTGCGCCCGTCGGGCGTCTTCGACCAGACCATGCCGTCATCCCACGGCGCCCGCACGGCGACGTGCGGCGTACCGTCGTAAAAGATGTCCACCGTCGCCCGCTCGCCCGCGCGAAGCGACCTGTTCACGATCACCTGTCCATCCGGGCGCTCGATCCGATCGGGCGACAGGGGCGCGCGATTGAACCCGACCGACCGCACGACAAGGTTCGAATCGAGATCGAGGATAATCCTGCTCACCGGAGCTTCGGCGGTGAACTGGAGCGTCGCATGCCCTTCCAGGCGCCGCGCGTCCGGGAGGACGACGAAGGACAGGTCGGCGCTGTCGAAGCGTAGCGCGCGCTGTTCGGGCGGCCGCTCGCCGCCCGACCGCTTGGTCCGTTCGCTGAGCGGCGGCTTGCCCTTCTCCACCGCCGTCGCCGGCGCGGCGATCAGCGCGAGGCCCGCTAGCGTCGCGACCCAGCGTACGCGGCGATTGATGGATTGGTCACGACCACCATATAGTGGGGGAAGGGCGCCCCGTTCGGGCCTCGCCGGAGTATCCATGATCCAGTCCTACCCCGTCCTGCCGCTGCGCGACATCGTCGTCTTCCCTGCCATGATCGTGCCGTTGTTCGTCGGCCGCGACAAGTCGGTCGCCGCGCTGGAAGCGGCGATGGCCGGCGACAAGGAGATTTTCCTTGTCGCCCAGCTCGACCCCGCCGAGGACGATCCCGACCGCGACGACCTGTACGACATAGGCGTCACCGCGTCGGTGCTGCAGCTGTTGAAGCTCCCCGACGGCACCGTCCGCGTGCTGGTCGAGGGCAAGACCCGCGGCTCGCTCGCCACGCTCGATCAGGGCGAAGGCTACCTTACCGCGACGATCGACGCGGTCGCCGATCTCGCCGCCGAGGGCAACGAGGTCGCCGCGCTGATGCGTTCGGTGGTCGACCAGTTCGACAACTACGCCAAGCTCAACCGCAAGCTGCCGGCCGAAACCGCGACGCAGCTGGGCGAGATCGAGGACGCGTCCAAGCTCGCCGACGCGGTCGCGGCCAACATTCAGGTCAAGGTCGCCGACAAGCAGGCGCTGCTGGTCGAGGCCGATCCGGCCAAGCGGCTGGAGATGGCGTTCGCCTTCATGGAGGGCGAGCTCGGCGTCCTGCAGGTCGAGAAGAAGATCAAGTCGCGGGTCAAGCGCCAGATGGAGAAGACCCAGCGCGAATATTACCTCAACGAGCAGCTGAAGGCGATTCAGCGCGAGCTGGGCAACGAGGGCGAGGAAGGCGAGGGCGACGAGATCGCCGAGCTGACCCAGAAGATCGCCACGCTCAAGCTGTCAAAGGAGGCCCGGACCAAGGCTACCGGCGAGCTGAAGAAGCTGAAGACGATGGCGCCGATGTCGGCCGAGGCGACCGTCGTGCGCAATTACCTCGACGTGCTGCTGGGGCTGCCCTGGGGCAAGAAGTCGAAGCTCAAGCGCGACATCGCCGCCGCGCAGACGACGCTCGACGAGGATCATTACGCGCTGGAAAAGGTCAAGGACCGGATCGTCGAGTATCTCGCCGTCCAGGCGCGCACCAACAAGCTGAAGGGCCCGATCCTGTGCCTCGTCGGCCCGCCGGGCGTCGGCAAGACCTCGCTCGGCAAGTCGATCGCCAAGGCGACGGGGCGCGAGTTCGTCCGCCAGTCGCTCGGCGGCGTGCGTGACGAGGCCGAGATACGCGGCCACCGCCGCACCTATATCGGCTCGCTCCCGGGCAAGGTCGTGTCCAACCTGAAAAAGGCCGGCACCTCCAACCCGCTGTTCCTGCTCGACGAGATCGACAAGCTCGGCCAGGATTTCCGCGGCGACCCGGCGTCCGCTTTGCTCGAGGTGCTCGACCCCGAGCAGAACGGCAAGTTCCAGGACCATTACCTGGAGGTCGACATCGACCTGTCGGACGTGATGTTCGTGTGCACCGCCAATACCTTGAACCTGCCGCAGCCGCTGCTCGACCGGATGGAGATCATTCGGCTGGAGGGCTATACCGAGGACGAAAAGGTCGAGATCGCCGAACGTCACTTGGTCGCCAAGCAGATCGAGGCCCATGGCCTCAAGGCGAACGAGTTCGTCCTGTCCAACGACGGCCTGCGCGCGCTAATCCAGCGCTACACCCGCGAGGCCGGCGTCCGCACGCTGGAGCGCGAGATCGCCAAGCTGTGCCGCAAGGCGCTGCGCCGCATCCTGGAGGGCAAGATGGAGAGCGTCGTCATCACGCCCGACAACCTGGCCGACTATGCCGGGGTGCAGAAATACCGCCACGGCCTGTCGGAGACCGAGCATCAGATCGGCGCGGTTACCGGGCTCGCCTGGACCGAGGTCGGCGGCGAGCTGCTGACGATCGAGAGCGTGACGGTGCCGGGCAAGGGCCAGGCGAAGATCACCGGCAAGCTCGGCGACGTGATGAAGGAGTCGATCGAGACCGGCTTCTCGTTCGTCAAGGCGCGCGCGCCGAGCTACGGGATCAAGCCGAGCCTGTTCCAGCGCAAGGACGTTCATGTCCACCTGCCCGAGGGCGCGGTGCCCAAGGACGGGCCGTCGGCGGGCATCGGCATCGTCACCTCGATCATCTCGACGCTGACCGGGGTGCCGATCCGGCGCGAGGTGGCGATGACCGGCGAGGTCACCTTGCGCGGTCGCGTGCTGCCGATCGGCGGGTTGAAGGAGAAGCTGCTGGCGGCGCTGCGCGGCGGCATCACCACCGTGCTGATCCCGCAGGAGAACGAAAAGGACTTGGCCGAGATCCCGGCCAACATCCGCGAGGGGCTGACGATCATCCCGGTCAGCCATGTCGACGAGGTGCTGCGACTCGCGCTGACCGAATCGCTGGAGGCGATCGACTGGACCGACAGCGACGAACTGGCGGCGCTCCCCCCGGCGCCGATCACGCCCGCGGGGGGCGAGCTGCACCACTAACCCACGTCAAGCCCTCACGTTTCCGCCGCGTTTCGCGACGACGCGGCGGTTTCGTTTGACTCGTGTTTACCCTGACGCCTTATTGCGCCGCTGGTATCGGCCGCGACTCCGGCCGGGTAACGATAACGGGGGTTCGAGACTGATGAACAAGCAGGAACTGATCGGCCAGGTCGCCGACACGTCCGGGCTGACCAAGGGCGACGCGGTCAAGGCGGTGGAGGCGGTGTTCGACGCCATCTCGGGCGCGCTGAAGAAGGGCGACGAGGTCCGCCTGGTCGGCTTCGGCACTTTCACCATTTCCAAGCGCAAGGCGTCCACCGGCCGCAACCCGCGCACCGGCGAGCCGATGACGATCAAGGCGTCGAGCCAGCCCAAGTTCAAGGCGGGCAAGGGCCTGAAGGATTCGGTCAACTAGGGGCGCATGCGCTTGCCCTCTTAGCCGGGGATGCGGCCTCACGGGCCAGACAACCCATCAACTAAGCGCCACCCCGGCGAAGGCCGGGGCCCAGTCACGATGCCTCATCGGAGGCGGTCGCCTCTCTTGCCTCCGCCGGGGTGGCTAGCGAGAGGCGGCATCGTCTCGTCGGATAGGCCCCGTTCCCACTGGACACCCCACCCGCGCCCGTCTAGGGGCGACATCCCGGTTCCGGGGCGCGTAGCTCAGCGGTAGAGCACACCCTTCACACGGGTGGGGTCACAGGTTCAATCCCTGTCGCGCCCACCAGGCGCGAGGCCGCTGGTCGGATGCGATTGGCACAGGAGGGTGTATGGCCGACGTTCAAACCGCCGCTACCCGTGCCGCGATGGCCGCTCTGCCGTCTCCAGCCCCAGGGCAAGCGGTTCTCCTCACGGAGCTTGGGCGCGAGGGTTTGTTCATTTGCAGGGCGGGTGTGGCGCCTAGCGATCCGCTTCAGGGCCTGTACGTCGCGGCTACGGCTGGCACGTCATTGTATTACGCCCGCGTTTGGGATCAGGTAAACGGTCGGCCTGAGTGGTTCGGCGCGGTGGCTAATGGCCCGGATTGTCTGGCCGCCTTACAAGCCGCGATCACATTGTGCCCCGTGACGAACCTTGCGAACGACGACTATTTCTTATCCGACACATTGAAGATTTTAGTCGAGAAGCGGAAACTGGTCGGTCAAAGGGGACGAGCCCGAGCACGGTTAGAAGGCTCTCGCTTAATCGTGCGAAGTGCAACGGTAGACACTTTGCAGATTGGGCCCACGACGTTGCCCAGCGGCGGCATCAATGCCTTCCTGAAAGACGTCACTTTATCGTCGGTAACGCTTACTCGCGACCGCGTTCCAAACATTTCATTTCAGGGTTCACAGCAACCGGCTGGGCTTAGATGTCGGTATTTGTTGAACGCCGAAGTTGAGCATGTCTTTGCGAGCGAGCATGCAATCGATTTCTATTACGGAGGTCTGGTCGCATCGCGGTTTTTGGACTGCCGAGCAATCAGATCGTTGGCTGGCGTCGGGCCAGTCGACTTTTGGTGGGGGCACTATCTCGATGGTACCCTGACTGGCGTGAGTTCCGGGGGCAACGCCTCGATCTCTCTTGACAAGTGTACTGCCGAGTATGGCCTGAATGTATCTGGTGACGTGGTGGGCTTGATCGCCGATGGAGCTTTCGCCGACACGTTCGTTCGCGATTTCGAGACGAGCGCCACCAAAACTGGCATTATCGTCAAAGGTACCGGTTCGAGCGGGTCAGCAACGGGAAATCTTAACTTATTCATTGATCATCCCGTTTTGGACGGTTGTTCGCTCAATGGACTGGAAATTTTCAATGTAGCACCTGGTGGTGTCGTGACGGTCCGCGATCCCTACGTTGCGATCGCTGGAGCTTCCGCATTTGCTTGTTACCATATTCACGACGGTAACGGCTCAGTGCTGATCAGTGGTGGGCAAGCTATCTGTTTTGTAAACAGCGCGACTGGCGGAAATGGATTGGGTGTTCATGTAAGTAATCAGAACGGGCTAGTCATATCAGACGTAGCAATTGTCGGTAGCAAGCGTCCTCTCGCGCTTCTCAATTGCAGTGATTGTCGTATAGCACCCGTTATTGAAAACTTGACAATCACAGCGGAAGAGGGATCGTGTTATCTTTTCCAGTCTACACGGGTGAAAGTCGAACCCAGGGTCGTCGGCGGAACAAATAGGTTCCCAGCGGGAGTAAAACTCGTCGGGACAGGTAATTCCCGTGTTGAAGTCAACTGGACCGAAATCGAAGATAGCTCGATATCTGGTGGCTCGATCAATCGCCTCACGGTGAACGGAACCTCGATAACCAGGGTCGGCCCGTTCTCCGGTGGTACCGTAAGTGTTTGATCCCGGCCTTTGATGGTGCATCATCCACGAGTGAGTGGAAGGAGGCA
>CAXTRJ010000032.1:0-17337 GCA_964246585.1 uncultured Sphingomonas sp. | reverse complement strand
CCGCCCTGACCGCCGCCGAGGTCGCCGCCACCGAGGCCGCCGTCATCCTCGCTACCGCGCAGTCGGCGGTCGCCGGGGCGGAGATCCGTGCCGCTACGACCGCCGAAGTCGCAGCCGTCGCGACCGGCCATCTGACGGCGGCGCAACTGGCGGCGGCCGCCGCGTCAGATGCGGCGACCGCGTCCGCGAAGCGCGCGCTCGCGCCTTGGTTGGCGGCGGCGGTACCCTTTGTTGCCATTCTCGCCGCCATCGCCGCTGGCTTCGCGCTGTTCCAGCGATCGGTGTCGGACGTCGACACGACGGCCATGGTCAACAGCCTCGGGCTTACCCGTCAGGAGATCAAGCGGCTGGAAGACACGTCGGTCACCAGCGGCGACGTGATCAAGGCGACGTTCCAGGTGATCGCCCAGCGGGTCGGCGTCGACATGGCGTCGGTCAAGGCGTGGTTCGGTGATGCCATGGACTTCCTGACCACTGCCGGGCGCGACACGCTGGCCGCGCTTTATGCGCAGTTCGCCGGGACGTTCCGCGCCATCAGCAGCGTCGTACAGAACGTGAAGAACGGCGAGTTCGGCAACATCATCGGCGATATCGGGAAGTCCTACAAGGACACCTTCACCGAAGCGCGCGGCGCGCTGACCGGCTTCGGCAACGCCGTGAACGACCAGATCGCGTCGAACAAGCTCGCCGACCTTCAGAAGCAAGCGGCCGAGCTGAAGCTGGATCGTACCCCAAAAAAGGATAGCCACGCCGAGCGGCTCGCCCGCGAGGCTGCGGCGATCGAAGCGCAGATCAAGAACCTCTACGCGTTGGCCGAAGCTTACGGCGTGTCCGGCGCGGCGGCGTTGATCGCCGAGGCGCGCGTGAAAGCCGAGAGCGACGCGATCAAGAAGCGCGGCGACATCGAGGCGGCGGTCGACCGGCAAATCCGGTTGTCCATCGCCGAGCGCGTCCGCGACGCGGCGAAGGGGACAGCCGCGATGCGTGACCAGGCGGCTGTCCAGAAGCAGGTCAACGCGGCGGTCGCGGCGGGAACCGTCCCAGCAGAGCGCGCGGCCGAGCTGATGCGCGACCGGCTCGCCGACCTGCCGCTGCTCGCCGCGCTGGAAGCCGCTCGGACGATCGGCGACCTGAAGGGCATCGAGCAGGTCACCAAGGCCCTGGAAGGCCAGCGCTCAGTTCGCCTTACGCTGACAGACGCGGAGAACGCCACGCGATTCAACTCGGCGATGGCGACCGGCGACGAGCGGCTGGCGGAGCTTCGCGAGGAACTGCGTCTAGTCGGTGCGACGGACATGGCGCGGGTTCGGGCGCTAGCGACCCTGCGGGCGACGCAGGAGGCGGAGCGACTGAACTGGACCGGACAGAAGGGCGCGGAATTTATCGACCAGCAGGTCGAGGTCGCGGTCGGCCAGCAGGCGCTGACGGAAGCGCAGGACAGCTACAACGCCTCGCTGAGCCATACCGCCGATCTGTTCGATACGATCGATCAGAGCGCGCAGAGCGCCGCACGCGGCATGGCGGACGCGTTCGGCGCAGCCGGCGCGGCGATCGGCGAGACGCTCACCGTGATGACCGGTTACTACGCCGACCAGGCGCGGCTCCAACAGCAGCATGACGCCGCGATTTTGCGGGCGGGCGACGATCAGGCGCGCGTCGCCCGCGAGCAACAACTCCACGCGATCCGATCGTCGTCGCTTCAGATTGGCGCATTCGTCGATATGACGGCGGCGGCAAGAGGCTTCTTCAAGGAAGGTTCGGACGGCTACAAGGCCCTCGCCACGGCCGAGAAGGTGTTCCGCGCCATCGAGTTCGCGATGTCGGTTCGCGCCATTGCGCAGGACGCGATCGAGACCGGGTCGAGGATCGCCAACAGCGTGGCGCGGACGGCGGCGGCGGCGACCGAGGCGGTGGTCAACGCGATCAAGTCGCTGCCCTTCCCGGCCAACCTCGCGGCGGGTGCCGCCACGGTCGCCGCGCTGGCGGCGATCGGCGTCTCGGTCGCGGGCGGGTTCGGCGGCGGCAACAACAGCCTGCCGGCCAGCAACACCGGCACCGGTACCGTGCTGGGCGACAGCGACGCCAAGAGCGAGAGCATCACCCGGGCGATCGACGCGCTGCGCGAGGTCGACACGACGACATCGGTCTACGCGCGCGAGATGGCCGGGTCGCTGCGGTCGATCGAGGATCAGATCGGGGGGTTGGCGTCCGTGCTGGTCCGGGCGGGCGACATCAACGCCAGCGCTGGCGTGACGGAAGGGTTCAAGACCGACGCTGTTGGGTCAGTGCTGAAGGCGATCGTGCCCGTGTTCGGCGGTGCGCTCGCCTCTCTGTTCGGGAGCAAGACCAGCGTCATCGGCAGTGGCCTGTATGGCGGGCCCCAGTCGCTCGGCAGCGTTCTCGACAGCGGGTTCGATGCGTCTACCTATTCGGACGTCGAGAAGACGAAGAAGTTTCTCGGCATCACGACCGGCAAGTCGACCTCGACCCAATACGCTGCGGCCAACCCGACGCTGGAAAACCAGTTCACGCTGATCCTGCGGCAGTTCGACGCGGCGATCCTGGCGGCGGCCGGGCCGCTCGGAGCCGCGACCGGCGAGGTCGAGAACCGCCTGCGCGGGTTCGTGATCGATATCGGCAAGATCGACCTGAAGGGCCTGACGGGCGAGCAGATCGAGGAGAAGCTGTCGGCGATCCTCGGCGCGGCGGCCGACAACATGGCCAACGCCGCCTTCCCGGGCCTCGACCGGTTCCAGAAGGTCGGTGAGGGCGCGTTCGAGACGCTGGTGCGGGTCGCGTCGACGCTGGAGGCGGTCACCACCGCGGTCGACCAGTTGGGCGCGGGTGCCAGGACGCTCGGCATCGACGCGAAGCTCGCGTTGGCGGATCAGTTCGACAGCGTGGGCGACTTCACCGGCGCGGTCGACGCCTATTTCCAGGCGTTCTACTCGAAGGAAGAGCAGGCGACGGCCAAGGCGGCGCAGTTCGGGCGTGTGTTCGACAGCCTCGGTTTGGGCGTCCCCGCCACGCTGGCCGGCTTCCGCCAGCTGGTCGAGGCACAGAACCTGACCACCGACGCGGGGCGGGCCACCTATGCGACGCTGCTCCAGCTGGCGCCGGCGTTCGCCGACCTGCAATCGTCGATGGAGGGGGCCAAGAGCGCGGCCGACATCGCCAGCGAGCGGCGCGATCTCGAACGGCGGCTGCTGGAGCTGCGCGGCGACACGTCCGCGATCCGGGCGCTCGACCTCGCCAAGCTCGACGGCAGCAACCGCGCGCTCCAGATGCAGATCTACGCGGTCCAGGACGCGCAGGAAGCGGCCAAGGCGGCCGACCAGTTGCGCCAAGCGTGGGCGTCGGTCGGCGACGGCATCATGGACGAGGTGAGGCGCATTCGCGGCATCACCGACGCCAGTGGCGGCACGGGCTTCGCGTCGCTCATGGGGCAGTTCAACGCGGCGAACTCGGCTGCGCGCGCGGGCGACCAGGACGCGGCGAAGAGCCTGCCCGGGTTGTCTCAGGCGCTGCTCGCGGCGGCGGCGCTGGCGGCCACGAGCCGGCAGGAGCTGGACCGGGTGCAGGCGCAGACGGCGGCGAGCCTGGAGGCGACCTACGGGGCGGTCGCCGCGCTGAGCATGATGGGCGGCTTGAGCAACGTCGACGCGCTGTCGGCGGCGGCGACCGCGTCGCAGGCGACCTCGGCGCCGACGGCGGCGAACGACGACATGGCGGCCGAGTTTCGCAAGATGCGTGAGGAGAATACCGATATGCGTCGCGATCTGACCGCCGCGCTCGCAACGATCGCCAGCAACACCGGCCGCGCCGCAAATCGGCTCGACGACGTAACGGCCGCGAGCGGTGGCGATGCGATCAGCGTGGCGAGCGCGGCGTGAGAGTCGAGACAGCGGCCGGCGAGGTCATCGAGCTCGGTACGACCGAGACGACGCCGACGATCGGCATCACCGACTATAGCCGACGGGTTACCGACGAGTTCGGCGTGACGACGGTGGTAGAGCGCGGGTTCGCCCGGCGCATGTCGGTTCGCCTGGCGGTGCCGTTCGAGGAAGCAGACGCGCTCCAGCGCCGCATGGCCGACCTGCGGGCCACGCCGGCGCGTTGGGTCGCGGACGACCGCTACGCATGGCTAGCGGCGCGCGGCTTCTACAAGGACTTCGCGCTCGACCTGGCCGGTTCTCCGATCAGCTACTGCACCCTGACGGTCGAAGGACTGGCCGCGTCCGAGCTTTCCGCCGACACGGGCGTCGACCCCGCGCCCGACAACCAGCCCTCGACGCTCCAACTGCTCCAGCCGGTCATCGTCACGAACAGCGTCCTGGCGGCGAGCAACGTCGCCGAAGCCGATCATCCCGAGTGGTTGGCGGCGACCAGCTACCCGACCGGCGCGCGGGTCATCCGGACGTCGACGCACAGGATCTACGAGAGCGTCGCCGATACCAACGTCGGAGACGATCCGGCGGGAGCGTCTGGCAAGTGGCTCGATGTCGGCCCGACAAACCGCTGGGCGATGTTCGACCAGGCGCTGGGCTCGGTCACCACCGCCACGGGCTTGATCGGTGTGACCCTGAATGCCGGCACCGTGAACGCGGTCGCGCTGCTCGACGTGGTCGCGGCGACGGTGCGGGTGCAGGCACCCGGCTATGACCGCACGGTAGCGGCCGGCGTCGGCGCGATCACGTTCCTCGATCTGCCGGCCACCGCCGGGCAGGTTGCGGTGACGATCGCCGGCGCGGGCGAAGTGTCGGTCGGTACGCTGCTGATCGGCCGGCTCGTCGGGCTTGGGCTGACGGAAGCGTCGCCGACCGCCGGCATCACCGATTACAGCCGCAAGGAAGTGGACGACTTCGGCGAGGTGACCGTCGTCCAGCGCGCCTGGGCCAAGCGTATGACCGCGCGCTCGCTGATCCGCACGGACGCGCTCGACGTCGTAGCGAACCGGATCGCGGCGGTGCGCGCGCGGCCCTCGCTGTGGATTGGGCAGGTCGGGGTGGACAGCCTTACCGTCTACGGGTTCTTCAAGGATTTCTCGATCGAGGTCGGGGAGGCGGTCAGCAAGCTGTCGCTGTCGATCGAGGGGTTGAGCGCCGCGGCGAAGGTCGCGCCGCTCGGCGCGGGGGTGAACTGGCCGGACATCGCCGATCCGACCGGCACCAAGCCGGCCGACAATGCGGACGTCACCGGGGAGAACACGTCGAAGGACACTGTGGCGGTCGCCGGTCGACCAGGGGCGGACCTCGTCGCCACAACCGACATCAACGTCGAGGCGAGCCTGGCGCTGTCGTTGCGGCAGGATGATCTGCTGCTGGTGTTCGACGTGCGGACGCTTGTCGAGGGGCAGCCGGTCACCACGTCGTTCCTGTCGTTTCGCCAGGAGCAGCGGACCGCGACGACCGCGCTGGCGAGCAAAGTCGACCTGCTCGGCGCGGAAACCGGCGACGGGACCGGCTTCTCGCTGAACCTATCGCTGGTGAAGGCCGGCAACGCGACGCTCGCCGACCTCTTCGCCGGCTACACCGGGTCGATCGGTACGCTGAACACGAATGTCGACGACTTGTACGCCATCGCCGGACAGACCTCGATCGACTTCGGCAACATGGTGACCAACATCGGCGTGCTCTACGGCGCGACCGGAACCCTAGCGCAGAACCTGAGCGATCTCGGCGCGATCGTCGGGGGCGTCAGCGCCAGCGTAACGACCCTGGAAGAGGCGTTCGCGACCGACGCTGGCGGCTACGCGCGCTTCGTGTTGCGCGCGCAGGTGGCCGGTGACGGCAAGACGTACATTGCCGGCATCGCCGGCGTTGTCACCAGCCAGACCAGCGAACTCAATTTCGTCGCGGACAGCTTCAACTTTGTAACGCCGAACGGCGGCAACCCGATAAAGCCATTCTCAATCGTCGGTGACAAGGTGAAGGCCACCAACTTTGAAGCGGATACCATCACCTATGGCGCGCTGGTCGACAAATTTGCTGGCGAGGGACAGCAGTCGTTCGACCCGAACTCGTGGTACATGAAGATACCGGGCGGGCCAATCATGCAGGGCGGGAAGCTGCGTGAGACGATCAACCGGGAAGTGCCGTTCTCAATTGTGTTCCCGATCCCGTTCCCGAACCAAGTCAACTCGGTGATCCTGACGCCGCACGTCAATTCATTCTCGTCATCGCGTGACTTGTGGTTACAGCTAGTGGGCGATCCGACCTTGTACGGCGCGACCTGTCAAACCCAGGCGGCGACCAGCGACAACATGACGCTGGACGGCTTCGACTGGCTGGCGATCGGCAAATGAGGAGCGCGGCATGACCATCGACGCGCAGATCCTCGCGGCGATCACCGATCTGCTCGGCCGGCGCACGCTGACCCAGGTCGAGATGGCGGCCTGGTTCGGCGGCGCGGCCGATGGCGGTCCGTACGCCGATGGCCTGTTCCCGCTGTCCGACAGCACCGGCTTCACTCGCATGGTGCCGTCGCCGGCGCGGATCGCCGAGCAGCTGCTCGCGCCGACGGGCGTGGCGATGCCGTCCGTCCCGTCGCCGACGATCCTGGACCACTCGCGCAAGCTGGCCGGCTTCGCGTTCGACCTTCCGGCAATCAGCGTTGGTGGCCGACTGGTGCAGCCGCTTGCGATCTCGTTCGACCTGCAGGTGTTGGCGGGCCTCTACCTCGACACCGGCGAGCAGTTCTCGCCCGCGCTGGCCGCGATCGACGCGGCGATCGCCGAGCTCGCCGCCCGGCTGAGCGTTGTCGAGGCGCGCGGCCAAGCGCATGCGGGCCAGCTGGCGCGGTTCGCCTTCGACGTGCCGCCGATCTCGTTTGGCAATCGGCCGTTCGCTCCGACGGTGCTGTCTGCCGACCTCCAGCCGCTTGCCGGGCACTTCCTCGACGACGGCAGCTTCTTCACCCCGCGCGCGGCCGAGCTGGAAGCGACCGTGCAGGACCACGCGCGCGAGCTTGGCAGCTTCGCGTTCGACCTGCCTCCGATCGTGGTCGGCGGGCGACTGCTGGCACCCACCGCGCTGTCCTTTGACCTCCAGCCGCTTGCGGGATACTTCCTGGACGACGATTCCGAGTACACGCCTCGCTCGTCCGCGCTCGAGGCGCTCGTCCTGGGTCATTCGCAAGACCTCGCCGGGTTCGTGTTCGATGCCGGGCCGATCCTAGTCGATAACCGACCGCTCCAGCCCGCGACGCTGTCTTTCGACTTGCAGGTGCTAGAGAGCACGTGGCTCGACACCGGCGAGCCGTTCTCGCCGCTGGCGCCGGACACGGCCCCCGCGGTGGCGCTGGCGGATGAGTTCGTCATCGTCGAGCCGCTGCTGGTCAACGGTCGACGGTTGCAGCCGACCGCGCTGTCGTTCGATCTCCAGGTCCTGCAAGGCGTGTGGCTCGACGACGGTGCGTTGTTCGGCGGTGCGGGCGGCGGTGGTGGCGGCGCGATGCGCATCAAGCCGGCCGGCGCCAACACCGCCTACCTTATCACGCCTCGCCCGGGCGGAGGCGGCGCGCTGGCGCATCGCTTCTCCCGCAATCTCGGCGGGGCGGGCGCGGCCGACACGGGCGCGCCGTACGAACCGTGGCGACGCACCGGTACAGCCAGGATCGCCAGCCTGGAGGACGATCCCGCGCCGGCGTTCACCGGGTCGCCGCCAGTGGGCATGGTGGCCTACAATCTGGAGACTGGCCTGGGCGCGGTCGACTACGCGGTGTCGCGCAACGTCGGCGGCGGCGTCGTCCGCTTCGCCGGTTCCTACCACGGCGGCGAGCAGCTGATCTGGTCGGTCGGGCCCGACTTCACGGTCGTGGCCCGCCTGGACAGCTTCCGGATGGAGCGCTTGTCGCGCCTGACCTGGTCGGACGGCGGCACGTGCGACGTGCTGTACTCGCTGGAGATCGACGCCGGCGGCGTCCTGCACGAGCGGCTGACGCTCACCTCGACCGGAAGCGCGGGCAGCATGATGATCGGGATGGAGATCGGCTCCGTCACGCCGAACACGACGTCGGGCTACACGCAGGTCACCGCGGACGGGCAAGCCTACACCGTCGACCCGATGATCAACGCCGACACGGCGCTCGGCGCGGCGCGCGACGTGACGCTGCGCAACCCGACGAACGGACTGACGATCCGGTCGATCAGCTCGGCGCCCTTCGCCTATCTCGGCGGGGGGGCGACCTACATCGCGACGCAGGCCGGGTCGCGGAGCAAGCTGTACTTCAGTCGCGGCGGCGGCCCGATCGGCCGCGTTCAGTGCGAGCGCGCCATCATCTTCGGCCAGAGTTAGGAGCCAGCCATGTCCACACCTTGCGTGATCCTGCCCGTCGTGACCGCCAACCCGGCGCTGCCGACCTACGACTGGCAGACGATCCCGAACCTGCCCGAGTACGAGACCGATGCCGGCGACCACTTCTTGTTCGACCGGGCCGGACCGGCCAACCTGCGGGGACGGCTGACCGACACCGTGCTGACGCCGGCCGGGGCGGCGCCGACCCACAACGCGAAGAGCCTCACCATGCCCGACGGTGGCGTCAACGGGCTGCGCACGATCTTCGACGACGCGCTGACGATGACGGTGACCTTTGTCGTCAAGCGCGGGGTGTCGCCGCCGGCCGGCAGCGGGCGGCCGCTGGTGTCGAGCACGACCGCTACCGCCGGCGAGGGCGGCAGCGAGGCGCTCGATCTCGGCACTTCGATCAGCATGCGGACACGTCAGGGCGCGGCGGTGGCGATCCCTGGGCACACCGTGATCACCCCCGGCACTTGGTTCTTCGGCGCGATCTCGCAAGACGGCAGCACCAGCGACGGCAACCCGATCTCGCAAATCTACTACGTCGGCGGGCTCGCGCCGCAGCTGCCGGCGCCGGTGACCAAGACGATCGGCTCGCGCAAGATTGCGCTCGGCAACGGCGCGATCACCTCGGCGGGCTATCTGTACGGCATCGAGGCGGCCGAGATGATCGTCTGGCCGGATCGGGCGCTCAGCCTGGACGAACTTCAGGCGGTCTACCTGCGGTCGAAGATCCGCATGAGCCGACGCGGTCTCACGGTCTTCTAGGCGCCAAGCCATCGGGTCACGGCGGAGTGCCCGGTCCACTTACTACCACCGTCCTCAACCATCCTCATCAGGGGAGCGCCAGCCATGCCTGCATCGATCAACCCTTTCGACCGCCTCGACTTCGGCGGCTATGGTAACGGAGGCCAGTGCTTCACCGGCGTCTGCTCGCAGGACCGCGTGGATATCGCGGCGGTGCCAGCGGCATTCCCGGCCGCTCAGATGGCGGTGGAAAGCACGACGCGCTACGTCGCGCTTAGCATCACCGACGGCGCGCGGGTGAAGATATACGCCGGGCCCGTCGATGCCACCGACGCGGTCAAGCAGGCGCGGGCGACGGTCGCGGGCGACGGCTGGTCGTGCGCGGTGCAAGCGGGGCACGTCGTCCACGTCTGGGCCGCGTGATGATCGGGCGCATCGGCAAGGTCGGGCGCATCGGGCGGGGGCAACTGCTCGGCGGTGCACCCGCGCCCCTCCCGGAAATCCCCGTTCCCATCACGATCGCCCCCTATGCGTCGCGAAGCGCGATCCACAATCCGCCTCTGCCGGTGACCGGCGTCCTTACCGAGGTCGCAAACGACGATCCGACCTTCGGCGGGGCGACCGTGCTGCAATACACCGGTGTCGCCGCGACGCTGCACACCATCGACCTCGCCGCGCCGCTCGGTCAGCCGGTCGACATGACGGGGGGCCACCTAAGCTTCGCGTTCGAGCCGCTCGAATATATGGGCGGGGCGACCAATCTCGACCGCTTCAGCATCCAGCTGCACTCGGCTGGCACCGCCGCCGCGCCGTCCGCGAACTATCACCAGCTCGAACCGTTCGGGGCCGGCATCGGCGCGCTGAAAAGCGTGACCACGCAGGCCGCGAACGACACCACGCCAGGTCGCAAGCTACGGCTCGGCATCGCCACGGCGCAGCTCACGCTGGCGGGGACCGGGGCGAACCTCGCGGCGATCAACCGCGTGGTGATCACGGTTCGATCAAAGGCGTCCGTGCCGGTGGTGAAGTTTCGCATCGGCGCGCTCCGGTACCAGCCCAACCCGATGATCAAAGCCGCCGCCATCATCGGTTTCGACGATATCTACGCCAGCCTCTACACGACCGCGTTCCCGCTGCTGCAAGCGGCCGGGTTGCCGTTCGTGATCTACCCGGGCGCGATACAGGTCGATCTCGGCGCACCGGGTAGGTGCACCCTGGCGCAGCTGCTCGAAATGCAGGCGGCGGGCGCGGAGATCGCGTATCAGGCGTGGACGGGCGAGAACATCGCCATGACCCAGGCCGACATCGACGCGATGAAGGCGCAGTACGCGGCCTGGGGATTCGTCGGCAGCAATGCGGGATCGTGGCACAGCAGCATCGGGCCGGAGCATCCGTTGGCCCTGCCGTACAAGCAGAACTTCGACGAGGTCCGCACTCATAAGAACCCGAATGGGGCTCCCCCTCCGATCACCTTGGGCGAGACCTACCCGCCGGGAGATACGAGCGTCGTTCGCGGTCTCAACGCGGAGTTCACGAACCCGGCGGGCTACCTCGCGGCGCACATCGCCCAGGCGAAGGCGAACAAGGGCGTCGCCCGGTTCAATTTTCACAACAACCTGACCAATCTGCCGGCGCTGATCGACCTCGTGAAGAATGACCCCGACGTGGCGGTCACGACGCCGGCCCGGCTAAAGGCGATGTTCGCGTGACCCTCGCCGCCACGCGCTCGGGCTGCCTGCCGATCGCCATCCCGGCGGGCCTGGCGCTGGTCGCGCTCGCCGTCGCGGCGCTGCTCTAGCCCCATCCCTGTACCGAAAGGACTGACCGCCATGCCCACGCATGATCGACCCCGCGCGCCGGTGCTCCGTTGATGGAGGCGGCGTTCACCGCGGCGCTCGCCCGGAGCACCATTAGCGGGTGGCTGCTCTGCGTCATCGGGGTGTTCGGCATCTGGCGGCTCTACGTGATCGGCCGTCCGAAGATGCGGGAGCTGGAGATCGGCGCGGATGAACAGGTGCGCGACGAACTCTGGAAAGAGATCAACGACCTGAAGCGAGGCCGGATCAACGACGGTCGTCGACTGACGATCAATGAGACGCACATCGCGGCGCAGACGATCCGGCTGGGGCAGCAAGAGTTCGTGCTCAAGTTGGTCATCAACGAGCTGGAACGCGTGTCGCCCGGCAACGAGGTCGCCCGCCAAGCGCGGATGCTGCTCGACCAGGTGCAGCCGGCCGCCTTCGTAATGCCGCCAGAACCCGACGGCGACCTCGTCGAGCGGATCACCCGACCAGGAGTAGGCGAATGACCAGCCTAGCAACCGTGCAACGCCACGTCGGTGTCACCCCGGACGGCGTGTGGGGGCCTCGCACCGGGGCGGCGATCATGGCGGCGCTGGGGGCCAAGCCTGAACCGGAGCGCCTCACCGTCGCCGGCCTGCAAAGTCGTCTCGGTGTCATCCCGGACGGCAAGTTTGGCCCTGCCAGCAAGGCGGCGCTGCTCGCCCGCCTGTCCAACCTGAAAGCGTCGGCGCTGGTCGCGTCGGACTTCGACCGCGTGGCGGCCGAGCTTCGCGTTCCGGTGGCGATGATCCGCGCCGTCCGCAAGGTGGAAGCTCCGCGCGGCGCGTTCGACATCGATGGCCGTCCGTCGATCCTGTACGAGCGCCACGTCTTTCGGCGCAGCACGGAACCGGAAGGCCGGTTCGACGCGACGCACCCGGCCTTGTCTGGGCCGTCTTATGGTCCCGGCGGCTATGGCGCGTTCTCGGCGCAATATGACAAGCTAGCGGCGGCGTGTGCGCTCGACCCCGAGGCGGCGTTCATGGCGTCGAGCTGGGGTGCGTTCCAGGTGCTGGGCGAGAACGCGGTCGAGCTCGGCTATCCATCGGCGTTCGACATGGCGATGGCCCTCACGGTCAGCGAGGCGGCGCATCTCGACAGCTTCGTGCGGTTTGTTCGCGCGAACGGGCTGGAAGACGAGCTTCGCGCTTGTCGGCCGGGCGATGCTGACAGCTGCATCGCGTTCGTCAGTCGGTACAATGGACCCGGCTTCCGTCAGTTCGCCTATCATGTGAAGCTGGCGGAGGCGTCGGCATGACCGGACGCCTCCAGCTCGCCGGCGTCATCGCGATGACCGTCCTCGCCATCGCGATCCTTTACCTGATCATGCACACCTTCGACGCAGCGATGGCGAAGGTCACGCCCGATGGAAAGGTGCCGCTCGCCGACGCCGGACTCTTCACCGCGCTGCTACTGTCGTTCCGCGAGGTCATTGGCGTGGTGAAGTCGATCTGGGAACACGCGGACCGGACCGGCATGACGACGGCGCTGTCCAACTCAACGCCGATCGCCAGCCCGAACCCGCCGGCTGGAGAAAGCCATGATCCTCACCGCCTGGACATGGCTCCGCGCCAACCTCGCCATCATCCCCGCCACTAGCGAAGTCGGTCGGCAGTAGCTAATATCTGCGGCGAAACTCGTAGCAGGAGATCGAAATTGAAGCTCATTTGGCTTGCCGCAATTGCAGCGCTTAATATGTCCGCCACCGTTTCGGCTCAGGACGCGCCCGCGCCGAAGCCCGCCAAAGAGAGTAAGATTTGTCGCAAGGAAGCGCCAACTGGAAGCATTTTGGGCGGCAAACGCGTCTGTCGGACCAAGGAAGACTGGGCTGGTCGCGACGAACGCAACGGGCAGAGTGCCCGCGAGTTTCGTGATCGCCTTGGCACCGGACGCGATAGCCGGAATTTATAACGCGACTGGCCGCTGCGGAGATCGGGCCAAGTTGCCGCGACGGGTCGGAATGGAGGACAACCCGCCGCGACGCACCGATCCTGCCACCCGCGATCCGAGAACGCCATCCCTTGATGTAGCGCCGGAACCACACCTGCCCGTCAGGAGTAATGCCGGCCGACGGCTACTTTTCTCCCTAAAGAAGCAGCCTGCCGTTGGTATCGCGACGCCCGCCCGGGTAATCTGGGCGGGCGTCGCGCTATTCCGGCTTGGTGGCGCCGGTGGAGAGTCGTGACCTACTGAACGGGTGCCGGGCCGTGTGCAGACGTGCGCGGCCCGGACCCCGCCATATTAGCGGCAGGAAGCGCGTGACGGAGCTGATCGTGAGCGTCCGGGATTGGCGGAGGGCGGACTTAGAGTTATGCGAGCGCCGAAACCAACCTGACGCCGACGTGAACCATAAGGGCACCCATTGCGGCTCCCTTTGCGAAGCTGAACGCGAGTTTGGCACGATTCATTGCTTGCCTCCAAGGCGGATATAGTAGCGCCAAGCGGAACGTCCGCAAGTGGGGCGTATCCGGTCCGTCCGCTTTGCCGATCGCGAACGGCCGGGAGTGGTGGGAGGCGGAACGTCCGCTTAGGGCCGGAGCACGCCATATGCAGAAATCGACAATCCTCCATGCAAGCATTCAGCAAGGATTTCTACCTATCGTTTCGGCTCAGTTTGGAGACCGATATCATGTCGCTTTTTATGATCGTCAGGAACAACCACCAGGAGATCATGAAGGCGGCAAACGCCTTGCTCGATGCCGTCAGGACCAACCCCGAGGCGCCCGACCTCGGCCGTCTTCGTATGAACCTCGCCCATGTCGTGCGTGAGAAGCTTACGATGCAACAATCCATCTTCTCGCAGATCGATCCCGCCAAACGCAGGCAGATCGCCGCCTTCGAGCGTGTCACGGATGAGGATCGCGAGCTACGCTTGCGCTATTCTCAGCACGTCGCCCTATGGAACAGTAGAACAATCGAGGACGATTTCGCGGGCTATGCGGCGTCCGTCGAAATACTCGTACCCCGTTTGGAACGGCATTTAGAGATGCTTGAAGCCGAAATTTACGAACCCGCCTTCAAGCTGTTTGATATGGCGGCCTAGCCTCGCTAGTATGTTCTTTATGGCCGCTTTGAGCTGCGCGCCTCACGGCTCAGATTCGACGCCGATCGCCTTCGCGACCGGCCGGAAGTGGGCGTTTGCCGCCATAGAGGGCCGACAGGCGATCTTAACCGCAGCTCGCATATGAGCGCACCATGCCCGCGACCGTCCAAACGCCGGACGAACTCCGCGACCTGCTGGTCACGATCATCGTTGGCGCGACGGGCGTCACCGACGCCCGCTGGTGCAAGGCGATCGGGAAGCTGTCGCTGGCAAGCAACGTCAGTTGGACGTGGCGGCTGTCTTCATCGCCGAGATCTGGATGACATAGAGGATCAAGCCCTTCTCGTCTGTGATGTCCATGCGCCAGTCCTCGTCCACCCAAAGCTGAGCGGCGTGCTCTGTGAATAGAGTGCCGATGCGGCGCGCGGCCTCGGCCCTCGCCTCCTCCTTGGATGATAGCTCGCCCCCCTCCGCAAGAAGAGCGTGGGTCTCGGTCCGAACTTGGAAGTGGAAGCGGTTCACAATCGTGCCTTCCGTCGTCGACGGAGTGCTGAACAGGCCGCGAGACATTTATGTCCGCGTGCCGGCTTCAAAGGCCCGCTTCGCCGAATGCTGTCCGCACATCGTCCGGAGCATCGTGCAGGAAGCGGCTGACGCGTTCACGCAACATCGGAACGTCTCGCTCCGAGTTCAGGCTTGCCATAGTCCAATCACCGAACGCTCGTTCTACCCCGAGCTCATCGCTCACTATCCTGAGATCAAAATGCCTGGGGTCCGCAGTGATCCGTCCCAGCACCGATAAAACAGCCTCTGGCGCGCCTTCCAGGACTTGCAGGTAGCCGCGACCGTCGGTCCACAAAAAACCAGATATACCGTCAAGACCGTTGTTGGCGCGGGACTGCCGCAGGATTTCGACGTGATCCCGTCGACCACCGTCCGGCTTGGCTACACTGGCGTAAACCAGTCGCCGATACCCATTCTCGCTGTTCATAAGGCCGCAGTTCCTACCGTTCCGAAGAGGCGGCGTCGATGAGTTTCGGCTGACGCCGACCGGGACGGCTCAGCAACTGGCGGTCATCGCCAAGGCGGTCGAGATCGTGCGGGCCGAGCAAGGTCGGGTTCGTCATCAGCTCCGAGCTGGGGGGGAGGCTTGAATTTCGCGGACCCTTCACTGCCATCCGTCGTTGAATGTTCAGGTACTGGCGTAAGGAATAAGTAGATGCAGGGCTTGGATCAGATCCTTGGATCGAGCGGAATGGACATGGGCTCGCTGGGAGCCCGCTTCGGCCTCAGCCCGGAGCAGACCAAGTCGGCGATGGGTTCGCTCATGCCGGCGATAAACGGCGGCTTCCAGCAACGTGCGGAGGCCGGCAGTCTCGCCCCGGTCGAGAACGCGGCCGCTGGCATCGACCACCCCGACGCAGCCGCTGGTAACGACATCCTCGGACACATCTTCGGCAGCAAGGACGTGAGCCGGCAGGTCGCCGACCATGCAGCTGGGCAGTCTGGCGTTTCAAGCCAGGTGCTGAAGGCGATGCTGCCTGTGGTCGCGGCGATGGCGGCCAAGCACATGGCCGGCAATGCTGGAGGGGGCGGCCTCGAGGCAGTTCTCGGATCGCTCGCCGGTGGCGGTGGCGGCGGAGGATTGGGCGGCCTGGGAGGCATGCTTGCCGGCGGTGGCGGGAGCGGTAATCCGCTCGACGCCATTCTGGGTCGTATGCGTTAGACGCAGGCCGGTTCCTCCCTGGACGGATGCCGAGCAATTTTGAAGGGGGCACGGTTGGGGGCATTAAAGCTTGTTCGACCTGCCCGTAGAAGGAAAGTGTGGTAGGGTCAGCGCCACCAAATCCAAGGACACTTGGCCCAGCTTAAGAGCTGGGTTGCCGCGAGGCGACTAGAATACCGCCTGGAGGAGGCGCGAGCGGCTTCATTCGTTGTTCTTGATCGGTTCGCGCGGCCCGAACAGGCTTTTTGCTTCGGTGCCGTCGAGCGCGTGGCGTGGAGGTTCGGACTTCGTGCGCCGCTCGACGATGCCGTATGTTCGTCAGCGGGAATACCTTCGAGCATGGTGCCGCTGCGCGCCATAGCGGTGCGAACTTCGCGGCCGACACCCTGATGCGCATCGATCGCGCAGCACTCGCTTTGAATGCGGTGGCGGTTGAGCTTGTCGCGAGCCTGACTCATGCGGAACTGATTGGCGACTAGCTCGGTCACGTACATCCGGTCCATCGGCCCGTGATCGGGATCAACGCCTTCGCGTCCTGGAAACGACTTCACTGGCCTTAGCCGAGTAGCGATTGCAGGTTGCGCGCGCTCCGTAGCGCCTCACCGTCTGCTACCGCGCGTCGGAAGCGCGATCTCGAAAAGGCTAGGCCAGTTTTTCCCGGTGACGAACAAACGGCGCGACCGGCGGTCGTAGGCGATGCCGTTGGCGACGGCGTCGCGGTCGGTCAGGCCGAGGCTCGCCACCAGCGCCGACAGGTCGATCCAGCCGACCACGCGGCCATTGATCGGGTCGATGCGGGCGATCAGCGGTGTCATCCAGATGTTTGCCAGGATCTCGCCGTTCACCCATTCGAGCTCATTGAGTTGGGCCAGCGGGCGACCATCGGCGGTGACGATCAGGCGGCGGACGACCTTCAGCGTTGCCGGATCGAGGAAGCGGAGGGTCGCGGTGCCGTCGGACAGGATCAGCGACCGGGAATCGTTGGTCATGCCCCAGCCTTCGCCAGAATAAGCGAACTGACCGGTACGACGCAGGCCGGGTAACGACCAGAGGAAGCCCCGCCCGCCCCGCCAGGTGACACTGAACAGCTGCTTGTTCCAGGCGACGATGCCTTCGCCGAACAGCGCGGGCGGGATGGCGACGCTGTGCAGCACCCGGCCGGTGGCGAGGTCGACGCGGCGGATCGTCGAGCGGCCCTCGCGCCCGGTGCTTTCATAGAGCTGGCCGTCTTCAATTAGCAGACCCTGGGTGAACGCGGCGGCGTCGTGCGGGAAGCCGCGGAGCACTCGGGCGGGCTCGGCCTGAAACGGGGCGGGCGCGATCCACAGCGCCAACGCGGTGATGAGCGTGGCGATCACAGCCCTCGCACCAGGCGGACCGCCTGGGCGATCCAGGGTGGGTCGGCAATGACCTGTTGCCGGCTGCCGGGGCCAGGGGGGATGAGGTGGAGTTTGACGCCGCTTCCGCTTGTTTCCCGCCCGACCAGGCGACCGAACAAGAAACGTCCGGTTGGGCGGGGGACGAGGATGTCACGGTTGAGCGCCTGGCCGAAGGCGTTGGGGGCGAGCGTGCGGCACCAGATCTCGTCGCCCGCGCGGTAGTCGCCGACCGACGCCGCGACGGTGACGGCGACGACGCCGGAGTCGGGCGCGGGCGGGGCGACGGTGGCGGCGCGGCGGGGCG
>CAXTRJ010000031.1:0-17408 GCA_964246585.1 uncultured Sphingomonas sp. | reverse complement strand
GGGCAGCGTCTCGGGGAACAGGTACCATTCGCGCAACCGGTCGGCGACCCAGTTCTGCCGGTCGCGCAGCCCGCAGCTGGCGACGGGGGCCGTCGTCGGCGAGGGCGCCGGCGCCGGGGTGGTCGGCACCACGCCGCTCGACCCGCCGCCGACGGTGCTGCCCGTGCTGCTCCCACCGCCACCGCAGGCCGACAACATCGCCGCCAACGCCACCACCGATCCGAAACGCCGACGCACCATCACCGAACTCCCGCTACCTCAGAAGCTTAGCCGGCGACGGCGGTCGTGTCAGGGGAAAAGTTGCGGCCGCGATCAAGCGGGGATCCGGTCGATGCCGGCGGGGTTCTCCGCCCGGACGCCGTTCTCGCGGTGGCGGAAGTCGGACAGCGCCCGGTACACCTGCAACCGCGCCCGCATGACGCCGCCGAGCGGGCGGTGCGCCGTCAGGCTGTGCGCCGGGCGGAACGTCATCACCTCGTCGAAGTAACGCTGGCGCGCCGGGCTGTACGCGTCCTGCCGCGGCAGGCGGATCGTCGCCACCGTGCGATACTCGCTGTCCCGCGTCGGCCATTCGACCGAGGCGTCCTCGATCGGCTGGGTCTCGGCATCGGTCCAGAGCTGGGCGCGCAGCTCGAAGACGACGTCATGCTCGCCGAAGAAGGCCACGCTGGCGTGGCGGAAGCCGTCCTCGTCCTGGTGCGGGTCGAGCCGCCAGTCGACCAGGGCGTGTTGCGCCGACGAGGCGGGAAAGGCGCCGAGCTTGGCGACATGGTCGCCGAAGCGGATCGGCGCCTGGCTGAAATAGCTGTCGTTCAGCGGATGGCTGAACGGATGGCCGAAGAAGTCGGCCAACGGCAACGGCGAGCCGACCGCCGTCATCACTTTGTTTAGATTGCGCGCCAGCGACGACACCGCGCTCTTGGCCAGCTCGGGCAGCCCCGCCGCGCCGCCGATCACCGTGCCGTCGCGCAGGAACCCGTGCGCGGTGCCCGACGGAAAGGTCGGGCCGCTGGCGAGGACGAAGTCCTGCGTGTCGTCGTCATGCCCGGGCAGCTTCTCGCCCGCCGCGCCGAAGACCTTGATCGACATGCCGCGGTGGGTCGATACCCGGTCGCCCAGCGTCTCGCCCGGCCCTTGCGCGAAGCGGACCGCGACGGGGTGCGTACCGGCGCGCGCGAACAGCCCTTGCGCCAGTTCGGGCGGCAGGTCGGCGGCTACCGTCATCTCGCCGACGGCGCAGGCCGAGCTCTTGGCATGGCTCGCGCGCACCGCATGGCCCTCGCGCTTCTCCACCGTCTCGCTCTGCCCGGTCATCCCCTCGATGATGCCGTCGATCGTCTTCTGCTCGTCGGCCTCGAGCGTTTCGATATCGGGAGAGTAGCGCAGGTAGGTCATGGGTCAGCCTTTCAGGATCGTGATATCGTACGACGCGCGGCGCTCACGAGGTCGGCGCGAACGAGAACAGCTCGGTGCGGATCGACGGCGGCGCGCCCGGGGTGAACCACTGGGTGTCCTGGATATGGCTGGCGGTGACGTAGAGCCGGCCGTCGGGGCCTTCCGACATGGTGTCGGGCCAGCGCAGCCGGCGGTCGGTCACCACCGTCTCCATCGCGCGACCGGCCAGCCGCTTGACCGAATTATCGGTGGGCGAGGTGATGTAGAGGACGCCCGCCTTGCTCATCCACAATCCGTCGGCGACAGCGGTGGTGGCGACGGTCTTGACCGCGGCGGCGCGCGTCGCCTCGCTGACGTCGGGGCGAAGCTGGGCGGTGTCGATGCTGTACAGCGTCTTGCCGGTCAGCGCCTGATAATAGAGCGTCCGCCCGTCGTTGGAGATGGCGATGCCATCTGCGGCGAAGGCGGGCTGACGCCCGTCGGGACGGCGTAGCGGCCGACCGTCGATCGTGACCGTCACCGTCTTGTCAACCTGCGTGCTGGGGTGCCCGTCGAGCGCGCGGAACGCGCGGCCGCTCTCCAGGTCGACGACGATGATCGCGCCGCGCGTGCCCGAATCGGTGATGTAGCCGGTGCGGCCGTCGGGCGAGAAGCGGATGTCGTTGAGGTAGGTGCCCTGGAGCGCCACCTCCTCCGCGACGGGGATGACCTTGGTCACCCGGTTCGAGGCTAGGTCGATCTTCACCAGCTTGGGCGCGCCGGGCAGGATCTTCTCGTTGCCCGGCGCGCCGGGGTCGAGCACCCACAAATTGCCTTGGCCGTCCGCCACCACCGACTGGACGCAGACGAAATGGTCGGCGACCGACAGCTCGCTGGCGCGGGCATTGCGCCAGCTGTTCCACTTGGCGTCGGGGTAGGGCCGGAGCGTGCCGTCGGGCAGTACCTCGGCGACCGAGATCGGCGCATCGTCGGTCCAGCGCGGGAAATTGACGAAGCGGCGGCCGTCGGCGGCGATGCTGACGCCGGTGACCTGGTGGTCGAACCGCGCGACGGGCGTCAACGGCCCGGCGTCCTGGGCACAGGCGGCTGCGCCCGCGACCCCGGCGAGCGCCAATCCGGCCAGTACCCAGTGGCTTCTCGTCACGTAGCATCCTCCCCAGCAATCGAGGCGGTAGCCCGGTCAGGCCCGCCGTCGGCCGCTCAACCATCCTGCCCGCGAAAGGGTTCAGCGGCTTTTCGGGTCGCGGTACATGATAAGACATCGCCCCGTCTTTGGAACGCCGCCGCCGCTTGCCCGTTCACGTCTTACCGGCTCGGCGGGTCGAGCGTTTGCACAAGGAGCGAAGCGGATGACCGATCAACGCGGTGGCGGCATCAACGCCCGCCCGCTGGACGACACCATCGCCGGCACCGGCCCCGGCATACCCGACGACGCGCTCGGCGCCGGCAAGGAATTACCCGAGCCGCCGACCGACGAGCAGGTCGCGGCCGCCGCCCGCGCGCTGGGCGCGCCGGTCGACACCGACGACATGGGAGACGAGTGATGGCCAAGGACGATCAACGGATGCACGGCGGCGACACCCCCGGGCTGGTGCCCGGCCGTGGCCATGAGCGTCACGAGGAGCCGGTCCGTCTCGGCGACCGCGAACCCGGCGAGACCGATATGGCAATGACCGACACCGATGCCGAAGAGCCCGGATCGACTCGCGACCGGTCGCAGGAAAGCGCGCTGGGCGGAGATGTCGCCACCCGGTCGAGCACCGCGCCGACCCCGCCGAACGAACGCGACGACTAGGCCGAATCGACATTCAGCGTAGCCAGATCGTGGCGGCGGCGAGATGGACGAAGCCTGCGGAGTGCACGGTCCGCCTGTCATAGCGGGTCGCGAAGCAGCGAGAGTGCTTGAGGCGATCGAAGCAGCGCTCGATCCAGTTGCGGCGCCGGTAGCTCACGGTCTCGTATAGGAACGACCTTGCGGCATCGAGTTGACAGGATTGTCGCGGCGGCCCCCATGCTGACGAGGAAGGCGCGCGAGGCATTGCTGTCACGGGGCTGTCACGGGGCTGTCACGGGCTTTGTCGGCGAGGACGGCATCGGCGACCTGCCTGTCGATCAGGGCCGGTACCATGGTATTGTCGCCGACCTGGCCGACGGCGATGTTGAAGCGGAGTGGCCGACCACGACTATCGGCGAGCATGTGGGGTTTTGGTCGTCAATACGGTCCGGGAACGCTCCAAAACCTGGTTCGAGGCCCCACCTTTTCCAGTCGCTACCTCCTGGCGGGCGCGCCCTGGATCGCCCGTCTTGCCCGGCAGCAGTAGCGCGATCCGCTGCCACTGCTCGTCGCGCGGCAAGTATCGCTTGATGCCGTATGACGCTCGGTGCCAAAACACAATCTCGTCAAATCAGACATCGACCCGATCATGAAGCCTGAGTGTCGACCAGTCCCAGGCGTCGAGCGGATTCTAGAGCGCGATGAGATCAGGCAACCCACCGTCGCCCCGGCCTTGAGCCGGGGTCCCGCTTCTTCGATCGGCGCTGGCCAGCGGGTTACGGATCAAGCCCGGGGCGACGAACAAGTGTAATCTCATCTCGCTCTAGGCGAACGGCTCGTCTTGGCGATCCGACCTGCCGTCGCCCGACTTGCCGTCCTTCGCGAACCAGCGATTCGCCGCGGGCGTGAACAGCAGAACCACGCCGGCCAGCTGCGCGATCGTGATCAGCGCGGTTCGCGCATCAAGAATGCCGTCGGTCAACGCGGCCCAACCCTCGAGCAGCGCGCCTACGATCACCAGTCCGGCCAGGACGTAACGGAACACGCTCACCCGCGCGCCGACGCCGATCAGCAGCACCGCGACCACCACCGTGCTCCACAACCGGATGCTGGCGGCGACTGGGGCCTGCGCCATGTCGACCAGCCAACTGGGCGCCAGCGACACCGCGACCAGGGCCATGCCCAACCGTATCTGCCAGGACAATGCGCTACCTTTCGCTCGAACGTCGTCGTCGCCAGCCGAACCCGTCGACTCGCCACCGCATGGCTTATGCGAGCGAGCGCTTCACCGTGGCAAGCCCGCCGCGAAGCTTGGGCGCGGGTCGCGGCCGGCCGCCTTCTCGCTCGCCAGCCACGCGATCTCGGCGCGGATCGACGCCACGCGGCTCTCGCCGCCCGGATGCGTCCGTACCCCCAAGCCGCGCCCGCCATGATCGCGCCGCAACCGTTCCCAGAACAACAGCGCCGCCCCGGGCGCGAAGCCGGCGCGGTCGGCGAGGTGGACGCCCAACAGGTCCGCCTGCACCTCCGTCTCGCGGATGATCCGGGCGCTGCGGCCGAAATGGCGGATCAGCCCTCCGCTCGACACGTTCGCCGCCCGCAACCGCTCGGCATGGTTAAGGATGTTGTGCGCCAGCTCGTGACCGAGCACGATGGCCAGCTCGTCGAGGTCGCGGGCGTACGCCACCATGGCGGTGGTCACCTCGACGATGCGGCCGTCGGCGGCGGCGTCGAGCGCCGTCGCGTCGCGCGTCTGGAACCGCGTCCGGCAGCTTTGCTCGGCCGGGATGCGGAGCGCGATCGCCTGCCCGTTCCGGACCAGGCCGAGGTCGACCCAGCCATCGGCTCCTGCCCGCTCCAACTGGGCCGCCGCCGCCGTTACCCGGGTGAAGCCGTCGACGCCGGTCACGGGCGGTTCCCCGTCAAGCGACACCACCCAGTCGTCGGCGCGCACCCCGGCCCGGTCGGCCGGGCCGCTCGCGGCGACGGCCAGCACGGCGATCTCTTCCCGCAAGCCGAACACGCGCGCCGCCTGGTCGCGATAAGCCGGTCCATATTGGCGCAGATCGTGGAGCATCAGGCCGATCGCCGGCACGCGGTCGCCGCACAACGTCGCCGCCCCGGCGGCGAGACGATGCCCGACGGTGAGCACGGCCGCGTCGGCGCGGCGGAGCGCGAGTAGGTCGACTGGCGACGCGCTGGCGCTCGCCGGGACCGCCATCGCGAGCCATGCCAGAACGACGATGTAATAGCGCCATCGAACCGGGAACAACGACATACCGTACCTTAGCACGTCATATTGACGTTCCTAGCGGAACGACGCAAAGTCTTGGATCGGCGCGGTATCGTGCCGTGTCGCCCTCGTACCGCGCCGTCCCGTGTCGGGACGACGAACCCGATCGCGGGTCGCCGCATTCCTAGCCGACTTCTTCAAACACGTCGATAATCGAGAGCGCCAGACCCGGGGCGACCAACTCATGGTGAACGCAGGAAAGCGGATGTGACCACCTCCCACCACCATGGCCCGGTCCGCACGGACATTTGGTTCAAGACGCAGGTCCAGCTCGGCGGCGGCCTGCTGTTCGGCGCGTTGTTGCCATTCATCGTCTTCCTCTGGGCCGAGAGCCGGGCGGGCGACATGGACGTGTTCCGCGTCTCGCTGGTCGCCAGCTTGGTCGCGGTCGCGAGCGGCTATTATTTCTTCCGCAGCCTGATCGCCTTTCCCGGCATCCGCGCCAGCTATTATGTCGTCCCGGCGTTCAGCTCGACCTTCGCCGTCGTGTTCACCGCGATCCTGCTTCTCCGGCTCGAATATAGCCGTCCGGTGCTGCTGGTCGGCTACGTGCTGTGCGTCGCCTGGTACTACCTCGTTTATTTCATGATCCAGCGTCAGCCCAACCTGACCATCGGCGTCGTGCCGTTCGGGGAGATCGACACGCTCCGCTCGATCGAGCGGGTCAATTGGGTGACGCTCGACGCGCCCGCGCTGCAGCCTCGGCAGCGTCATGCCATCGTCGCCGACTTCCGCGCCGACATGCCCGATGAATGGGAACGCTTCCTGGCCGACGCGGCGCTCGCCGGGCGCACGGTGTTCCACGTCAAGCAGTTGCGCGAGTCGCTGACCGGCCGGGTCGAGATCGCGCATTTGTCGGAGAACGCCTATGGGTCGCTGGTCCCCGACGCGGCCTATCGCAACGGCAAGGTCTTGTTCGACGTCGTCATGGCCGTACTGGCGCTGGTCGTGCTGCTGCCGGTGGTCGCCGTCGTCGCGCTGCTGATCAAGCTCGATTCGCCCGGCCCGATCTTCTTCCGCCAGACGCGGGTCGGCTATCGCGGCGTCCCGTTCAAGGTGTGGAAGTTCCGCACGATGAGCCATGCCGCGCCGGTCGACGCCGACGCCGATGACCGCAGTCACGCGATCACCCGGGACAACGACGTCCGCATCACCCGACTCGGTCGGGTGATGCGCCGGACCCGCGTCGACGAACTCCCGCAGGTGTTCAACGTCCTGGTCGGCCAGATGAGCATGATCGGCCCCCGCCCCGAAGCCGCCGTCCTGTCTCGCTGGTACGAGCAGGAGATCCCGTTCTATCGTTATCGCCACATCGTCCGGCCGGGCATCACCGGCTGGGCGCAGGTCAACCAGGGCCATGTCGCCGACGTCGCCGACGTGCTGGAGAAGCTGCATTACGACTTCTACTATATCAGCAACTATTCGCTGTGGCTCGACCTGCTGATCGTTTTCCGGACGATCCGCACCGTGGTGACCGGCTTCGGCTCGAAGTGACGCGGGGCTCGCGGCGGCCGCGTTGCTTGACCCGGTCGGGTCGGGCGGGATAGGCGTGTGATCTGCTTATCGTTCCCGTAGTTGCGAGACCCATCATGGCGAGCCTTCGTTCCTTTCTCGGCATCGCCCTCGCCGCCTTGTCGCTCGCCGCGTGCACGACGAGGTCGAACGACCTGACCTACAATCCCACCGATTTCGTCGCGCCCGATCCGGTCGCGCCGGCGCTGAACAACCCGGCCTACAAGCTGTCGCCGGGCGACATCATCAACGTCCGGGTGTTCGAACTCGAATCGGTGTCCGGCGATCAGTCGGTCGACGGCAACGGCCGGGTCAACATGCCCTTGATCGGTCCGGTGGCGGCGGACGGCAAGACCACCGACCAGTTCGGCGCCGACGTCGCCCGACAGCTGGGCGAGAAATATCTCCAGTCGCCCCATGTCGTCGTGACCCTGAAGGCTGCCGCGTCGCGGGTCGTCACCGTCGACGGCGCGGTGGAACAGCCTGGCGTGTATCCGATCACGACCAACACTACCCTGATCCAGACCATCGCGATGGCGCGCGGCGCCTCCGAACAGGCCAACATCAAGCGCGTCGTGATCTTTCGCCAGATCCAGGGGCAGCGCAAGGCGGCCGCCTTCGACCTCACCACGATCCGGCGCGGCACCGATCCCGATCCGACCGTCTATCCCAACGACGTGATCGTGGTTGACGGGACCAATCTGGCGGCGAATTACCGGACGCTGTTGCGGTCGGTCCCCCTACTCGGCTTCCTCGGCCTTTGAGGCGACGATCGGTCATTCTCACGCCATGATTGCACCGGAGGGCCAGGGATCGGACTGATGCGCCGCATACTGCCCTATCCGGTGCTGGTCGCAATCGCGCTGCTGACGTTGACGGCGGCGGGCTTGGTCGCGGCGATGCTGCTGATGCCGGGGACCAACCCGACTCAGCTGTGGCGGGCGGTGGACCGGATCGGCGCCGATCTAGGATCGCTCCGCCCCCTCCAGCTCGGCCGTGCCGCAGTCGTCTTCGCCAGCGGTCTCGGAGTCGGCTGGCTGGCGGCGACTATCTGGCTCGGCGCGCGGATGCGTCGCAAATCGCTGCTGCTGGTAGACCCGCGCGAGCCCGACATGGCGTTTCGCGACGGCGTCGCCCATGTCAGCCGTCATGCCCCTTCCCCTCGGGGGGAGGCGGACGCCATCGCCCTGATTCTCGGCGCGGCGCGCGACGGGCAGCTGTCGCTGTGGCGACGCACCGCGACCAACGCGACGCTGCGGATCGCGCCGACGGGCTTACGAAGCAAGCGCTGGCAGGCCCAGCTGGATCAATGGCGGCGCTCGCGGATGATGCCGAGCGAGCAGGATTTCCTGCTTCGCCGGGCCGAGGTGACCTCGCTCTGGCCCGCGCGGCATACCCTCGAGACCCGCCCGACTCGGATCGGCATCGACCTAGGCGGCTGATGATTTTTTTGAGTTCGCGACCCGGTCGGAACGGCGGCAACTTGATCCGGATCAACGCCTTGTTAGCAGTTGCATCATAAGCGTTTTCCCTCTAGATCGCCTTCTCGACGGACCGTATGTGCTATTTCGCTGACCAACAGCAGAAATAGGGTTTACGGGACGAGGAACTTCACCGCATATCGCGGGTTCTGTTTGAAAATCACTGCCCAGGGAGTTTGTATTATGTTGCGCAAAGGGGTTCTGACCATCGCCGCGATGACGATGGTGACTGGGCAAGCGGTCGCTGCACCGGCGGTCACGGCCAATGACGGACAGGCGCGCAATCAGATTGCGTTGGCCATGGGTGGTCGCCCGACCCCGGCGATGGAGGCTTGCGCGACCAAGTCCGAAGTCACCGACGTTCGCGTCCAGTGCGCCTTGGGTGAGCAGTCGAGCCAGCTGCGTGGCCGCGGCGGCGCCGGCGTCATCGTCGCGCTCGGCGCGCTGGTCGCCGTCGTGCTCGGCGTGATCGCCGCGCTGCGCAATTCAAGCGACGATGGCAACCCGACGCCGGTTCCGACGCCGACGCCGACCCCCACACCGGCTCCGACGCCTACGCCGACCCCGGCTCCGACGCCCACTCCGACGCCGGCGCCTACCCCGGACCCGACGCCTACTCCGGCTCCTACTCCGACCCCGACGCCGGCTCCTACTCCGACGCCGACCCCAACTCCGGCTCCGACGCCGACCCCCACACCGACCCCGGCTCCGGTCAGCTCGTGAATGGACGCGAGACCGTCGCTCGTTGATGGGCGATCGTTTCGGGTAAGCGGTTCGCAGTAAGTCAGTGTAGAATCGGCCGTCGCCTTCCGCGGCGGCCGATTTTGCGTTCGCGGGCGTCGCAGCTTCGCGCCTTGCCGGAGGTCCAGTTGGCAACACGCTCTGTCAGTCTCCCGAAATCGCCAGATGGAGAGGCACGGCTCGACCGGTTTGTTGCTCGTGGTCTTGCCCCGACTTATCTGGCGGCGTGCTTGTTGCTGGGCGGCTCGAGCGGTGGTGGCGTCCTGGTCAACGGGTTCCTGCAAGCCGCCGGACTGGCGGTGATCGTGCTGCTGGTCCGTCGCGGATCGCTCGCCACCGCGCCGGCGGAAACCCGGTCGCTCCTCCTTATCGTCTACGCCAGCGTCGCCGTCCTGCTCGCGACGCTGATCCCCCTGCCTTCGCTCCTCTGGACACTATTCCCCGGACGCGAACCGGTCGCGGCGGGCTATGCGCTGCTCGGGCAGCCGCTCCCCTGGCTGCCGATATCATTGGCCCCGACCGGGACGATGGCAACGCTGCTGTCCTTCCTGCCGCCGGTTGCGATGCTGCTCGCCGTTGTCGTCGCGTCGCCGCGCGGCCGACTCGACGCCGTGTTCACCTTGGCGGTGCTGGCCGCGATCGGCGTCGTGCTGGGCATCTTTCAACAGCTTCAGGGGTATAACTCGCCCTCCTACATCTACGAGATCACCAGCCGCGGCGGCGCGGTCGGGTTCTTCGCCAACCGCAACCACCTCGCGACGCTGTGCCTGATGACCCTGCCCTTCCTGGCGGCGTTGATCGCCGCCTCCGACCGGGACGAACGGCGCGAAACGCGGTTGGGTCGCCAAGTCATCGCCGGCGCGGCGCTGTTGTTCCTCGCGCTCGGCACGGTCACCGTGCAGTCATTCGCCGGCTGGGTGCTGCTCCTCCCGGCGCTCGCCGGATGCTGGCTGATTTACCGTCGCGGCCGGCGGCGGTCGACGACGGCCGCCGTTCGCGTCGGCGCCGTGCTGCTCGGTCTCGCGATCGCCGCCGCGCTATTCGCGCCGTCGCTGCCCAGCCTTTGGGGACCCGAAGTCGGCGAGATGCGGCCACGCGAACGGCGAGAGAGCATGACCCTGACGCTGGACGCCGCGCTCGACTACCTGCCGTTCGGCAGCGGCATGGGCAGCTTCACGCAAGTCTATCCAGCTTATGAGCCGCCCGGCGACGCCAAGCTCACCTATGTCAACCATGCCCACAACGACTATCTCGAATTGCTGCTGGAAGGCGGCGTGTTCGGCGTCGCCTTCGCCTTAGCGCTGTTTGCCTGGTGGGTTCGCCATGTCATACCGCTCTGGCGCAGCAGCGGCGGCGTGACCGCGCTCGGCCGGTCGGGTAGCGTCGCGCTCGCGCTGATGTTCGCGCACAGCGTCGTCGACTATCCGGTACGCACCGCGGCGATCGCGGCGGTGTCAGCGCTCGCCGCCGGCCTGATGATCGCTCCCGACGGACTTACCGCCGTCCTTCCGCCACGACGTCGTCGCAAGGGCGAGGTCGATGAAGACAATGAGGCGGATCGCACCATCATGCTGGGTACACCGGCGGCACGGCCCGCGCTCCGCTCCGTCTCGGGACGATCACGCTGACCAATATTGCACAATTGTGTCGTCTCGACTAGCGCGCGAACCATCCCGACCTGTCCCCTCACCAATCATTGGGGAAGGCCAACGGGATCACCCGATCGAGTATGGCGTAGCATGACCTATCAAGCGAACGAGCTTCCCCCCGTCGACCGGTCGGGCTTGCCGCCGGCGACGCTGACCGATCGCTCGCTGCCGGTGCGGCAGCTTGGTGGCGGCGTGGTCGGGTTCCCCGCCGAGGATGCGGGCGGCCTGCCCCAGCTCAATGTCAACGAGTTGCTCCGCATCATCCTGAAGTGGAAGTGGCTGATCCTCGCGATCCTGGTCGCCTGTACGCTTTTGTCGATCGCGATCACGCTGGCGACGACGCCGACCTACCGGGCCAACGCGACGATGGAGATCAACCCGTCGCCGGTCGGGGTGCTGGGTCAGCAGAGCGAGGCGCAGTCGCAATCGCAGACGCGCGACCCGGTCCAGTTCCTCGCCACGCAGTACGGCCTGTTGCGTAGCCGCTCGCTCGCCGAGCGGGTCTCGCGTTCGCTCAACCTGGCGGCGGATCCGGAGTTCGTCCAAGGCGGCACACCCGCCGCGCGCCAGCGCGCCGCCGCCGGCAAGCTGGCGGCCAATCTGGAAGTGATCCCGCAGACCTCGGGCACGCTCATGGAGATCGCCTATACCGACGAGGATCCCGACCGCGCCGCGCGCGTCGTGAACGCCGTCGCGACCGGCTTTATCGCCAGCACGCTCGAGCGCCGCTACAACGCCACCGCTTACGCCCGCAACTTCCTGCAGACCCGCTTGACCGCGGTTCGCGCCCGACTGGAGGAGACCGAGCGGCAGCTGGTTCGCTATGCCCAGGCCCAGGGCATCGTCGAGTTGAGTCGCGACGCCAACGGCGTCGCCGGCGATTCGCTATCGGCGCAGTCGCTGACCTCGATTAATCAGGCGCTGGCCGCGGCCACCGCCGACCGCATCGCCGCCGAACAGCGTTACCGCCAGGCGCAGGCCAGCGGCACCACGACGCAGGTGCTCGGCAGCCCGCTGGTTCAACAGCTCCGCGCCCAGCGCTCGCAGTTGCAGGCCGAGTACGAACAAAAGCTGGCGACGTTCAAGCCCGACTTCCCCGAGATGATCGCGCTGCGGTCGCGGATGCAGTCGATAGACCAGAACCTGGCGCAGGAGACGCGCGACGTCTCCGGTTCGCTGCGGTCGGCCTATCTGGAAGCGGCCGGTCGCGAGCGCCAGCTGCGTGGCCAAGTCGCGTCGTTGAGCGGCAGCGTCCTCGACCTGCGCGGCCGCGGCATCAACTATGCCATCCTGCAACGCGACGTCGACACCAACCGCGCCCTGTATGACGCGTTGCTGCAACGCTACAAAGAGATCGGCGTCGCCGGCGGCGTCGGCGAGAGCCAAGCGGCGATCGTCGATAGCGCGGTCGTCCCGCGCTCGCCCTGGTCGCCCAACCCGTTGCTCAACATCGGCATCGGCATCGTCGCCGGCCTGATCCTCGGCTTCGCCACCGCCTTCGCCATCGAGTTCATCGACGACACGATCAAATCGCCGGAGGACATTCTCACCAAGCTGAAGGTGCCGGTGCTGGGCCTGGTGCCCAAGATACCGAAGAACAGCACGCTGACCAGCGAACTCGCCGATCAGCGATCCGAAGTGTCGGAAAGCTATTTCTCGATCATGACCGCGCTCCAGTTCGCCACGCCCGGCGGGATGCCGCGCTCGATCCTGATCACCAGCTCGCGCGCCGCCGAGGGCAAGACCTCGACCTCGCTCGCGCTGGCGCAGAACCTGGCGCGGGTCGGCGCGTCGGTGCTGCTGATCGACGCCGACCTGCGCAAGCCGTCGTTCAAGGGCGACGCCACCGACGGGCGCGGGCTGTCGACGCTGCTCACCAGCCAGGACTCGGTGTTCGACCATGTCGTCGGCACCTATGTCGACAACCTGTCGCTCCTTCCGGGCGGCACCATCCCGCCCAACCCGGCCGAGCTGCTCGCCACCGGGCGGATCACCGCGATCCTGCGCGAGGCGATGGAGCGGTTCGACGCGGTCGTGGTCGACGCACCGCCCGTGCTCGGGCTGGCCGACGCGCCGATCCTGGCCTCGCTCTGCGACGCGACGGTGATGGTGGTCCAGTCGGGCGCGGCGCGGCGCCCCGTGCTCAACTCTCTGGCGCGCCTGATCGCCGCCAACGCCCGGCTGGCCGGCGCGATGCTGACCAAATACGATCCGAAGACCTCGGGCGAGTATGGCTACGGCTATGGCTACGGTTATGGCGAGACCAAGCGCTACGGCCACGACGCGGATACCCGGCCACAGATCGACATGGCGTCGTGAACACCGTCCCCGCCGATGACGCGGGCGACGACGGCGCCCGTCGCACCTCGCGCGGGACGACGCTGCTGATTATCATGGCGGTGCTGGTCGTCGGCTGGTTCATCGCCCGCAACATGGCCGTCCGGCTATACAGCGGCACCCAGCCGCAGTTCGCCGCGCTGTTCGTGCCGCGCTCCGGGCCGGCCGACGCACAGATGGCGCTTGACCGGGTCGTGTCCGCCAACGGCGTCGCCGACGAGGTCAGCCGCGCGCTGTTCCACTCGGCGCTGCGCCACGAGCCGCTCATCGCCGAGCCGTTCATGCTCGCCGGGCTCGATGCCAGTGGCGCCAACGACCTGGACCGCGCCCGCCGGTTGATGGAGGAAGCGCGCCGACGCAATCCGCGCGCCACCATCGCGCGTTTCTGGCTGCTCGACGACTACTTGCGCGGCGGCAACTATGCCGGCGCGCTCGAGGAGGTCGGCCCGATCCTGGCGCTGCAGTCGCAGGCGGACAGTGCAATCGTCGCGCTCGTCACCGCGCTGATCGACGTGCCGCAGGCGCGTCCGGCGCTGGTCGCCAAACTGCGGACTAATCCCTTCTGGCGGCGCGACTTCTTCGCCCAGGCTAGCGCCAGCCCATCGCTCGTCGACCAGGTTCCCGCGCTGCTCGCCGCCGCCCCTTACCGGGCCGACGCGCGCGCCTCAACCAGCGAACAACGCGCGCTTGTTCAGGCGCTGATCAAGCAAGGGCGCTACCGCGAGGCATATGACCGCTGGCGCGACCTGTTACCGCCAGCCTACGCGCAGCGCGCGGCGACGGTCTACGACGGAAATTTCGAAGGCTGGCCGGGCGCGACGCCGTTCAACTGGACGTTGCGGTCGGATCGCGCCGGCTCGGTCCGTTCGATCGCGGCGAGCGACCTGCCCGAAGGTCATGCGGTCGAGATCGGCTACCAGTCGGACAAGCCGGCGATGCTGGCGGAGCAGTTGGTCTTGCTGCCCGCCGGGCCGCAACACCTGGCGTTCAGGGTACGGCGGACCGGCACGGAGGGCGGCGGTGACGCCGCGCTGAGCGTCCGGGCGGCGTGCGCCGCGCCGCGCCGGGATCTGGCGCGGGTGTCGCTGCGCGACCTGGCCCCGGAAGCGTCGGAGCGCGTGCTCGACTTCACCGTCCCGGTGTCGTGTCAGGCGGTGCGGATCACGTTCGGCGCCGAGCCCGGCACCGTCGCGGGAGCGCTCGACGCGCAACTGACCGGTGTCCGCGTCACGCCACGTCGCTGACCGGTTCCGCATCAGGCACCGTTCCGGTCCGCCGAGCGAACCCGCCGACCACCGTCGTCCGCGCCAGTAGCGTGAGGACGACCGGCCACAACAGCGTGTCGATCAGGTCGGCGACCGAGTTCCACGGCGTCCACGGCCAGCTCGACATCTGGTAGCGGGCGGAGTCGACCGCCTCGTTGGCCACCTCCAGCAGGATTACGATCTGCAACGGCATCATCGACCCGAGCGGCCGACGAAGGATCAGGCAGGCGGCGAGCAACACCAGCAGCCCGGCATGGATGTGGAGTTCCGCGTGGCTCATGCCGATGCGGTCGCCGAGCAGCAGCTTGAGCGTGCCGTAATCCTTGATGTACTCGATCACCCGCTCGCTCTCCCCCGGGGCGCCCGCCCGATCTCGTCGAGCGTCGCCAGGTATCGCGCTACCACGATCCGCTCGTCATAGACCGCCTCCGCCTTCGCCCGGCTCGCCGCGCCCATCGCCGCCCGCGCCTCGGGCGAGGCCTCGACCATGCGCCCCATCGCCGCGGCGAGCGCGGGAACGTCGCGCGGCGGGACTAGTTCGCCGTTGCGGCCGTGGTCGACGACATCGCGACACCCCGGCATGTCGCTGGTGATGATCGGCTTGGCCATCGCCGCCGCCTCCAGCAGCGTGCGCGGCGTCCCCTCGCGGTAGTAGCTCGGCAGCACCACGCAGTCCGCCTCGGCCAGGTGCGGTCGGACATCCTCGGCCGAGCCGAGATATTCAATGTCGCCCGCCGCCTGCCAGGCCTCGATCCGCGCGCGCGGCACCCCCGCCGGGGTGGCGTCGTCGATGAAGCCCAGGAGGCGGACGCGGCACCCGGGATGTCGTTCGCGGACAATGCGCCCGGCCTCGACATATTCCGCCAAGCCCTTTTCCCACAGCAGCCGGGCGACCAGCAGGAAGGTGAACGGCGCCGCCCGCGCCGGCGCCGGCGCGAACCGCTCCAGGTCGACGCCGGACCCGGGCAGCAGGTCGGCGACGGCCGCGTCGACCAGCCCGGCGTCGACGAACATCGCGCGATCCTCGGCGTTCTGAAAGAACACCCGCCGCGACCGGGCGAGCGCGACCCGGTACAGCGTCCGCACGATTCGCGCGGTCGCCCCCGTCTCGTTGAACACCAGCCCGAGCCCGGCGATGTTGTTGACCGTCGGCACGCCGAACAGCGCCGCCGCCAGCGTCCCATAGGTGTTCGGCTTGACGGTATATCCGAGGAAGAAATCCGGCCGCTCGCGCCGGATCAGCCGAATGAACCGCGCGAACAGCGCCAGGTCGCCCAGCGGCGAGCGGCCATGGTTCTCCATCGGCAGCTCGCGATAAACGCAGCCGAGCGCCTCGATCGCCGGACTGTGCCGATCGCGCGGCGCCGCCACGGTCACGCGGTAGCCGTCCGCCAGCAGCCCGCGGATCAGGCCGCTACGGAAATTGACGACGTTCCACGACGCGTTGACGGTGAACAGGATATGGCCGCGGACCGGCATGTCGGCCATGTCAGAAGGGCGGGAACGAGGACGGAATCACGCGGTAGGGCAGCCACGCCTCCGCGTTGGCGGCAAAGGTCAACCAGACGAACTGCACTGCGGCGTAATAAAGGATCGCCAGGAAGCCGATCAGCCGCACCCCGCTCTGCTTGTCGCTGAGCACGGTGGAGATGTTGCCGAACACGTAGAGTTGCAGCGGGATGAAGTAGAGTCCGACGCGGTCGACCGCCGTCGACGACGGGATGATGAACAGCAGGACGAACAGAAACAGCGCGCCGTAGGAGAACAGCGACCACAGGAACCGATTGAGGTCGTCGAGCCGAAAGCTCCGCCGGTAGAGCAGGAAGAGTACCGCCGGCACGGCGTTCATGACCAAGCGGATCAGCGTCCCACTCGAATCCACCGCGTCGGCGCGCGCGACATAGGCGGTATAGAGCGCGTCGACCCTTTCCTGAAGGAGGACGCCGTAGAACAGCGCCGCGATCAGAAGTAGTGGCACCAGCAACGTCTTGCGGTTCCGGACCAGCGCGATGCCGGCCAGCGGCAGGATGGTGAGCGAGCTGGCATGGAACAACGACGCCACACCCAAGAGGAAGAGGAAACGATAGTAGCGACGGTCCTCGAAGGCGCCGAGCGCGATCAGCAACAACCCGATCGACGCCGATTGACGGACATATCCCATGCCGACGACAATGAGCAGGTACGGCACCGCGGCGGTGATCGCCAGCCACATGTCGCTTTGGCGCCGGACGAATTTGGTCAGCCCGACCATCAGGATCAGGCCGCAGATGAAATTGGGCAAGTAAATGCCGAGCCCTATCCGGATCGATATCCAGGCCAGGACGCCGAATGCGGGGTCCTTGTACAACAGCGCGCCACCGAAGCTGGTATGGGTCAGATTGAAGATTGTCCGCTGATAATTGAACCAGTCGGTCCCGACCCGGTAGCGCAGACCAATCAGCAGCACGAACATCACGATCGTGAAGATCAGCCAACCGCTTGCCGGCCGCCGGGTAAGCGTACGCCGCGCGCCGAGCGCCAGCGTGGAGAAAGCGGGAACGGCGAACATGAACCAATAAACTAGCATCAAACGCGCTCGCTGCTCGACCCCGCCGGCCCGGCGGATCACCCGATCCCGCCGGGAGACATGGACAAGGCGGGCGCTTACCAGCCGGGCGCGCGCCGTGCCATGGAAAGATGCGCCGCATGCCGCGCCCGCCATCGCGCTTGTCCCACCGCGCGCCCTGCCTTACCCGCGCCCGACAGCCATGCAGAACCGACCCGACCCGTTCGCGCCCGACCTCCCCCCCGACATTTCGATCGTCGTCCCGACCCATGACGATGGCGAGATGCTGGAACGCTGCCTCGCCTCCGTCGCCGCGCAACGACCCGCCCCGTTCGAGATCATCGTCGTCGACGACGGGTCGACCGCGCCGGCGGCGCTCGCCGGCATCGACCGGGCGCTGGCCCGCTTCCCCGACG
>CAXTRJ010000030.1:0-18030 GCA_964246585.1 uncultured Sphingomonas sp. | reverse complement strand
ATCGCGTCGGCCAGCGCGGCGACGACGACGATCGCGCCGTTGGCTTCCCAGGCGGCGCGGGCGACCGCTTCCGTCGCGAGCGTGCCGAGCTGGCGCTCGACGCGGGCGGCTACTTCGGTCGCAAAGGCGGCGTCGTCGGTGAACAGGATCGACTGGGTGATGGTGTCGTGCTCGGCCTGGGAGAGCAGGTCGGCGGCGGTCCAGTCGGGGTTGTTGCCGCTGTCGGCGATCACGACGATCTCGCTGGGGCCGGCGACCATGTCGATGCCGACCACGCCATAGAGCTGGCGCTTGGCCTCCGCGACCCAGGCGTTGCCGGGGCCGGTGACGACGTCGACCGGGGAGATGCGGTCGGTGCCGTAAGCGAGCGCGGCGATCGCCTGCGCCCCGCCCAAGCGCCAGATCTCGTCGATCCCGGCGACGGCGGCGGCGGCGAGGACGAGGTGGTTGACCTCCCCCTTCGGCGCGGGCGTGACCATGATCAACCGCTCGACCCCGGCGACGCGGGCGGGAATCGCATTCATCAGCAGCGACGACGGGTACGCCGCGCGCCCCCCGGGGACGTAGATGCCCGCCGCGTCGACCGCCCGCCAGCGCGCGCCAAGCCTGATGCCAACGTCGTCCGTGATGTCGGTATTGGCGGGCCGCTGCCGCTCATGCCAAGCGCGGATGCGGCTGGCGGCGAGCTCGAGCGCGCCGCGCAGCTCCGGGTCGAGCGCGGCGAGCGCGGCGTCGCACTCGGCGCGCTCGATCCGCCAGCCGGTGGCGTCGAGGTCGTGCCCGTCAAACCGCGCGGTATAGTCCAGGAGCGCGGCGTCTCCCTCAGCGCGCACCCGGGCGAGAATCGCGGCGACATCGCGCGACACGTCGGCGTCGGCCTCGCGACGAGCATCGACGAGCGTATCGAAGCGGGAGGTGAAATCCGGGGCGGTGCTGGATAGCCGGATCACGCCGCCACCTCGGTCGCCACCGCCCGCCGGAACGCCTCGACCAACGGCACCACCGCGCCCCGCGTCTTCATCGCCGCGCGGTTGACCACCAGCCGGCTGGTCACCGCCATGATCTCCTCGACCTCGACCAAGCCGTTCTCGCGCAACGTCCGCCCCGACGACACCAGGTCGACGATGCGCGGCGCGAGGCCGAGCAGCGGGGCCAGCTCCATCGCGCCGTTGAGCTTGACGCACTCCGCCTGCACGCCACGCGCCGCGAAATGGCGCTCCGTCACATGCGGGTATTTGGTCGCGACGCGGACATGGCTCCAGCCGCGCGGGTCGTCGGTCGCGGCGAGTTCGGCGGGTTCGGCGACCGACAGCCGGCAATGGCCGATGTGGAGGTCGACCGGCGCGTACAGCTCCGAATAGCCGAACTCGGCGAGCACGTCCGAGCCGACGATGCCGAGCTGCGCCGCGCCGTGCGCCACGAAGGTCGCCACGTCGAACGCGCGCACCCGGATCAGTTCGATCCCGGGGTCGTCCGTCCCGAAGCGCAGCGCCCGGCTGTCCTCGTCGGCGAACGCCGGCTCCGGCACCACCCCGGCGCGGGCGAGCAGCGGCAGCGCCTCGGCCAGGATGCGGCCCTTGGGGACGGCGATGATGATCGGATCGGGCATCGAGCCGGGCTTTACGGGTGGCGCCCCGCGGGTGCAACCAAGGCGCATGGCGACCGAGGCCGAGAATCGCGAATCCTTCCGCGTCCAGGCGTGCTACTCCGGCGCGATGGGCGCGCCGATCACGACGCTGATCGTGACGGTGCTGGCCGACGCGCTGACCCGCGACAGCGCCACCGGCGCGCGCGTGCTCGACTGGCCCGGGGAGCCGGTGGCGGACGCGACCGTGCTGCGGCTGCTCGGCGGCCTCCACGCCCTGCACCGCGCGGGAGTCGACCCGGCGCTGAGCCGCGTCTTCGCCGGCGAGACGGTGGATCCGGATGAGGTCGCGGCGGTGCTGCGCGCGACACTCGCCCGGCACGATGAGGCGCTGCTACCCTGGCTCGACGGCCCGCCGCAGACCAACGAGGCGGGGCGCTCGGCCGGGTTGATGACCGGCCTGCTGCACCTCGCCGAACGCTACGGCCCCCACGTCGAACTGCTCGAGATCGGGTCGAGCGCGGGGCTCAACCTCGTCATGGACCGCTTCGCCTTCGACCTCGGCGGTGTCGCGGCCGGGCCGGGGGACGGCTTGCCGATCCGCCCCGAATGGCGCGGGACGCCCCCACCCGCCGCCCCCATCGAGATCGTGTCCGCCCGCGGCGTCGACATCGCCCCCGTCGACTTGACCGACCCGGCGCAAGCGACGCGGCTGGAGGCTTATGTCTGGGTTGACGCGGTCGAGCGACAGGATTGCCTCGCCCGCGCCATCGCGCTGGTCCGCGAGCACGGCGTCGCGCTTGACCGGGGCGACGCCGCCGACTGGGTCGAGGCGCGTCTCGCCGAGCCGCAAACGTCGGGCGTCGCCCGCGTCCTGATCCACTCGGTCATGTGGCAATATATGCCGCCCGCGTCGCAGGCGCGCATCCGGGACGCGATGCACACCGCCGGCGCCCGCGCAACGCCCGAGCGCCCGCTCGGCTGGGTGATGATGGAGCCCAACCGCAACCTCCACCGCCACGAGGTCCGCGTCCGCGGTTGGCCGGGTGACCGGCCGATGGAGCTGGTCGCTTTCACCCACGCCCACGGCGCCTGGGTCGAGGGTCTGACGCCGCCCTTCGCCACCAGCGACTATGTCATGCGCGGCGTGGCGCCGGGGTGATACCTTCGTTGTCGCGGGCGCGCCAAGCCGGTAGGCGGGCGCCATGACCGACCATCCCGTGAGCGACCCCGTCCGCGATCTGGTCATCGTCGGTGGCGGCACCGCCGGGTGGATGGTCGCCGCCGCCGCCGCGCGCTTCCTCGGCGACGGCCATCGCCGCATCCGCCTGGTCGAATCGGACGCGATCGGCACCGTCGGCGTCGGCGAGAGCACCATTCCGACGATCACCCAATTCAACGGGATGCTGGGAATAAGGGAGGCCGACTTCGTCCGCGCGACCGGGGCGACGTTCAAGCTCGGCATCGAATTCAGCGGCTGGGGCGCCGAGGGCGAACGCTATTTCCACTCCTTCGGCCAGCTCGGCCGCGCGGTCGACGGTGTCTCACTGCATCAGTTCTGGCTCAAATACCGTGACCGAGCCGACACTGGCCGTTTGGAGGCCTATTCGATGTGCGCCGCCGCCGCCGCCGCAGGCCGCTTCGCCCATCCCACCCCCGACCCGCGTTCGCCGCTGAACGGCCTGGGCTATGCCTACCACGTCGACGCCGGGCTCTACGCCGCGATGCTGCGCCGCTATGCCGAGGCTGGCGGCGTCTCGCGGCTGGAAGGCCGCGTCGTCCAGGTCATCCGCTCTCCCGACGACGGCACGGTGACGGCGGTCCGCCTCGACGACGGCCGCGAGGTCGCGGGCGACCTGTTCGTCGACTGCTCGGGCTTTCGGAGCCTGCTGCTTGGCGATGCGCTGGCGGTGCCGTGGCGCGACTGGAGCCACTGGCTGCCGTGCGACCGCGCCATCGCCGTGCCGACCCGCTCGGCCGGCGCGCCGACGCCGTATACCCGTACGACGGCGCGCGCGGCCGGCTGGCAATGGCGCATCCCGCTCCAGCACCGCGTCGGCAACGGTCATGTCTACGCGAGCGCGCACATGACCGACGACGAGGCCGAGCGCGTCCTCCTCGCCAACCTCGACGCCGAACCGATCGGCGACCTAAACCCGCTCAAGTTCCGCGCCGGCCACCGGACGCGGATGTGGGAAGGCAACGTCGTCGCGATCGGCCTTTCCGCCGGCTTCCTCGAGCCGCTGGAGGCGACCAGCATCCACCTGATCCAGTACGGCATCCAGCGCCTGTTCGAGCTGTTTCCCGGACGCCGCGTCGCCGAGGTCGAGCGCCGCGAATATAATCGGCTGATGGGCGAGGCGTTCGCGACGATCCGCGATTTCATCGTGCTCCACTACAAGGCGACCCGGCGGACCGGCGGCTTCTGGGACCAGGTCCGTGAAATGCCCGTGCCCGACAGCCTGGCGACCAAAATGGCGCTGTTCGCCGACAAGGGCCGCGTGTTCCGCACCCACGACGACATTTTCGAGCTGTCGAACTGGGCGCAGGTAATGGTCGGGCAGGGGGTGATGCCGCAAGGCTACGACCCGCTGGTCGACTCGATTGCGGGGCCGCGCGCGCTGGCGGCGATGGCCGAGCTGCGTGGTGCTTACGCCCGCGCCGCCGTCATGCTGCCGGATCACGCGGCCGCGATCGACCAGGCGATGCGCCCACCCGTACGAGGCCGCGCGGTGCGCTAAGCGCTGGTGCAACGAACCGCCGGGCGAGCGGTTCTGATCACGTACGCGCCGCGTCCCGCCGGCGTAATCGGACCAGGACAACGCGCATGTCGCTTGAAAAGATGATCTCGCTTCACCCGGAGGTCTCGGGCGACGATAAGGAGCCGATGGCGCTCGCCGCGCGCCACGCTATGCTCTGCGCGCTGATGTGCACCTCCAACGCCGACGCTTGCCTGGCCGAGGACATGGACATGCGTCAGTGTATCCGCGCCTGTTCCGACTGCGCCGACATCTGCGCGGCGACCGCCCGCGTCGCCACCCGCCGCACCGGCCACAACGCGGCGGTGGTCCGCGCCCAGATCGAGACCTGCATCACCGCCTGCGAACGCTGCGCCGCCGAGTGCGACAAGCACGACCACGCCCACTGCAAGCTCTGCGCGACGATGTGCCGCGAATGCGCCGACGACTGCCGCCGCGCCCTGGCCTAGCGCGGCCTCAGAACAGACAATCGGCCTCCTGCTTAGTATCCAAAGGTGATACCTTTTGATATGAGTGCTCTATGTCTACGTCATTGAAGATCGACGACGACCTGAAAGGGCGCGTCAAGCAACTGGCCGCCGTCCATGACCGGTCGTCGCACTGGATCATGCGTGAGGCGATCAGGCAGTATGTCGAGCGCGAAGAAGCGCGCGAGAGCTTCCGGCAGGAAGCGCTCGAGTCGTGGCGGGACTTCCAGCGGACTGGACGTCACCTGACCGGGCCCGAAGTGACTTCGTGGCTGGCAAAGTGGGGCGAGGGTGAAAGGGCGCCCGAGTGCCACGACTGATAATCACGAACGGGGGTAGGCGTGGGCTGGAGCGGTGCCGGACGTTTCTGAAAGACGTGAACCCGGCGGCATCCGAGCGCGCCGGCTTGATCATCGCTCATCAGCTTGCGTTGCTTGAGTCGCATCCCGCGATGGGCAGGCCGCTTGCAGGCGACGACGAGCTTCGTGAGTTGATCATCGGCTTCGGCGGTACCGGCTACGTTGCGCTTTATCGACACGAACCAACCGACGACGCCGTCTACATCTTAGCATTCAGGCACCAGCGTGAAGCGGGGTACTGAACGCGACCGGGTAGCGCTCCCGCCTCAATGCACGAACCGCGCCACCACCTCGCGATAACTCCGCGACACCTTCACGCTCGCGCCCGAGTTCAGCACCAGGAAACACTCGCCATTGGTGTGCGGCTTGACCTGCTTGACCAGGTCGAGGTTGACGATCGTCGAGCGATGCACCCGCTGGAACCGCCTGGGGTCCAGCCGCTTCTCCAGGTCCTTCATCGTCTCGCGCAGGATCAGCGTGTTGTCGCCGGTGTAGATGCACATGTAATCGCCCGCCGCGTCGATCCGCTCGATCGTGTCGACGTCGACGCGGAAGATCTGGCCGCGATCCTTGATGTTGATCAGCTTCTCGAAGCGGTTGGACGCGTGATCCCCGCCGCCGTCGACCAGTTCGGCGACGCTGTCGGGCGCGACCTCGGCCAGCACTTCCTTCAGCCGGTCGACCTCGACAGCGCCGCGCTTCTCGGCCAAGCGCTGGCGCACCCGGTCGAGCGTGTCGGCCAGGCGGCCGACCTCGACCGGCTTCATCAGATAATCGACCGCCTGCGCCTCGAACGCGCGCAAGGCGTGGTCGGAATAGGCGGTGACGAAGACGAACAACGGCGGCTCGACCTCCATCAATCCCTGCACCACCGAAAAGCCGTCGAACCCGGGCATCTGGATGTCGAGAAAGACGAGGTCGGGCTTGTGCGTCTTGATCGCCGAGATCGCCTCGCGACCGTTGACGCATTTATCGACGATCTCGACGTCGTCGAATTGCTGGAGGCGCAACTCCAGCCCCTGGATCGCCAGCGGCTCGTCGTCCACCAGGATGGTTCTGATCATTGGGAAACTTTCTCGTTCCACTGGCAGGCGCTTGGCGGCGCTTCCAGCTGATATGGTATTTCGATCTCCACGCGGAACCCGCCCCCTGGCGCCGACCCGGTCTCGAACCGGTGGTCCGGGCCATAGGCCTGGACCAGCCGTTCGCGGATGTTGCCGAGCCCCACGCTCGTCGACAGGCTCGGCTGCTTCCTTGTTTCGTTCAACCCCGGCCCGGTATCGGACACGGCGATCTGCACCCGATCTCCGGCCAGCCGCACCGCGACCGCGATCTCGGCGCCGTTCTCCATCGGCGTCACCGCGTATTTGATCGCGTTCTCGACCAGCGGCTGGAGCAGCAGCGACGGCAACCGCGCCCGCTCGACCCGGGGGTCGACCTCGAAGCTCGGCCGCAACCGGTCCTCGAACCGCATCTTCTCGATTTCTAGGTAGAGCTTCAGCGTGTCTACCTCTTGCGCCACCGTCACGTGCGCGGTCGGCTCGTTGGCCAGCGTGTAGCGCAGGAACGACGACAGCCGGCTCAGCATCGCGTTGGCCCGCTCGGTCTGTTTCAGCAGCACCAGCGTCGAGATCGAGTTGAGCGTATTAAACAGGAAATGCGGATTGAGCTGATAGCGCAACAGCGTCAGTTGGGCGGTGGTCGCCTGTAGCTCCAGATGTTCTAGCTGATCGTTCTGCTCCTCGACGATCAGGTACCAGTTGATCCCGAAATACAGCGCCGTCCACCCGCCCAGCACGATCGCGTTGAGGAACACCGTACCGAACAGCAGCGTCAGGTCGAGCCTCGGCGCGTCGAGCGTGATGAACGAAAAGGAGAACGCGTCCAGCGTCGCGTAGAGGATTGTCGCCCCCGCCAGCGTCACGATCGTCAGCCCGATCGCGCGCAACCGCGGCAACCGCCGGTAATAGCCGTAGAGCGTCGAGAGCAGCAGCGTGATGCAATAGCCGACGATCGATTCGATGATCACCGGCACCAGCATTTCCATCGACGGGCCGTTCGACACCGACGATACGGACCGCAGGATCAGATAACCGGTCCACCCCGCCGCCTGCAGCGTCCAGAAGGCGCGGCTCTTCTGTTCGAAGAACGGCCGGGCGAAGGGCGCGCGCGGCGGCGTTGGGGAGAGGGCGGTCGCCGGGATCGGCTGCGGGGCGGGGAGGGTCGCCATGTCCGCTCGTCCCTACACCGGCTGACACGCCCGCGCAAAAGGCGTAACGTGATAGCAGTTGGGAGAGAGCCGATGGGCGAGATGCACGACCAGGCGCAATTCGCCGCGATGACCGAGGGCACGGCCGAGGATTGGGGCATCATCGCCGGCCATTTCCGCGATTTCTCGCGAGGGCTGCCGGCGCGCGTCCTCCAACATCTGGAGTTGCTCCGCGGCGACTATGGCGGCTTCCCGGTCGACCGGCTGGAGCATTCGCTGCAATGCGCCACGCGGGCCTACCGCGACGGCCGCGACGAGCAATATGTCGTCACCGCCTTGCTCCACGACATCGGCGACACGCTGGGCAGCTACAATCATCCGGAGATCGCCGCGGCGATGCTGCGCCCGTTCGTCTCGGAGGAGCTCCACTGGATCGCCGACCACCACGGCGTGTTCCAGGGCTATTATTACTTCCACCATCTCGGCATGGACCGCGACCTGCGCGAACAATATCGCGGCCACCCGCATTTCGAAGCCTGCGCGGACTTCTGCCACCAATACGACCAGGCCGCGTTCGACCCCGCCTATGACAGCGCTCCCCTCGACTTCTTCGTGCCGATGGTGAACCGCGTCATGGCTCGCCCGATCCGCCCGATCTACGCGCGAGCGGTGGGGGAGGGCGCGGGGGGGGCGGCGGACTGATAGCGCCCGGTGCCGGTAAGGCGGTACCCCGGCGGAGGCCGGGGCCCAGCCACGGTGTCGCTTGAAATGGTCGCACTCCGCGTACGACAACCATCGTGACTGGGCCCCGGCCTCCGCCGGGGTACGCCAGACGTCGGGTAAGTACGTCTTCACTGCCTTGCGCCCTTTCCCCGCTTGCGCCACGGCTCCGCCATGGCGGCGCTTTGCTCCCTCCTCGGCACTCGGTCGACGCTCTGGCTGACGCTAATCGCGTTGGTGCTCGCGATCCGCGTGCTGGTGCCGGCGGGATGGATGGTCGCGGCGGGTCCGGGCGGGGCGGTGCTGGTACCATGCTCCGGCATGGGCCCGGCGACGGTCACTCCGGCGCATGACACCGGCCACGGCGCTCACCGTGGGGTCGCCCAGGACGACGCGCCGGCGCATCAGGACACGGCCGGCAACCATCCCTGCGCCTTCGCCGGCATCGGCCAGGCGATCGGGACGCCGTTCGCGTCCGTCATTCCCGCGCTGGCATTACCCCGGGCCACCCCGAGCGGCGTTCGCTTTACCGTCGCCGTCGGACACGGCCTCGCCGCGCCGCCGCCGCCCCAGACCGGACCACCCCGCCTGACCTGAAGACCCGGCGCGTTCGCGCGCCTGCCCCTATCAGATCAGGAATACCGCCATGACCCGCTTCCCGCGCGCGCTCGCCTGCGCGCTGCTGCTGCTCGCCTGCCCCGTCCAGGCCCAGGACGACCCACGCCAGCGCGCCGAGATCGTCGTCGTCGCCGACCAACTCGCCACCGAGATCGCCGTCGAACCCCAACCCGGCGGCACCGACACGATCGCCGGCGGCGACTATGCCGACCAGGCGGCGGTGTCGCTCCGCGACGCGCTCGCCTTTTCGCCCGGCGTTTACACCCAACCGCGCTACGGCCAGGAGGTGCGCATCTCGATCCGCGGCTCGGGCATCGGCCGCGGCGCGCATCTGCGCGGGATCACGCTCCTGCAAGACGGCGTTCCAATCAATCTCGCCGACGGCGCGGGCGACTTTCTCGAACTCGACCCGCTGCTGCTCGAGCGGATCGAGGTGACGCGCGGGGCCAACGCCATGACGTTGGGCGGGGCGACGCTCGGCGGCGCGGTGAATGGCGTCACCCCGACCGGGCGGAGCGCGCCCGGCGTCCGCCTGCGCGTCGACGGCGGTAGCTACGACACCGTGCGCGGCATCGCCACCGTCGGCGTCGCGACCGCGCGCGGCGACGCGTTGCTGGCGGCGTCCTACGACAGCTCGGCCGGCGACCGCGATCACGGCGACCGCGACGGCCGCCGGCTCAACGCCAATGTCGGCGTCCGCCTGACCGACGATATCCAGACGCGGCTCTACGTCACGGCGCAGCGGTTGCGCCAACGCTCGCCCGGCTTCCTGACCCGCGCCACCGCGCTCGCCGACCCCGGATCGGCCTCGCCGGCGGCGCTGGCCAACGACCAGGCGCGCAACGTCGACTCGCTCCGCCTACAGAGCCGCACCGACATCGCGGTGGGCGGCGCGCAAGTGACGCTTGGCGGCTTCGTCAACGCCAAGACGCTCGACCACCCGATTTTCGAGACGCTGGACCAGAAGTCGACCGACGGCGGTGGCTTCGTCCGTGCGACATGGCGGACCGGCGCGTTCGACCTCGTCGCCGGCGCGATCGCGCGCGTCGGCGAGACGCGCGCGCGGCGCTTCGTCAACACGGGCGGGCGACGCGGCGCGATCACCTTTCGCGCGCTCCAGGACGCCAGCACGGTCGATGCTTATGGCGAGGTCCGCTGGCGCCCGGTCGCCGGCCTGTCGGTGATCGCCGGCGCAAACTACGGCGCCGGCACCCGGTCGCAGGTGATCCAGTTCCCGACGGTCGCGCGTGGCCGCGTCCGTTACGACAGCCTGTCCCCCCGCATCGGCCTGTTGTTCGACCCGGACCCGGCGGTCCAGCTTTACGCCAACTACAGCCGTAGCAACGAGATGCCGCCGCTGGCCGAACTCGCGCAAGTCTCCACCTTCGTGCCCCTCGCGCAACAACGCGGCTGGACGGCGGAGGCGGGCGCACGCGGCACGATCGGCCCGGTCGCGTTCGACATCGCCGCCTACCGCGCCGACCTGCGCGGCGAGCTGCTCCAGTTCACCGTGTCGCAACTGATCCCGGCCGCCAGCTTCAACGCCGACCGGACCCGGCACCGGGGGATCGAGGCGTCGCTCGACCTCGCGCTCGCCCCCTGGGCGACGCTGCGTCAGGTCTACACCTACAGCGACTTCGCCTTTCGCGGCGACGCGCAGTACGGCGACAACCGGTTGCCGGTGGTGCCGCGCCACTTCTATCGGGGCGAACTCCGGCTGGGTACGCCGAACGCCCACATCGCGCCGCGCGTCGAGTGGGTGCCGGAGGACGCCTGGGCCGATTACCGCAACACCGCGCGGACCAGCCGCTACGCGTTGCTTGGGCTGACCGCCGCTACGACGGTGACCGAAGGCGTGTCGCTGTTCCTCGACGCCCGCAACCTGACCGGCACCCGGGCGATCGGCGACGTCGCGGCGGTCGTCGCCGCCACCCCGACCTCAATGATCTACTACCCGGTCGAACGCCGCGCCTTCTACGGCGGCATCCGCGCGGCGTTTTAGGTTCGGCACAGCCCTCAAGAGCAAGCAGCCACCCCGGCGGAGGTCGGGCTGGCACCAATGTGAAATAGGCCGCCGTTCCCGAAAGGAACGACGGCCCCGATCTCACCTTCTCGACCCGATCAGAAGCCGATCACCAGCGAGCCGCTGATCGTCCGAGGCACGCCGATCTGGACGAACGGAATCGACGTGTCGTTGGTCTGACCGCTGACGTACCCGATGAAGAAATTGTTGAACAAATTGGACACGTTTAACTGCACATAGGTCTTCTCCAGCCCGTACTGGGCCAGTGAGAAGCGCGCGTCGAGATCGACGATGTTGTAGGCCTGGGTCTGCGCCTCGAACAGCTGCGTCGTCGTGGTGACGCCGGCGGCGGTCACGCGCGACACCAGCGGCAGGTTGACGTCGTTGATGAAGCGCGGGCCGACCCGCTTGAACTGTCCACCGATGTCGATCGGCCCGAGCGAGGCCTGCAGGCGACCGCCGAAGCTATACTCGGAGACACCCGATTCCTGCTTGCCGCCGGTCGGGAAGAAATATTGCGATCCGACGGTGGTGCAGCCCTGGAACGCCGCCGTGACGTTGCCGGCCGAGCAGACGCCGCCGAGCAGGTCGTCCCGGATTTCCGACTGCAGGTACGATCCGAAAACATAGGCGGTGACCTCGGGGATCGGCTGCACCGAGATGCTGCCGTCGACGCCGTAACGCCGCACCGCGCCGATGTTGCGCGATACGCTCTCGCCCAGGTCGACGTCGAACGCGGTGGCGATGCGGTTCTGGAAGTCGATGTAGAACCCGCTCACCTGAGCCTGAACGATCCGCGACGTATAGCGCAGGCCCAGGTCGAAGCTGTCGCTGGTCTCCGGCGCCGGATCGGCGCCTTCGGTGCCCTCGGGAAAGAAGATCGCGCTGTACAGCACGTCGGTGCCCGGCACCGACAGCCCCTTGGCGTAGCTGGCGAACAGGCTGGCCTGCGGCGTGAAATTATAGGTGAAGCCGACATTGGGCAGCAGCTCGTCATATTTGTAGAGCCGCTCCTGCGGCGCGCGGCTGTTGGGGAAGGCCGCTTGGTACGCCGCCTGATACTGCTGCGGCACGCAGTCGACGAAGCCGCCGGCCGAGGTCGTGAAGCAGTTCTGGTCGAGGTCGCGGCTGAAAAACGGCGCGCGCAGGCCAAGATTGACCACCAGGTCGTCGTTCAGGAACTCGCCGCGATACTCGCCGGCGACCTGGTGCAGCGTCGCGAACGAGCGACGGTCGCGCTTCTGGATCACGTTGCCGTTCACGTCGGCGATCGGGTCGTTGACCGGGAACACGTCCAGCGGATTGCCGAACTGATTGACGAAGCCGACCTCGCCCGTCTGCCGGTGCCGGCCACGATCGAAGGTGTAGGAGACGCGGAAGCGATTGGTGTCGTTGAAATCGTAGATCAGGTTGGCGATGACGATGTACCGGCGCGTCTGCGTCTGGCTTGGCGACACCAGGGTCACCTGATCCAGCCGGTCTCCATCGCCGTTGAGGTCACGACCGAAACCGTAACCGTTGGAGATAAAACCGAAACCGGGGTTGACCCCAGGGCCCGAATCGAAGTCGAAGAAGCCTTCACGACCGGTGATAGTGCCGCCGCCATTGGCCTTTGTATATTGGTAGCTGGGATCGAAGGTGAAGACGAGCCCCTCGGCCAGCGTGAAGCGCGAATTGCCGCGGACGTTGCCGGTGTTGGACGGGTTGAAGCGGCGGTCGAATTCGGTGCCGCAGGTGTTGGTCACGTCGGCGGCGCCGGCCTGGGGCGTATCGACTTGGCACGCGTCGTTGACCAAGTAGGTCGCTTCGTCGAAGTTGCGTGGGAAGCGGTTGCCGCCCCCGGTGCCGGGCGCGCGAGTGGCGTCGTCGCGCAAGGGAGCCGAGCCGAAGAAGTTGTTGCGGTTCTCGTTGTAGTTGCCCGCGACGGAGACGAAGTCGCCGTTCGACCCGATCTCCTGATAGATCCGCGCGTTATACTGCTGCTTGCGGATGCGGCCGAAATTGTTGAACGGATTATCGTAGGTGGTCCACGACGCCGACCCGAACGCCTTGGTGCCGAACCCGGTCAGGTCGCCGGTATCGATCATGCCGAACGCGCGGGTGTAGTCGAATTCGCCATGCGAGAACGAGGCAAGCCCGCCCAGCGTGTCGCCGGGGATACGAGTGCGGATGTTGACGGTGCCGCCGACCGCCGACGCGGTCGGGCTGTCAACGTCGGTCGCGCCCAGGTTGACGTTGACCGAAGCCAGCGTCTCGGAGTCCTGCTGCTGGTTGGTGTAGATGGCGTAGTTGCCGGTATCGTTGAGCGGGATGCCGTCCTGCGTCTGTGAGATGCGCGACGAATCGAAGCCGCGGATACGGAAGCCGCCACCGCCCGAGCCGTAGGGATCGTTCGACTGGTTAATCACGCCGGGGACCAAATTGATGATTTCGTTGACGCTCTGGCCGGGGCGCTGGCGCTCGATCAGTTCTTGGGTGATCGTGACCTTCGCTTTGGGCTGGTCGGGAATTTGCACCCCGCCGACCTCGCCGGGACCCCTCGTGCCGGTCACCACGATGTCGTCCGCCGGCGCGACCTCGTCGAACTCGGTCGAGGCGGTCGACTGAGCCAGCGCGGTCGCCGGCATCATGAACGCGGCGAAGGCGACGCCGGCGAAAAGCTTGGTGCGCATCGAAATCTGTTCCCCAAAAGAGCGCTGGCTCTGAGTCGCGACGTCGTTCCGTCGGCTGCTCGCCTCGTGCCGCCGCAATATGTCGTTCCCGTGACATTGGGGAGGCGGGTTGGTTCCGTTAACGAAGGGAAAATTGTTGCGTTGCAAAAACGCATCACTTCGCGCGTTGCATTACTCTCGCGCACCCGCGACGATCGTCGCCCAGGCCGCCTCGTCGATTACCGCGATGCCCAGATCGGCCGCTTTCTTCAGCTTGGACCCGGCGCCCGGGCCCGCCACGACCAGGTCGGTCTTGGCCGACACCGACGCCGCGACCCGCGCGCCGAGCGACTCGGCCTGCGCCTTGGCCTCGTCGCGCGACAGCGTCTCCAGCGACCCGGTGAACACCACCGTTTTGCCGTTCACCTCCGACACGCGGACCTGGTGGACGACATCGGCCGGCGTCATCTCGCGGAGCAGATCCTCGACCGCCGCGTCGTTGTGCGGTTCGGCGAAGAAATCGAGCAGCGCGGTGGCGACTTCCGGCCCGATGCCGGGCGTCTCCAACAGCGCCGCCGCCGCTTCCGCTACCTTGCGCCGTGCCCGATCGCTTTTGGACTCGTCCAACTCCAACAATGATTGGGTGCGATACGTGTCAGTTTTGTCAACTTGATCCCGGAACGCCGCCCAGCTCCGCCACCGCCGCGCCAGGTCGCGCGCGGTCACCTCGCCGACATGGCGGATGCCCAGCGCGAACAGGAACCGGTCGAGCGGCGCGGTCCGCTTGGCGTCGATCGCCGCGACCAGATTGCGCGCCGACACCGCCGCCCACCGCTCGCGCTGAAGCAGCGTCTCCTCGGTCAGGCGGAAGATGTCGGCCGGCGCCGTGATCAGGCCGTCGCGGAAGAACCCCTCGATGCTGGTCGTCCCCAGCCCCTCGATGTCGAGCGCCTGGCGGGAGACGAAATGCCGCAGCCGCTCGACCGCCTGCGCCGGGCAGACCAGCCCGCCCGAGCAACGCCAGTCGACCTCGCCGGGCTCGCGCTCGGCGGCGGCGTGGCACTCCGGGCACTCGGTCGGAAAGGACCAGTCCTCGCGCGGTTCATCGGGCGTGAGGTTCTCGACGATCTGCGGGATGACGTCGCCGGCGCGCTGGATCACGACGCGGTCGCCAGGCCGCACCCGTAATCGCGCGATCTCGTCGGCGTTGTGCAGCGTCGCGTTGGTCACGACGACCCCGCCCACCGTCACCGGCTCGAGCCGCGCGACGGGGGTCAGCTTGCCGGTGCGCCCGACCTGGATGTCGATCGCGTTGAGCGTCGTCTGCGCCCGCTGCGCCGGAAATTTGTGCGCCACCGCCCAACGCGGGTTGCGCCCGGCGAGCCCGAGGCGCGCCTGCCAGTCGAGCCGGTCGGCCTTGTAGACCACCCCGTCGATATCGAACGGCAGGTCGGCGCGCGTCGCCTCGATCGCGCGGAACACCGCCAGCGCGTCGGCGACCGTCGCGGCCAAGGCGAAGCCGTCGGCGACCGGGAAACCCCAGCCGCGCAGCGCCGCGACCACCGCGCCCTGAGTTTCGCCAGGCAGCGCCGACGTCTCGCCCCAGCCATGCGCCAGGAAGCGCAGCGGCCGCGACGCGGTGACGCCCGCGTCCTTCTGCCGGAGCGATCCCGCCGCCGCGTTGCGCGGATTGGCGAACTGCCGCGCCTTGCCCGGCTCCGCCTCGGCGAGCAGCCGGGCGTTGAGTTCGGCGAAATCGCGCTTAGCCATGTAGACCTCGCCACGCACCTCGAACAACGCGGGCGCGCCGGTCGGCAGCGCCTCCGGAATGTCGCCGATCGTCGCCACGTTGGCGGTGACATCCTCGCCGACCTGCCCGTCGCCCCGCGTCAACGCCCGCACCAGCCGCCCGTTCTCGTAGCGCAGCGAGCAGGACAGCCCGTCGATCTTGGGCTCGGCGGTCAGCGTCATCGGCTCGTCGTCGGGCAGCTTCAGGAAGCGCCTGACCCGGGCGACGAACTCGACCACCTCCTCGTCGGAAAAGGCGTTGTCGAGGCTGGTCATCGCCCGCGCGTGGGCGACTTTGGCGAGATGCCCGGCCGGCGCCGCGCCGACCTGCCGGCTCGGCGCATCGGCCCGCACCAGATCGGGGAACGCCGCCTCCAGCGCGGCATTGCGGCGGACCAGCGCGTCGTAATCCGCGTCCGAGATCTCGGGCGCATCGTCGGAGTGGTACAACCGGTTGTGTCGCGCGATCTCGCCGGCCAGCGTCTCCAGCTCGGCCGCGGCCTGCCCAGCGGTCTCGGGCGGCGCGGTCATCGCGGCCAGTACAGCTTGACCAGCGGGAGCAGCGCCCGCCCGCGTTCGTCCAGCCGTTCGTAATTGTCGATCAGCGCCTGCGCTAAACCGTCGAGCGTCATCAGGTGGGTGACCGTGCTGGCGCGTTCGGCTTCGAAATACGCCTCGCGCGAGAAGCCGCCGGTGCTGACGTAGAGGCCCCGGTCCTCGGCATGGCGACCGCCCAGGAACGCGCGGATCTCGGGCGCGCCCATCTGCCCCTTGCGATGCTTGACCTCGACGACGATGCGCGGCGGCTCGAAGCCGAAACCATCGCGCGACGCGACGATGTCCTTGCCGCGATCGGGACCCGCCGGGGAGACGATGGTGCGATAGCCCAGCGCCCTGAGCAGCGACGCCACGATCTCCTGCATGTCGCTCCAGTCCAACCCCAACAGCTTGTCCTTGGTCCGTTCAATCGCTTGGTCCTCGATGCCGGAAAAAGGGTCGGGTACTTCCTCGATCGTCGGATTGTCGACGTCGGGCGCGCCGATCGTCGCGGCGGTCGCCTGCCCGAGCGAGCGTTGCACCAGTTCGGCGGCCGTTTCCGGCGCGACCTTGAACAGGGTCAGGATGGCGCCAAGCTTGCCTCGCGCGGAGGCCGAGAGGTCGTCGCGACGAACGGTGGCCTGCCAGGCCACGCCGCGTTGCAACGGCAGTTCCTCGATCTCGGTCGGGGCATAGCGCGGCGCCCCCGTGATCTTGCCCAGGTGGTAAAGCCGGGTCGCGGGATCGTAGGTGATGACGGGGTCGCCGACCTGGACCTCGGAAAGGAAGCGCCAGATTTGCGCGGCGCCCACCTCGTTCTGCCGCTCGGTCTTGCCGGGATAAGCCTTGATTACCCGATCGAGCACGTCGTGACGGCTGGACGATCGACTGAGATCGCCCGCCTCGCGCCAGCCGATCGCGACGATTCCTCGCCCGACGAATTCGCTGGCGAGCACGCTGCGCCGTCCCGCGTTGACCTTCCACATGCCCGTTCTTCACCCGCCACCGGCCGCCGTGCCCGCGATGCCATGTTGAACGGGTTAGGGGAGGGCACCCCTGATCGGCAAGGCTTAGCGGACCGGCTCGTCCTCGACCGTGATGTCGGAATAATCGGGGTTGCGGTTGACCACCCGCCGCGCGTCGCCGCTAGCGCATTCGCGCTCGACCGTGGCGATCGTCGCCGGCTCGCGCGGCTGCTCGACCGTCACCGCCTGCCCGTCGGTGGTGAACCGCCGCGCGCCGAAGCCGTCCTGCGCGTCGACCCGCCCGCACACCCGCTTCGCGCCGACCAGCGTCACCCCCGTGAAGGTCGCGATCGACCCGCCGGGGATGCCGCGCACCCGGTTCAGCCCCTCCCTGACCGCGGTCAGCCGCTCCTGTTGCCGCCCCTGCGCCGCGCGATCTTCAGCGTCGGAGCACGCGGTCAGGCCCGCCAGGATCGTCCCCGCCCAGAACAGCCTCGTCATCACGCCGTCTCCAGCAATCGTTCCGCCTGCGCCCGCGCTTCCGGAGTGATCGTCGCGCCCGACAGCATCCGGGCGATCTCCTCGCGGCGCTCGCCCTCGTCCAACGCGCGGACGCCGGTGCGCGTCACCGTGCCGTCGTGGCTCTTGGCGATCAGCAGGTGGGCCGCCCCGCGCGCCGCGACCTGCGGGCTGTGCGTCACCACCAGTAGCTGGGTGCGCGTCGCCAGTCGCGCCAGGCGCTCGCCGATCGCCGACGCCACCGCGCCGCCGACGCCGCGATCGATCTCGTCGAACACCATCGTCCCCGCCGCGCCCTCTTCCGCCAGCGCCACCTTCAACGCCAGGATGAAGCGCGACAGCTCGCCGCCGCTGGCGATCTTGAGCAGCGGCGCGAACGGCGCGCCGGGGTTGGTCGCGATCTCAAATTCGATCCGGTCGCGGCCCGCCGCCGACCAGCCGTCGACCGCGACCGGCGCCACCGCCGTACGGAACCGCGCCGCGTCGAGCTTCAACGGCTTCAGTTCTCCCGCGACCGCCGCGTCGAGCCGCGTCGCCGCCGCGCGCCGCATCGCGGATAACGCGTCCGCCGCCGCCTCGTACTCGGTCCGCGCCGCGCCCAGCCGCCTTTCCAGCGCGGCGATGCCGTCTTCGCCCGCCTCCAGCCGGTCGAGCTTGCCGCCCAACTCGTCGGCGAGCGCCGCCAGCTCGTCCGGTTGCACCCGGTGCTTTCTCGCCATCGCGCGCAGCTCGAACAGCCGCGTCTCGTCGTCCTCTTGCGCTCGCGGGTCGAAGGCGAGGCCACCGCGCGCCTCGCGCAGCCGGTCCTCGGCCACCGCGCCCTCGATCAC
>CAXTRJ010000029.1:0-18518 GCA_964246585.1 uncultured Sphingomonas sp. | reverse complement strand
CCTCCACGTCGAAGGTGTTCAGCTTTTCCTGAGCCTTCTTCACGTACTGGTACGCAAGGCCGGTCACGAATGCATAGCCGAGCGCGGCGTGGATCAGCGCGACGATCACGATCGCGACGATCCTGCTCCCGCTCATTTTCTGGTCAACGTAGGCCATTCGGCTCCAACTCTCCTCAATCCCGTCCCGCCCCTGGGCCGCGAACTTCCGCTTGGGCGACAGCCGACGCGGGGTAGCGGTTCCGGAGCAGTGCACGAGTCCTACCGTTACGGCTTTAACGACGCAAACGCTTTGTCGGGCGCAAGGTCGGCGCCGCCGCGCGCGCATATTTCTCCTCGCCTTGTCCGGTCCAAAGCGGATAATGTCCGGCGATGATCATTGTTCGCTTGCTTGCCGCCGCTTGCCTGGTCGCGGTCCCGTGCGCCGGCGTCCGCGCCACCGCTCAGGAAACCGCTCCCGCCCCGGCGCCGCGTGCGCCCTATGCCGATCTCGCCGACCTCGTCCTCGCCGCGCCGGTGATCGTCGACGCGACGGTCCGCTCGACCGCGCGGATCAAGGGCGAAGAAGCCGCGCGGGTGCCTCCGGGGCTGATCCGCCTGTACGTCACCGCCGATGTCGCCGCGCTGGTCCGCGGCGCCGACGGCTTGGCGCCCCGGATCGGCTACCTAGTCGACCTGCCGCTCGACCCGCGCGGCCGCCCGCCCAAGCTGAACAAGGCGCGGCTGCTCCTGTTCGCGCGCGTCGTGCCGGGCGCGGGCGACCAGCTGCAGCTGGTGGCGCCCGACGCGCAGCTTCCCTGGACCGCCGCGACCGACGCGACCGTGCGCGCGATCGCCACGGAGGCGGTGTCGACCGACGCGCCGCCCGAGGTGACCGGCATCGGCAACGCGTTCCACGTCCCCGGCGCGCTGCCCGGCGAGGGCGAGACGCAGATCTTCCTCCGCACCGCCGACGAGCGCCCGGTGTCGTTGTCGGTCCTGCGCCGCCCCGGTGAGGAACCGCGCTGGGCGGTGGCGTTGAGTGAGATCGTCGACGAGTCGGCCGCGCCGCCGCGGGCGGAGACGCTGCTGTGGTATCGCCTCGCCTGCGGCCTGCCAAGCGCGCTACCGAGCGCCGCCACCGCTTCGCTCGAGCCGCGCGACGCCGGCATCGCGGCGGAGGATTACCGCTTCGTCCTCGACCGACTCGGCCCGTGCGGGCGAACCCGGGGCGCGGCCGGACCGGTCAGCGCCGGTGACGCACCAACGTGACGCCGATCGACTCGCCGGCTTCGGCGATGGCGAGCTTGACGATCCGGCACACCACCCGCCTGACCCGCGCGTCCTGCAGGAACAGCGTGTCGCAGATGTGATCGGCGACCGCCTCGATGAGGGTGAAATGCACCCCCGGCGGCAGCGCGGTCGTCGCCGCGTGCTTCAAGTCGAGATAGTTCTTCGACGCCGCCAGCGGCGTCCCCGGCGCGAACCGGCGCGGGCAGTCGAGATCGACCGTCAGCGAGATCCGCAGCGGCTGCGGCAGGTGCGTCTCCTCCGAATAGATGCCGGTCAGCACCGACATGTCGAGGTCGCGCACCTCCAGTTGCAACAGATCGTCCATGCAGCCGCGCCGTACGGGGTGCGCCTCGGCCCGGCAACCACGCGCGATCAGGATTGCGTCGCGCGACGGTGGCGGTACAGCGCGCGGCCCGGCACCCCCGCGCGGGGGTGGGGACGCGATGATCGAGCTGATACCCTTGGCGACGGTGGACGACATGGCGGTCGAGCGGCTGCTCGACCGCGCGTTCGGCGCCAATCGGCGCGGGCGCACCGCTTACCGCGTCCGGAAGGACACAATTGCCATCGCCGCGCTCGGCTTCGCGGCGGTCGACGCCGGCGTGCTGGTCGGTAGCATCCAGTGCTGGCCGGTGCGGCTGTCGCTCGACGCCGGCGGGGACGCTCCGCTGGTCATGGTCGGCCCCGTCGCGGTCGAGCCGGCGTCGCAGGGCGGCGGCATCGGCCAAATGCTCACGATGCGCGCGCTGGCGGCGGCGGCGGACACCGGCGACGACCGCGCGCTGTGCCTGATCGGCGACCCGGAATATTATGGCCGGTTTTTCGGCTTTTCCGCCGAACGCACCGCCGGCTGGCGGCTGCCCGGCCCGGTGGAGCGCCACCGGCTGCTCGCGCGGGGGCACGCCGTGCCTAGCGGTGCCGGCCTGCTCGGCCCGCGAGTCGCGGTTTCGGCCTAGCCCTTTACCCGACTCGTCCTCGTGCCTACCTCCGACCCATGCCGATGCCGCCCCCGCCCGACTTCGTCAGCCTGTCGCTCGCCCAGATCGCGCAAGCTGCCGAGGACGACCGCCTGCCCCCGGTGGAGCGCTGGAACCCGACGCATTGCGGCGACAGCGAGATGCGGATCGGGCGCGACGGATCTTGGCATCATCAGGGCGCGCCGATCACCCGGCCGGCGATGGTGCGCGTCTTCTCGCGCATCCTGCGGCGCGAGGCGGACGGCGACTATGTCCTGGTCACCCCGGCCGAAAAGCTCGATATCGCGGTCGAGGACGCGCCGTTTGTCGCGGTCGAGATGAAGGCCGAAGGCGCGGGCGAGGCGAGCCGTCTCGCCTTTCGCCTCAACACCGACGATGTCGTCACCGCCGGCCCCGACCACCCGTTGCGCTTCGCCGTCACCGACGAAGGGCCCCGACCCTATCTGCTGGTCCGCGCCGGGTTGGAGGCGCTGATCGCGCGGCCGGTCTATTACGAGCTTGCCGAGCGCGCGCTGGCGGCGGGCGAACCAGCCGGCCTGTGGAGCGACGGCGCGTTTTTCGCGCTGGACGGCGCCGCTTGACGCTCGCCGAGCGGCTCGCCGCCGGGCTGGCGCGCGAGATCGACCCGGCGATCTTGCTCGCCGCCGATCATGCGGGTGGGCCGGGCGACGACGAGGGTACGGAGGCGGCGGTGCTCGTCGCCGTCACCGACCGGGCCGAGCCGGGGGTGATCCTGACCCGGCGGACCGACACGATGCGCAATCATGCCGGCCAGGTCGCCTTTCCCGGCGGGCGGGTCGACCCCGGCGAAACCGCTGTCGCCGCCGCCTTGCGCGAGGCGGAGGAGGAGGTCGCCCTGCCCCGCGCGGTCGTCCGCATCGCGGGCAGCGCCGATCGCTACCGCACCGTCACCGGTTTCGTCGTGACGCCGGTGATCGGCGTCGTCCCGCCCGACCTGCCGCTGGTGCCCCACAAGGCGGAGGTGGCGGCGGTGTTCGAGGTGCCGCTCGCCTTCCTGCTCGACCCGGTCAATCATCGCCAGGGCGCGGCGGAGTGGCGGGGCCAGACGCGCCGGTTCCACGAAATCCAGTGGCGCGACCGGCGTATCTGGGGGGCGACGGCGGCGATGCTGGTCAACCTGTCGCGGCGGCTGCAGTGGACGGCGTGACGATCCCGCCCGAACGGTGGCGGGCGTTCGACGGGCTGGACCGGCTGGTCGAAGTGCTCGGCGTCCATGAGGACGAGGTCCGGTTGGTCGGTGGCGCGGTGCGCGACACGCTGCTGGGCGAGCCGCTCGCCGATGTTGATCTCGCGACGCGGCTGACCCCTGACGCGGTGGTGGCGCGGTTGAAGGCGGCGGGAGTCAGGGCGGTGCCGACCGGCCTCGCTCACGGCACCGTCACCGCCGTGCTCGACGGCCGGCCGGTCGAGGTCACGACGCTGCGCCGCGATGTCTCGACCGACGGCCGTCATGCCGTCGTCGCCTATACCGACGACTGGCGCGAGGACGCCGCGCGCCGCGATTTCACGATCAACGCGCTCTACGCCAACCCGGTCACGGGCGAGGTGTTCGACTATTTCGGCGGCCTAGCCGACCTCGCGCGCCGGCAGGTCCGCTTCATCGGCGACCCGTATCGGCGGATCGCCGAGGATCACCTGCGTATCCTACGGTTCTTTCGCTTCCATGCCCGTTTTGGCGAAATGGTCGACGACGCCGGCCTCGACGCCTGCGCCGCGCGGGCCAACGACCTGATGGCCCTGTCGCGCGAGCGCATCGCCGCCGAACTGCTCAAATTGCTGGTCGCGGTGAGCGCGGTATCGGTGGTCGCGCTGATGGTCGAGCGCGGCATCCTCGCCGCCGTCCTTCCCGAGATCGATGAAAGTGGCACCAAGCGATTGGCGGCATTGGCCGGACGCGAAGCGGTAGGCGGGGTCGCGTCCGACGCGATCCGTCGGCTCGCCGCCCTTATCCCCCCCGACCAACACGTCGCCGAGTCGGTCGGCGCGCGCCTGAAGCTGTCGACCGCGCAGCGCCGCGCGCTGGTCAGCGCGGTCGATCCAGACCTGGGCGAGAAACCCGAGGTGCTGGCCTACCGTATCGGCCCGCCGCGCGCGATCGACCGCCTGCTCCTGTCGCCGCTGCCCGACGCGCGGGCGATCGCCGCGGTCGAGTCGCTCGCCGGCTGGACGCCGCCCAGACTACCCCTGACCGGCGGCGCGCTGGTCGCGCGGGGGCTAGCCAAGGGACCGCTGGTCGCGCGGACGTTGCGCGCGGTCGAGGAGCGCTGGATCGCCGAGGGCTTCCCCGACGCTTCCCGCGTCCAAGTCATCGCCGACGAGGAAGCGGCTCAGGCGTTGCGCGACCGGAGCAGCGCGTAGGCCCCATCGGCCGGCAATGGCTTCGCGTACAGATAGCCCTGACCATAGGTGCAGCCGAGCGCCGACAGCGTCTGGCCGAGCTCGACCGTCTCGATCCCCTCCGCCACGGTCCGCAGGCCGAGCGCCTGGGCGAGGCTGAGGATCGCGCGGACGATCGCCACCTTGTCGCGGTCGGCGAGCATTCCGGTGACGAAGCTCCGGTCAATCTTGAGCAGGTCGATGGGCAATTTGCGCAGGTTGGCGAGGTTGGAATAACCGGTGCCGAAATCGTCCATCGCCAGCGTCGCGCCGAGCGCCTTTAGCGCGTGCAGCGTGCCCGCGATGCCGTCGGGGTCGGCGATCAGCGCGCTTTCGGTGATTTCCAGCTTCAACCGTGTGCCGGCGATGCCGGTGGCGGCGAGCGCGGCCGCGACGACCTCGGCGACGCCGCCACGGCCGAGCTGGATCGGCGACAGGTTGACCGCCATGCCGACCCCGCAATCACCGCCCGACGCCGCGTCCCAGCGCGCCAGGGTGCGTAGCGTCTCGCCGATCGCCCATCGCCCGAGCGGGACGATCAGCCCCGACTCCTCCGCCACTGGAATGAACTCGCCCGGCATCCGTAGCTCGCCGGCATCGTCGGTCCAGCGGGCCAACGATTCGAAAGCGACCACTCGGCCCGTCGCCAGTTTCCAGATCGGCTGGAACGCGAGGTGCAGCTGACCGCACTCGATCGCCCGGCGCAGGTCGGTTTCGATGCCGAAGGCGGCGCGTGCCTGGTCGAGCGCGCGCGCCTGATAGCGCTCGGTCCGGCCGCTATCCTTGGCGCGCTTGGCGGCGAACTGGGCGTGGCGGACGAGCTCGCTCGCGTCGTCGACCGCCACCGAGCCGAAAGCGATGCCGACCGCGCAGTCGACGCGGATCTCGTAACCGGTCAGCCGGAACGGCGCCGCCAGGATGCGGTGGATGCGTTCGGCGACGTGCGCCGCCTCCTCCGGCCCACCCTCGATCGTCAGCAGGACGCCGAACTCGTCGCCGCCGGTGCGCGCCAGCACGTCATGCGCCCGGAGCGCCCCTTTGATCCGCCGCGCGACGGAGATCAGCAACTCGTCGCCGGCGAGGCTGCCGAGGCATTCGTTGATCCGGCTGAACCGTGCCAGGTCGACCACCAGCACCGCGTAGGCGAGGTCGGTCGCCATCGTCGCCTCGAGCAGGTCGGTGAAGCCGGCGCGATTCGACAGCCCGGTCAGGCTGTCGGTGGTCATTTCGCGGCGCAGGCTGTGCTCGGTGCGGACCTCGGAGGTGCGGTCGAGAAAGGTGAGCAGGCAGCGCGACGCCTCGAGGCCGCTCAGCCGCGAGAAGCAGAGGTGGAAGTGGCGCGAGTCGACGATCTCGCCGAAACGCCACGGCAGCCGGTGGCGGGCGGTGTCGCCGTCGAGGAACCGCCCGACCTCGACCAGCAGCGCGGCGGGCAGCGCGGTCGACGGCGGCGCGTCCTGGCGGGTCGACGTCAGTTCGGCGACGCGAAAGGCGGCGTTGACCGCGACCGCATAGTCGCCATCTGGTCCGCGGGCGACGATGGCGGCGGGAATCGGCAACAGGTCGATCAGCGCCGCCGCGCTTGCCGACGGCGCGGCTGGCGCGGTGACCAGGGTCAGCGGATTGGAAGGATCGGACGGCGCGAGCACATCCCGGCGCTAACCCGTTATGATTAAGGCCGGCTAAACCGTTGCTAGCGAAACCGATTGTCGCGCGGGAAGCCGGTCGGCGGCATCCGCCCCGCCGCCCCGCGGGCGGCGCGCCACGGCGACAGGTCGGCCTCCGTCCGGATCCGCCCGCTCTCGCCCCCCATCGTCCAGCTCAGCCCGTCGGCGAAGGCAAAGGTGATCGCGTCGGCCAGCCCGCCGTCGCGGTATCGCTGCAGCTGCGCGCCCTGCCCCCGCGTCAACTCGACCAGCTCGGCGAGCGGGAACACCAGCATCCGCCGGTTGTCGCCGATCACCGCGACATAGTCGTCGCGCGGGGCCACCGGCCTGACGATCTTGAGCAGCGCGCCGGGGCGCGGCGTCATCACCGTCTTACCCTTGCGCGTCTCGGCCACGACCTCGGCCGACGGCACGACGAAGCCGCGTCCGTCGCTGGCGACAACCAGCATCCGGGCCGCGCGGCTCGCCGGCACCAGCGCGACGATGCCGACCTCGCCGGCGAGGTCGATCAGCAGGCGGACCGGCTCGCCGAAGCCGCGCCCGCCCGGCAGCTTGTCGGCGGCGAGCGTGTAGAACCGGCCATTCTCGGCGGCGAGCAGCAGCTTGTCGGTGGTCTGGGCGTGGAACGCATGGGCCGGCCCGTCGCCTTCCTTGAACTTCGCCGTCTCGGGCGCGTGGAGGTCGAGGTGCCCGCGCATCGCCCTGATCCAACCGCGCTGCGACAGGATCACCGTGATCGGCTCGCGCTCGATCATCGCATCGAGCGGGATGTCGGGCGTCGGCGGCGCCTCCGCGACTGTCGTCCGCCGCCGTCCCAGCGCCGTCTCGGGACCATAGCGGTCGCGGATGCGGCCCAGGTCCCGCTTCATCCGGGCGCGCTGCTTCTTGGGATCGGCGAGCAAGGCCGCCAGCGTCGCCTGTTCCTTCTCGAGCTTGTCGCGCTCGGTCCTGATCTCGAACTCCTCCAGCCGCCGAAGGCTGCGCAGCCGCATGTTGAGGATCGCCTCCGCCTGGCGGTCGGTAAGCGCGAACTCGGCCATCATCACCGCCTTGGGCTCGTCCTCGGTGCGGATGATCGCGATGACGCGGTCGAGGTTGAGGAAGGCGACGAGATAGCCGTCGAGCAGCTCGATCCGGTCGGCGATTTTGGCGAGGCGATGCTCGGTCCGCCGGCGGAGCACGACGAACTGGTGCTCGACCCAGGCGGCGAGCGCCTCGCGGAGCGACATGACCCGGGGCGTCCGCCGCGCGTCGAGGACGTTGAGGTTGAGGCTGAACCGCGTCTCCAGGTCGGTCAGCCGGAATAGGCTGTCCATCAGCACCTGCGGGTCAACCGTGCGGCTGCGCGGCTCCAGCACGACGCGGATCTCGGCGTCCGATTCGTCACGCACATCGACCAGGATCGGCAGCTTCTTATCGTTAACCAGCGCCGCGATCTGCTCGATCAACTTGCCCTTCTGCACCCCGTACGGGATTTCGGACACGATCGCCTGCCACCCGCCGCCTTTTTCTCGCTCGATCGACCAGCGGGCGCGGACGCGAAAGCCGCCACGACCCGTCGCATAAGACTCGGCGATCGCCGCGGCGCTGTCGACCACCAGCCCGCCAGTCGGGAAGTCCGGCCCGGTGACGTGTCCCAGGATCGCCGCGTCGTCGGCGTCGGGCTGGTCGACCAGCAGCATCGCCGCGTTCAGCAACTCGGCGGCGTTGTGCGGCGGGATGCTCGTCGCCATGCCGACGGCGATGCCGCTGGCGCCGTTGGCCAGCAGGTTGGGGAACATCCCCGGGAACAACTCGGGCTCCTGCTCCTCGCCATTATAGGTCGGGCGATAGGCGACGGCGTCCTCGTCGAGGCCGTCCATCAGGTCGATCGCGACCGCCGTCAGCCGCGCCTCGGTATAGCGGTACGCGGCGGCGTTATCGCCGTCGATATTGCCGAAATTGCCCTGTCCGTCGACCAGCGGATAACGCAACGAGAAGGTCTGGGCGAGGCGGACCATCGCGTCGTACACCGACTGATCGCCATGCGGATGGTATTTGCCGATGACGTCGCCGACGACGCGGGCGCATTTCTTGTACCCCTGGCTCGGATCAAGCCGCAGCAGCCGCATCGCCCAAAGCAGCCGCCGGTGGACAGGCTTGAGGCCGTCGCGGACATCGGGCAGCGACCGCGCGGTGATCGTCGACAGCGCGTAGACGAGGTACCGCTCGCTCAGCGCGCTGTCGAACGGCGCGTCGACGATGGAATCAAAGGGATCCTGGAAATCGGTCGGCATCGGTGGCGCGGGCGATAGCAAGCCACGGTCGTTTCGCCAATGTTCCGTTGTCCGACCTTTTCCGTCGCCCCAGCCTGTCCGTCACCCCAACGAAGGGCTCTCCTGAGCTTGTCGCTGGCATGACGAAACGGCGCGGGGCTGCTAGTCGCGAGCGGATGATCCGCCTCGCCCTGCCCGTCCTCCTCGCGCTTGCCGCCTGCGCCGTCCCCGCCAAGCCGCCGCTCCTCGCTTGGCCCGACCTGACGAAGCGCGCCAAGCCCGCGCCCGACGCCACCGTCGCCTATGGCCCCGACGAGGTGCAGCGGGCCGATATGTGGCTGCCCACCGGGCCCGGTCCGCACCCGGTCGTGCTGATGGTTCATGGCGGTTGCTGGCAGACCTCGATCGCCGATCGCGACCTGATGAACTGGGTCGCCGACTACCTGCGGCGGGGCGGGATTGCGGTGTGGAACATCGATTATCGCTGCGTCGACCGCGCCGGCGGCGGATATCCGGGCACGTTCGCGGATGCGGCGCGGGCCGCCGACCTGCTGCGGGAGAACGCCGGGAGGTTCCGCCTCGATACCCGCCACGTCGTCGCGGTCGGGCACTCCGCCGGCGGACACCTGGCGCTTTGGCTCGCCGGCCGGTCCAAGCTGCCGACGGACAACGCGCTGCGTACGCCAAACCCGCTTCGCATCGACCATGTCGTCAGCCTCGGCGGCCTACCCGATCTCGAAGCCACCGCCGCCAGCCCCGACAATGGCTGCGGCACGGCGGTCGTCGCCAAGTTGATCGGGCCCGGCCGAGGCGACGCGTACGCCGATACCTCCGTCCCCCGCCTGCTCCCGCTCGGCGTGGCGCAGGACCTGGTCAACGGCCGCGAGGACAGGATCATCCCGTATCGGCTGGCGACCGACTACGCGGCGCGCGCGATGGCGGCCGGCGACGTGGTGACGCTCCATACCGTTCCCGACGCCGGCCATGTCGAGCTGATCACGCCCGAAAGCGCCGCCTGGACGGAAACGAAACGCCTAATCCGCATTGCCCTCATTCCTCCCCGGGACGGGGAGGGGGACCATGCGAAGCGTGGTGGAGGGGGCTCTCCCCGGATGCCGTACCTGGCCGCCGACCCCCACCACCACCCGGCTGCGCAGGGCGGTCCCCCTCCCCGTCCTGGGGAGGAATGAGCGGTGTCCCTCGCCCAAGCCCGCGCGCTCGACGCCGCCGACCCCCTCGCGCGCTTCCGCGAACGCTTCGCCTTGCCAACTGGCATCCTATACCTCGACGGCAATTCGCTCGGCCCCCTGCCCCGCGCGACGGTCGCCGCGATGACCGACATAGTGACGCGGCAATGGGGCGAGCGGTTAATTCGCGGCTGGAACGAAGGCTGGATCGACGCGCCCGTCCGCATCGGCGGCAAGATCGCCCGCCTGCTCGGCGCCGGCGGGGACGAGGTGATCGTCGGCGACTCGACCTCGGCCAATTTGTTCAAGGCGCTCGTCGCGGTGCTTCAGGCCGACCCGACCCGCCGCACGATCGTCAGCGAGACCGGCAACTTCCCGACCGACCTCCACGTGGCGGAAGGCGCGGTCGCCTGCGTCCCCGGCGCGCGGCTCCTGGCCGTGCCGCGCGACGAGGTCGAGACGACGCTGGACGACGACACCGCGCTGCTGCTCCTCACCCATGTCCACTACAAGACCGCCGAGCGGTTCGACATGGCCGCGCTGTCCGCCGCCGCGCACCGCGTCGGCGCGCCGGTGCTATGGGACTTGAGCCACTCCGCCGGGGCTGTGCCGATCGACCTGAACGGCGCGAACGCCGACCTCGCCGTCGGCTGCGGCTATAAATACCTCAACGGCGGCCCCGGCGCTCCCGCCTTCCTCTACGTCCGCCGGGACTGGCAGGATCGGTTGGCCAGCCCGCTGTCGGGCTGGATGGGCCATGCCGCGCCGTTCGCGTTCGAGGACGCCTATCGCCCCGCGGCCGGCATGAAGCGCTGGCTCGTCGGCACCCCGCCGATGCTGGCGATGGCGGCGCTGGAGGTCGGCATCGACCTGTGGCGCGAGGTCGACCAGGGCCAGGTCGCGGCCAAGAGCGCGGCGCTGTTCGACATCCTCGCCGCCGCCGGCGACGCCGCCGGCCTCGAATGCGTCACCCCGCGCGATCCGGCGCGGCGCGGCAGCCACGTCAGCTTCCGCCACGCCGACGCCCATGCGCTGACCCAGGCGTTGATCGCGCGCGGCGTCATCGGCGACTTCCGCGACCCCGACATCCTGCGGCTGGGCCTGACGCCGCTGTACCTCAGCAACGAGGATGTCTGGCGGGCGGGCGAGGCGATGGTCGAGATCGTTCGACGCGAGGACTGGCGCGACCCGGGCTTCGCCGTGCGCGCCGCCGTGACCTAGGCCGGCCGGCGCGCCCATGCGTTGCTGGCGATCGCCTGATAGCATTCGGTGGTCGCCCGCCGCTCGGCGTTCAGGCGCTCCTCGATGTCGCCCGCGTCGAGCGCCGGCGGATCGCGGCCGTCATACCGGTACCAGCGCTCGCTCGGGTCGCCGGCAGGTCGGCCTCGCGCCGCGCGATCGCCTGGCCGTTGTAGGTTGGAGAGAAGGTAACGGCAGGTAACACCAACGTGCGGTGTGCGGCGGGGGCGACGCGCTCGGCGCGGCGCCCCCGCAGGCGGTCACGCCTTCAGCGCGGTACGGCCAGCGCCGTCACTTGGCGTTGCGCGGTGCAGGGGGCGCGGAAGTTGCGTAAGTTGCGGCTACGTCGTGTCCGGAGCTCATCCCTGGCAGACGTCGCACGGCTGCATGTACGCGACCAGCCCCGACCGTGGGCGCCGAGCGGTGCGATGGATTGCGGCAGGGTCAAAGAGCGATTCGTTGATCCCCATGACGCAACCGGGGATTGTAGGATAGCGTCTTGTCGCGGCTGATTGATGCACTCGGTAAATGGCATCGCAATCCCAAAAACCGGAAGAACAATGCGGGACAGGCGAGCGATGCCTTTGGCTAACCACCAGCAGTAGAGAAAAGTGATTTTGCACGTGTCACCGTAATACCCAATGCCCGTAATGGGGGTCGTACCGGTACCAGCGCTCGCTCGGGTCGCCGTGCGCCAGCAAGTCGGCCTCGCGTCGCGCCGTCTTTTCCGCCTGCCGTCGACACGACCCGCTTGACCTCAATTCCTACTTAGCTGATGGTGTATCCGGCTTAGGTGGGAGAGCGGCGATGCGCGGTCTTGTTCTCGGGGTGGCGGTGCTGGCGTTGGCGGGCTGCGGTCAGGCGCGGGAGGCCAGTGACGCGCCGGAAGCGATGGCCGACAGCGCCGTCCCATCCGAACCGAGCATGAGGGCGCCGACCGGCATCGGCGTCACCGCCGCGCCCGGCGTCGCCTTCTCCTACCAATACGCCTTTCGCCTCCAGCCCGCCCGGATCGCCGCCGCGCAGGAGGCGCACGCTCAGGCTTGCGAGAAGCTCGGCATCGCGCGGTGCCGCATCACCGGAATGCGCTATCGCCTGCTCGGCGAGAACAACGTGGAGGCGATGCTGGCGTTCAAGCTCGATCCCGCCATCGCCCGCGTCTTCGGCCGCAACGCCATCGCCCAGGTCGAAGCGGCCAAGGGAACGCTGGTCGAGGCCGCGATCAGCGGCGCCGACGCCGGCGCCGAGATCGACCGGCTCAACACCGACCGCGCCGACGCGGCCGAGCGTCTCCGCCGGATCGACGCCGATCTCGCCCGCGCCGGGCTGCGATCGACCGAGCGCGCCGAACTGCAGAACCAGCGTGCCCAGCTGGAACGCGAGATCGCCGCCGTCCGCACCGGCGTGGCCGAACAGCGCGCGAGCCTGGCGACGACGCCGATGGTGTTCGATTATGGCTCGGGCCGGTCGATCCGCGGCTTCGATTCGAGCGCGCCGCTGACGGGCGCGCTCGATACCGCGATCGCCTCGGCCCAGACGACGCTCGCCGTCCTGCTCGGCATCCTGGCGATCTTCGGGCCGCCCGCGCTGCTGCTGCTGGCGGTCTGGCTGCTGTGGCGGCGCTTCGGGCGGCTCCTGCCGGGACGTCGCCGCGACCGAGCCGGCGACGCCACCTGATTGCACCCCCGTCCCCCATCCCGTATAGCGCCGGTCCTTCGCCCCGGCCCGCGCCCACCAGCGCCGCCGGGGCCACCTATTTTACGGGGACACCGCCCATGGCTCGCCGCCGCCAGATTTACGAGGGCAAGGCCAAAATCCTCTATGAGGGGCCCGAACCCGGCACGTTGATCCAGTATTTCAAGGACGACGCCACCGCCTTCAACGCGCAGAAGAAGGGCACGATCAACGGCAAGGGCGTGCTCAACAACCGCATCTCCGAGCATGTCTTCACGCTGCTCGACGGCATCGGCGTCCCCACCCACTTCATCCGCCGGTTGAACATGCGCGAGCAGCTGATCCGCCAGGTCGAGATCGTCCCGATCGAGGTGGTCGTGCGCAACGTCGCGGCGGGATCGCTGTCGAAGCGCCTCGGCATCGAGGAGGGGACGCAGCTGCCCCGCACGATCATCGAATATTACTACAAGGACGACGCGCTGGGCGATCCGCTGATCGCCGACGAGCACATCGCCGCGTTCGGCTGGGCGACGCAGGAGGAGATGCACGACATCGCCGACCTCGCCATCCGGGTGAACGACTTCATGTCGGGGCTGTTCGCCGCGATCGGCATCCGCCTGGTCGACTTCAAGCTGGAGTTCGGCCGGCTGTGGGAGAACGAGTATAGCCGCCTGATCCTCGCCGACGAGATCAGCCCCGACGGTTGCCGCTTGTGGGACATGGAATCGAACGAGAAGCTCGACAAGGACCGGTTCCGCATGGACCTGGGCGGCGAGGTCGAGGCGTATCAGGAGGTCGCGCGGCGGCTGGGCCTGTTGCCCGAGGGCGGCGACACCGCCGTGCTCGACCTGGAGACGCACCGCAAGCGCCGGGGCAAATAGCCCCGGTCGGTCGTGCCCGGTCAGTCGCCCTTGACGCGGTAGCCGCAGATGATGCCGAAGATGAACGCGCTGAACAGCGCCAGCTGGACGCGGCCGCCCGGGTCGGTCCAGCCGACATACTGGCCCCCGAACGACACCAGGGCGATGAACATCAGCATCGCGATATAGGCCATGGCGACTCCCCATGCGCCGGGCGGGCGGCGCTACTCCCACGGCGACCATCCTGGACGCGGACCGGTTAAGCGACGGTGAAGCTTGCCCCCCCGCCCCCCGGGCGGCATAGCCCGGGCGCATCCTTCGGTGATTGGACGGCCATGAAACTCCGCATCTACGTGACGCTCAAACCCGGGGTTCTCGATCCGCAGGGTCGCGCGATCGGCCACGCGCTGGGGTCGCTCGGCTTCGCCGTCGGCGAGGTCCGCGCCGGCAAGCTGCTCGAGCTGGACGTGCCCGACGACACCCCCGACGCGCGCGTCGACGAGATGTGCCGCCGGCTCCTCGCCAACACCGTGATCGAGAATTACCGGGTGGAACGCCAGGATTTCTTGGCGTGAAAACCGCCGTCATCGTCTTCCCCGGCTCCAATTGCGACCGCGACTTGGCGACCGCGCTGGAGCAGGTGTCGGGCACCGCGCCGACGATGGTGTGGCACGCAGAGACGACGCTCCCGGGCGACATCGGCGCGATCGCGGTGCCGGGCGGTTTCTCCTATGGCGATTACCTGCGTTCGGGCGCGATGGCGGCGCGGTCGCCGGTGATGCGCGCCGTCGCCGACGCGGCCAGGCGGGGCGTACCGGTGCTGGGGGTGTGCAACGGTTTCCAGGTGCTGTGCGAGGCCGGGCTGTTGCCGGGCGCGCTGATGCGCAACGCCGGGCTGCAGTTCGTCTGCCGCGACGTGGCGCTGACCGTCGAGCGGGCGAGCGGCTTCACCGCCGCCTACCGGGAGGGCGAACGGATAAGCATCCCCGTGGCGCACCACGACGGCGCTTACTTCGCCGACGACGAGACGCTCGACCGGCTGGAGGGCGAAGGCCGCGTCGCGCTGCGCTACGCCGAGGCGGTCAATGGCAGCGCCCGGGACATCGCCGGCGTGCTGGGCAAACGTGGCAATGTGTTGGGGATGATGCCGCATCCCGAACGCCGCGTCGAACCCGCGCACGGCGGCGCCGACGGCAGGCGGTTGATCGAGGGTCTACTGGCGATGATTGCGTGACGGGGTGTCAAAGCTTATCGCGCTCAACGGAACGGAGGCGATCATGGGTGTAATGACGATCACGGATTTTCGGCTGCACGCGGGCGATGCCGTTGAGCGTGTTGAGGCGGGAGAGATCATCGAGATCACCAAGAACAACAGAACGATAGCCGAATTGCGACCCAAACGAGGCGTACACGACGCTGAGTGGAACGAAGCGAGCAAAAGCATGATCGAACTCATGCGTTCCGGTCTTCATCTCGGTGGCGGTCCGTTCACCGAAGAGGATAAGTATGGTGATGCGCGGCTATGATCTTCTTCGCATATAGCAACGTCTTGCTATATGCGATCGACCAAGACAGCCCGGATAAGCGGCAAGTCGCACACGAGATTTTGGCCCGTGGCAGGCATCTCGACATGGTTCTGAGTAGCCAGGTGCTGGGCGAGTTCCTGAGCGTGGTAAAACGCAAGCAGCCCGCCAGGCTCGACTACGGCATCGAGCTTGTGACGAAGTGGTCGCTCCTGTTTCCTGTCATTTGGACCAGCCCCGATCACATTCTTACAGGAGCGCGTATCGTCTCGCGCTACCAATTGCAGTTCTGGGACAGCGTCATTTTGGCCGTCGCAAGCGATCAGGGTGCCAGCCTTTTGCTGACAGAGGATATGCAGGACGGCTCGCAAATCGAGAATGTCAGAATCTTGAACCCTTTTGCTGCTTCGAACCGCTCGCAGCTTGACGACGTGCTTCAGCGGTGACCCTCACACCCGCGCCCGGAACGGCGTGAAGTCGGTCCCTCGATCGTAGACGTCGACACCCTCCACCCGCTTCAGCCAGCCGATCACGCCGTAGGTCACCGGCGTCAGCAGCGCTTCCCACGCTACCTTCAGCGCCCATTGCGTCAGCACCACCGTCCCGACCAGCGCCGGCGTCCACCCCGGCGCGCCGAGAAAGGCGAGCGGGTAGAGCAGCAGGCTGTCGACGCCCTGCCCCACCACCGTCGACCCGATCGTCCGCATCCACAGATACCGCCCGCCCGTCGCGACCTTCATCCGCGCGAGGACGTAAGCGTTGACGAACTCGCCCGCCCAGAAAGCGACGACGGAGGCGCCGACGATCCGCGGCACTTGGCCGAACACCGTCTCGTAGGCCGGCTGGTTGGTCCACCCGGGGGCGGGCGGCAACGCCACCACCACCCACGCCATCCCCGCCATGAACAGCACCGCCGCCGTCCCCGCCCAGATCACCCGGCGCGCGCGGGCATAGCCGTACACCTCGGTCAGCACGTCGCCGATGACATAGCCGAGCGGGAAGAACAGGATCCCCGAGCCGAACGGCCAGTCGCCGATGACCGGCAGGTCGACCGTCGCGACCTTGCCCGCGCCGAGCACGTTGGACAGCAGCAGGATCGTGACGAACGCCGCCATGACGAAGTCAAAATAGCGGAAACGCGCGCCCGCCACCGCGTCGGCCGTCGTGGCGCGAGGGGGCTGCTGCGTCATGCGACCCGCTTATGATGACGGTTCCGCCGCCACGCAATCCGCGCTAGACGCCGCCGGACGCGCCCGTAGTTCAACTGGATAGAGCACGAGCCTTCTAAGCTTGGAGTTGCAGGTTCGAGTCCTGCCGGGCGCGCCAATCCGTATCGCGGACGAGAAAAGGACCGTTCGTCCACGGATCGGTCAGACTTCTTCAGTCGTTTTAGCGGTTGAAGGAGAAACCCATGCCGACCAACCAGCCCAGCAGCGCGCCCGACGCCCTTCCCGCCGACGCGCGCGATGACGCGACCGCGGCGGCGGTGTTGCACGACGAGCGGATGGACGACACGCCGGGGGGTGGCGCGCTCGGTGGCGCGGCGGCCGCTGATCGCCTCGGCGGCTCAGGCCGCGCGCCCGAGGGCAGCAGCCCTAACGCCCCGGTGACGCCGCCCGACAGCGACGTCACGCTTCCCGACGGCACCGCGACGCGCGAGGCGCAGCTCCGTTCGCTGGAGGATGGCCCAGCCGAGGCCCACTCCGGCTCGCGCTGACACGCGCCGATGGCGCGTCGCCACTGGACGATGCCGCCCCGGCTTGGCTAACGGGGCGAAACCGGTGATCCCGCCGGCCTGACGGAAAGGCGAGCCGCTGCGACCGATCGTCCTTCGCGCCGCGCCGCTGGCCATGCTCGCCGGGTGCAATCGGGTGCAGTCGACGCTCGCCCCGTTCGGCGCCGAGGCGGGGGCGACGCGCGACCTCACCGTCGTGCTGGTCGCCGCCGCCGTCGCGATCTTCGCCTTCGTCCTCTGGCTCGCCTGGCGAGCGACGCGCGCGCCCGAGGGTGAGCTGTCGCTGGCGGGCGGCATGCGAATGATCTGGTGGCTAGGCGGCGCGATCCCCGCGATCGTCCTGTTCGCGCTGCTCGCCGCGACGATGCCGGCGATGCGGCCGATCGCGGCCAGCCCCGCCGACCTGCGCATCCATGTCACCGGCGAGCAGTTCTGGTGGCGCGTCGCCTATCGCCCGCCCGGCGCGACCGAAATCGTCACCGCCAACGAGATCCGCCTGCCGGTCGGGCGCGCCGTCCGGTTCGACCTCGACGGCGGCGACGTCGTCCATAGCCTGTGGATCCCGGGGCTCGCCGGCAAGATGGACCTGCTGCCCGGCCGCACCAACACCCTCGTCGTCCGCGCCGAGAAGCCCGGCACGTTTCGCGGCCAGTGCACCGAGTTCTGCGGCCTGTCCCACGCGCTGATGGCGTTCGACGTCGTCGCGATGCCGCCCGCCGCGTTCGACCGCTGGCTAGCCGATCAAGCGCGTCCCGCCATCGCCGCCGGTGATGCCGGCGCCCGCCTTTTCGCCGCCAATGGCTGCGGCGGCTGCCACGCCATTCGCGGCACCGGGCACGCCGGCGACATCGGCCCCGACCTGTCCCGTTTCGGAAGCCGCCGGACGCTCGCCGCCGCTGTGCTGCCGATGACCCCGGCCAACGTCGCGACCTTCGTCAAGAACGCGCCCGGGGTGAAGCCCGGCGTTCGGATGCCCGCCTACGTCGCGATGTCGGATGCGCAAGCCGACGCGATCGCCCGGTATTTGGCGACGCTGAAATGACCGACCCCGACCAGAACGACCCGGAGGTCCGCCGGGGTCAGGAGGAGCGGCTGCGCGCCACCTGGGCCGCGCCGACCGGCTGGTTCTTCCGCTGGACCGACGTCAACAACAACGTCGTCGGCGTCTGGTACACGCTGACCGCGTTCTTCTTCATGACAGCCGTTCAGACCGGAGAGAAGGAGGCTCTCGCATCCCTAGGTCGCGATCCCGAGACGACGGGGTCGATCGAGCCTAAGCCGATGAAATGGTGCGGCGTGGCGCCTTGGTGCCGATGACGGGGCCTCGCTTGAAGCTCAACTGTCAGCAATCGTTAACGATGGGGTTCCAAGGGTGTAGCGGGTCAACCCGCAGGTGCCGCCGTGCTCCAACCTCGCTCCATCAGCATCGACGACTTCGACACGGGATGCCCCGTTTCTGAAGACTCCCTTGGACGGATCTACCGCGCCGAAGGCGAGACGCTCAATCACCTCCTGAGCGGCATCCCTGAGAACACTCGGGCTCGGCTGGCGGCCTATCTGTACGGCCGCAGCCACACGCACGAACTTGGTGTGCGGGTGGCAGCAACCTGCGATGCCGCCACCATGAAACGTACGTCCGGTGCCTTGGGTGAGGCGATCCATGCGCAATCGCGCCAGGGTTATGCTCGGCCGAGCTATGGGGAGGAGCGGCGCCTTTCATCCAAGCGGATCAGCC
>CAXTRJ010000028.1:0-18536 GCA_964246585.1 uncultured Sphingomonas sp. | reverse complement strand
GGATCATGCAGGGCACGACCTCGCGCGGATGGGTCGGCTGGAAGGGCCCGCGCCCGCCGGAGGGCGACCGCCCGCACCGTTACCACTTCCAGCTGCTGGCGCTCGACCGCATGCTCGACCTGCCGCTCGGCGCGACGCGCGACCAGCTGCTGGCGGCCGCGCGGGGTCATGTGCTGGCGACGGGCGAGCTGGTCGGCCGCTATGCCGAGCCGGCGGGCGGACCGGCGCGGTGACGCCGCGCCGGTTCCTGCTGTCGGGTGCGCTGTTCCTGATGTCCGCGCCCGCTGCGGCGCAGGACGCGCCCACCATCGACACGGAGGACGCGTCGCTCGGGTCGGTGGAGGTCGGCGCGGGAAATTTCCATCCGATCCTGTCGCTCGACCTGCGCAACGGCGATTTGGCGCGCGGCGATTACGACGACGACGCGGCCGATCTCGACCGGCTGCCCGTCCATGTCCAGCTCGGCTTCGCCTGGGACCTGCACCGGGACGCAACGGGAAAAGCCGACGCGTTCCTGGTCTTCAACAGCTCCAACGGCCTCCACACCCCCGCAAGCGACGAGCGCGCGTCCCCGCGCGCCTGGTACGAGAGCAACAACGTGCTCGGCCTCGTCGTTGCGCCCGCCCGGGACCTGCGCGCCGGCCTCGCCTACACGATCAAGACCAGCCCCAACGGCGCGTCGTCGACCAGCCACGAGCTGAGCCTGACCGCCGCCCTGGAAGGCGACGCCGGCCTCGGCGTCCTCTCGCCGAACGCGAGCGTCACCTGGCGTCCCAAGGGCGGCGGAGGGCTGTTCACGCAAATCGGCATCGAACCGTCGGTCGCGGTGACGGAACGCGAGGACGGGCCGGAGCTGAGCTTCCCGGCCCGGATCGGGGTCGGATGGGACGGCTTCTATGCCCGCGGCAGCGGCGACGTCGCCTATGGCGGCATCGGCGCGGCCTATTCGCACCCGTTCGAGGCGGGCGGGGCCAAGTGGCGCTTCCGCGCGGAAGCGCTGGCGCTGCTCCGCGATGGCACGCTGCGCCGGCTGGGCGGCCCGGATGCGGAACGTGGGACCGTCGTGCCGCTCGCGACGATCAGCCTCCAGGTCGCCTATTGACGGGGACCGGGAGAGGGAAAGGCAGAGGTCGCTGCCAGTGTCTCCAGAAAATCCTATGCCGAACGCGCGCCTCGACCGATTTCGCCGATCGTTATCCTCGCGATAGTGGAGGTGCGAGGCGGGTCCGGGTCGCGACCCGAGCTCGAACCGGAGCCATGCGCCAGACCGTGTTGGCGAGATCGTCGGTGATGATGAGCGCGCCGCGCGGATCCACCGTGACCCCGACCGGACGGCCGCGGGCCTTGCCGTCGTCTCCCAGAAACCCGGTCGCCACCGCGATCGGCGCGCCCGCCGGCCGCCCGCCGCGGAATGGCACGAACACCACGCGGTAGCCGACCGGCACGTCGCGGTTCCAGCTGCCATGCTCGCCGATGAATACGCCGCTGGCGAACTTCGCACCCATCGCGGGCATGGAAAAAGCGATACCCAGCGGCGCGTGATGCGATCCGAGGCTGTAGTCCGGGCGAACGGTCGTAGCGACCTTTCGCGGGTCCTGCGGCCGGACGCGCGAGTCTACATTCTGCCCCCAATAGCTGAAAGGCCAGCCATAGAACGCATCCTGGCGAACGGACGTCAGGTAATCGGGCACGAGGTTGGGACCGAGTTCGTCCCGTTCGTTCACCACGGCCCAGAGCTGGCCCATTCCCGGCTGGATCGCGAGCGCGGTTGGGTTGCGCAAACCGGTAGCGAACGGTTTGTGAGCACCGGTCGCGGCGTCGACCTGCCACACCATGGCCCGGTCCTCCTCCACCTCCAGCCCGCGTTCGCCGATGTTGCTGTTGGAGCCGATGCCCACATAGAGGGTGCGGCCGTCCGGGCTGGCGGCCAGCGACTTGGTCCAATGGTGGTTGATCTCGGCCGGCAGGCGCGTGACACGGACCGGCGGCCCGCTCGCGCGGATTTGCCCCGGGCGATAGTCGAACCGCACCAGCGCGTCCTGGTTGGCGACGTACAGGCGTCCCCCGGCAAGCGCCAGGCCGTAGGGCGCATTCAGGTTCTCGGCGAACACCGATCGGCCCTCGTAGGTGCCGTCACCGTTCGCGTCGCGCAGAAGGGTCAGGCGATTGCCGCCCTTTGTGGTGCTCGCGCCCTGTTCCATAAGGTAGCCCGCGACGAAGTCTTTGGGCCGCAGGGTGGGGGCATCCTGTCCGCCTTTTCCTTCGGCGACCAGGATGTCGCCGTTGGGCAGCACGAGTGTCTGGCGCGGGACCTTTAGATCGGTCGCGATCGCCGTGATCGTATAGCCTTCCGGCACGGTCGGCCGCTGCCCACCCCAGCCGGCGGGACTGGCTATCTTCATGCTCGGCAGAAGTCCGCGCTGCTGCTCCGGCAGCGTCGGGGTGGCACCGTATTGGGTGGGGTCCGGATCGCTTCCACACGCTGCCAGCAAACCTGCAACCAAAGTCGCGCCGATCGTCCCGAGCCGCCTCATCTCTTCATCCCCGAATGAGCGCCGGAAAAGCCGGACCAGATCGCCGCGAGCGCTAAAATGGCGACGAGTACCGACAGGATCAGTCCTTCGGGCATCATGGCCCACGCGTCCTTGGCGTGGACCAGCGCATTGACGAATCCGAGCACCCAGGTCGCCAGTAGCAGCAGGAAAGCCCACAACCGTCGCCCACCGCGTCGGTCGGCCCTGAACAGGTCGATCAGCGACCAGAGCAGCGCGAAGCCGCTGAACGCCAGCGCACCCGCGAGGAGCCAGGATGCGAAATTACTCCATTGCACCTCGTAGCTCGACCCATAGGCCCAGTCGCTCAACAGCGTGCCGAGGAAGAGCGGCAGTGCGCCCGCGAGCAGGATTGCATGGATTGGATGAAGCGACGCCGCTCGGGTCCGGTCGACAGTGACGGTCAAGGGAGCGACCTCCTGTTTGGCTGAGCGTTCAGCCGGGTGATAGGGCGCACTGCGTCAATGCTGGCGGGCACCCAAGGTTCCGCATGCACATGCGGACCGCGAATACCGTACGGCGCTGCTTTCGTCAGATCCGCCCCAAGACTGCGGCAGGCACTCGCTTCGGCCCTCGAAGGCAGCCACATTCACGAGGCGATGGGTAAGCTGCGCGCGGTTCACATCCTGCTCGGCCGTTTGGGATTCGAGAGCATCGTCCGCCGCCTCGGCATTGATGTGAAAGACGCCCCGGAACTCGCCAAACGAACCGATGCCTGAGCAGGCTCGACCCAGGCCCGGACGCTCAGCTGCCCCTAGCCGCTCCAGGAGGTAGACGCTTGTTCATGTTGCTCTTACGACCGCTTTAAATTCAAAGCTTCGCGCCCTGAACGGCGTGAGGTAGTTGTGAGTGGACGCACATGCTGACTACGGGTTGCGCGGACCGCTGCTCAGCCGCGTCCCGAAGTTTATTGCCTGGTGGTTTGTTTGATTTCTGTTCGGAACCGGCGGATGAACGGGCATCGGCGTGACTGGCCTGAAGCACGGTCGCGACTGAGAACATCTGAAAAGTTTCCGCTTGACTTGGAGCGAGACCATGCCCGAGCTGAATGATAGCGTTTACTATAGCGCGCGCCGTTAAGGCACTGCAAGCGGCCCAGGCCACTGCAAACTCAACCATAGCGGCGATCCATCGGCAGATGGCAGCGGAATATTCTGAGCGGGCAGAGTCTACCAAGCACGAGCGACGCGCGGCGTCAGCCAGTGAAGGCTAGTAGCCGCGCGTCGCGGTCATTGCTGACCTCCCGCTTGGAGCGGATCATGCCCGTCCTCCCCAGCAGGTAGAGCGGCACTGTGATGCCCGAGCGCTCGGTCGCGATCATTGGTCTAACATCGTGGTGAGCGCGATCTCGTCATCGTCGGCGTGGTCGTAGCACACCATCTGTACCTTGCCGACCGCGACCGCGATCGTGTCGCAAGCCACTCTTTTCCATAAGCGTGTCGTGACATAGGACGCCCCGGGTCCGAACGAGAGGGTGCGCGTGCTAGGAAGAAGCGACAACGAGCGGTCGGAGCAAAGCCGGCACGACGATCAGTGGATAGCCTCCGAGATCTCCGGTTTGGACCGGCACACCGACCCTTTCGTCGCGGCGGTGCACGCGACGCGCATGCCGATGATCATCACCAATCCGCGCCTGCCGGACAATCCGGTCGTGTTTGCGAACGATGCCTTTTGCCGATTGTCGGGCTATGACCGCGACGAGATCGTTGGGCGAAACTGCCGTTTCCTGCAAGGCCCGGACACCGACCCGGCCACCGTGCGCGCGATCCGCGACGCCGTGGACCGGGTCGAACCGATCGAAATCGACATCTGCAACCACCGCAAGGACGGCGAGGCGTTCTGGAACCGGTTGCTCATGGCACCGGTGTATGACGCCGATCAAACACTCGCGTACTTTTCGCAAGCCAGGTGGACGTGACCCTTGAGCGCGAGCGGCTCAAAGGGCTGCAGAACGATAACGCCGCGCTGATGGCCGAGCTGACCGGTAGGTTGCGCATGCAGCAGGAGCGCGAACGCGAGCTGGAGTTCGCGCTCAAGGCCGGCCGGTTCGGCACGTGGAGCCTCGACCTCAAGGAGCACAATCTCACATCGTCGCAACAGTGCAAGGCGCTGTTCGGGCTGAGCCCGGATGCATCGTTCACCTATGAAGATCGACTGGCCGCGATCGTGGAGAGTTATCGTCAAGCCGCCGTTGAAGCTTTTGAGCGAACCCTTTTGGAGGGCGGCGACTATGAAGTGGAATATCGCATTGTCCGGCCCGACGGCGAGATTCGCTGGCTGGCGTCGCGCGGCCAGCCCTTCTTCGAAGCTGAAGGCAAGCCGCTTCGAATCGCCGGCGTGTCGCTCGACATCACGGCCGCGAAGCGCACCGAGCGCAAGCGCGCCGCGCTCGCCGAGCTGACCGATCGCTTACGCGATCTCGACCTGACGGCGGACATTTCCTACGTCGCGGCCGAGGCTATCGGCCGGACGCTGGAGGTCAGCCGCGTAGGCTACGGCGTCATCGACCGGCGCGCCGAGACCATCGCCATCGAGCGCGATTGGAACGCGCCGGGGGTGGCGACCCTCGCCGGCGTGCTCAACTTCCGCGACTACGGCTCCTACATCGACGATCTGAAGCGTGGTGAGACCGCGATCGTCGAGGATGCTCGTCTTGATCTGCGCACCGCCGACACCTCGGCTTCGCTGGAGGCGATCAATGCCAGGTCCTTCATCAACTTGCCATTGACCGAACAGGGCGATCTGGTCGCGCTGCTTTACCTCAACAACGCGGTGCCGCGCGCCTGGTTGGAGGATGACTTGGAGTTCGTCCGTGAGGTGGCCGAGCGCACCCGCGTGGCGACCGAACGGCGACGCGCGGAGAAGGAGCTTGCCGACCTGGCCGCGTCGCTCGAGCAGCAGGTCGCGGATCGGACCGCGGAGCTGATGGCGGCTGAGGACGCGCTTCGGCAGTCGCAGAAGATGGAGGCGGTCGGACAGCTGACCGGCGGCTTAGCGCACGACTTCAACAACCTCCTGACCGTCATCCGGGGGTCGGTCGACCTGCTGCGGCGACCCGACGTGTCGCCCGAACGGCGAGAGCGATACATCGACGCGATCTCGGACACCGCCGACCGGGCGGCCCGGCTCACGAGCCAGCTCCTGGCGTTCTCGCGTCGCCAGACCCTGAACCCCGAGGCGTTCGACGCCAGCGACGCCGTTCGCGCCGTTCAACCATTGGTTCACACGCTCGTCGGCTCGCGGGTGACTGTCAAAATGGAAATGCCGGATCGTCCGTGCACGGTCACCGCAGACCGGACTCAGTTCGACACGGCGTTGGTCAACATGGCGGTCAACGCGCGCGACGCCATGGCCGGCGAGGGCGAACTCACCTTCACGGTCGGCACGGCCGACCAGATGCCTATGGTCCGTTCGCATCCGGCGGTCGCCGGCGACTTCGTCACGATCTCGGTCAGCGACACGGGCACCGGCATCTCGTCGGACGCGCTCGACAAGATCTTCGAACCATTCTTCACCACGAAGGAGGTCGGACAGGGGACCGGCCTCGGTCTGAGCCAGGTGTTCGGCTTCACCAAGCAGTCCGGTGGCGATGTGACGGTGGTGAACGGGGATACCAGCGGCGCAGCGTTCACGATGTATCTCCCAGCTTCCGGCTCCGAAGAGGAACGGCCAGAGGCCGTTATCGTTGACCCGGCGCAGACGATTGGCGAGGGAGCCTGCATCCTCGTAGTGGAGGACAATCCCGACGTCGGCAATTTCGCGGCCCAGGCGCTTGCGGAGTTAGGCTATGACGCAGTGCTGGCCACAGACGGCCGAAGCGCGCTTGAGAAGCTCGGTGCCGATGGGGCGGCGTTCGACGTCGTCTTCTCGGACGTCGTCATGCCCGGCATGAGCGGCGTAGAGCTTGGCCAGGAGATCAGAGGCGCTATCCCGATCTGCCCGTTATCCTCGCCAGCGGTTATAGTAGCGTGCCCGCGGAAGGCGGGACGCACGGGTTCGAGTTGCTGCACAAGCCGTATTCGATTGAGGGGCTGTCGCGAACCCTTCGCAAGCTGTCCGATGGAGCAAGTGTGCACTGATCGTCGCGCCCACGACTATGGTCCACGAAGCGGAGACGGCGATTTCTCGGCCTCCTCCAGCTGTTCGCGTCCGCTATCAGCGCTTCCAGCCGGACAAGTTCGCAACGGCGACGACCTACTAACGGCCACTCAGGGCGTAGGCGACGCGCCCCGGACGCGGCTACGTATTCATGTCTCAATGTCGACTTGATCTGATGAGCTGCGGCCGGGCCGCTTCGCAGCAGTCCATCCGGCAGAGCGGCCGTTCGGGAGCATGGGACGGGCCGATCAGACTTTCATGGCAGCGCCCTTCCGTTCATCACGCCCAAGCTGCTGATCGCATGAACCTTTCGCCGTGGGGCGCGCTTCTGCCTTCATCATCTCGCAGGAGCGCCGCCATGACCGACCACGCCAACCGCCGAGACCTTCTGAAGGGTGCCGCCGTGACAGGGGCTGCCGTCGCGGCCGCGCCTGTCCTAGGTCAGGCGGCCGCCCCGCCGCCCTTCGCCGACCCGCAGACCAAGTACACCGACAAGCCCTTTGCCGAGCAGCGGCAGAAATGGCCCGCGCTCCAGCGAGACATGAAGCCCGTCCCCGACTGCGGCGAGCGCAGCTACCGCGGGTCGGGCAAGCTCCAGGGCCGGCGCGCTCTGGTGACGGGCGGGGACTCGGGCATCGGGCGCGCCGCCGTGATCGCCTATGCGCGCGAGGGCGCGGACGTCGCGATCAACTACTTTCCCACCGAGGAGCCCGATGCGCAGGATGTGGCCCGGCTGCTCCGCGCGGAGGGGCGCAAAGTCGTGCTGATCCCGGGCGACCTGACCGACCAGGAGTTCTGCGTCGATCTGGTGGCGCGCGCAAACCGGGAATTGGGCGGGCTCGACATCCTGGTCAACAACGCGGCCTACCAGCAGTCCAAGGGGTCGATCGCGGAGGTCAGCTTCGAGCAGTTCGACCGAACCATGAAGACCAACCTGTACGCGATGTTCTGGATTACCAAGACGGCGGTGCCGCTGATGAGGCCGGGCTCGTCGATCATCAACACGGCCTCGGTGAACTCGTTCAACCCGGAGAAGGAGCTGCTCGACTACGCCACTACCAAGGGCGGGATCGCGATCTTCACCAAGGCTTTGGCCAAGCAGGTCGCCAAGCAGGGCATCCGGGTAAACGCCGTGGCACCGGGGCCGATCTGGACGCCGCTCCAGGTCGCGGGCGGGCAGTTGCCGGGCGACATGGACAAGTTCGGGCAGGACACGCCGCTGGGGCGCGCGGGCCAGCCGGCCGAACTGGCGGCGCTCTACGTGCTGCTGGCGTCGGGCGAGCTCAGCTATACCGATGGCAGCGTGTTCGGGGCGAACGGCGGCACGGGGACGATCTAGACCCGCATACAGCCATAATCGTTGCTCCGCACTCAAGCTCGACACGGGTTGATGTCCGACCCGGAGCTGCCAGCTGCGTTGCGGTCCAACAAGCATCCACCACCGTCCTTGGTCGATGCGCAGCTTTCCCCTGGCCGACCATCGCGTTCCCGCGGCGTTCAGTCGCTGGGCGCGACAAGGCAGACATGCATCGTACAAGGCGGTGATGAATAAGGACTTCCGAGATGCGCAAATTGATCATCCTAGGCCTGATGGCCGCCGTTGCGGTTCCCACGGCTGCCTCCGCGCAATCCCGCGGCGAGATCAGGCGTGACCGGGCCGAGGTGCGCGAGGAGCAGCAGGAGCTACGCGAAGCGCGCCGGTACGGCGACCGCCGGGACGTTCGGGAAGAGCGCCGCGACGTGCGGGACGCGCGGCGCGAGCTGCGCGAGGATCGCCGCGACCGCCAGGCCTATGTCGCGCCCTATCGCGGGTGGAGCTACCGACCGCTGGCGCCCGGCTACCAGCTTCGGCCGGGCTTCTACGGATCGCGCTATGTGATCGCGAATCCGGGCCAGTACCGGCTTCGGCCGGCCGCCCGGAACCAGCAGTGGGTCCGCTACGGCGGCGACCTTCTGCTCGTGAACACGCGGAACGGTCGCGTCCTTCAGGTCGTGCGCAACCGTTACTGACGAAGCCGGGGGCTGGCGATCGCTCGCCAGCCCCCGTACTCCGACAGCCATGACCTCGGGCTCAGGCAGGGCTGCGCGCGCGAGCTGAACAAGCGTCCCCTTCCGGTTGCCGGACCAGCGGTCGGCATGCGTTGCCTGTCGATGACCGGCCAGTTCGACGGCTGCGACCCACTTCCGGCCATTCGCAACACCTTACCGTCTCCCCGACTTCGAACGCTCGTTCATCTCCACCTGGTGGCTGCTTCGGCGCGCTAGATCAGCCGCCTTAACGTCGAGAATGGGCGGTCAACGAGGTGGCGTTCGAGGCTGAAGTGGTTGTGCACGTTGGCATGGATGGATGCGAACTTCTGGAGCGTCTTTATCTGCCTGAACCGAGCATCGCCCGCTCCCGTCGTCGGAACGGCAGGTGCGAGTTCTCCACCCGGTTGTTGGCCCATCGGACGATCTCCTGCTTCTCGGCATTACCGAGCTCGTTCATAGCCGCACGGTAGCTCCGCAGACCGTCGGTCGTGATTGCTTCCGGCGAACCATGGCGCTTCAGCGCCTTCTTCATGAACGCAAGCGCGGCCGCCTTGTCCCTGCTCCGCGTGACATAGCTCTCCATTATCTCGCCCTCGTGATCGACCGCTCGCCAGAGATAGACCATTTCGCTGTTGAGCTTTAAATACATCTCGTCCAGGTGCCCCCGGAAGCCTCGCATCCGGCTCACCCGCTGGCGGCGTATGTCGCCGGCGAACATCGGCCCAAACCTGTTCCACCACAGCCGCACCGTCTCATGGCAGATGTCGATCCCGCGCTCGAACAGCAGGTCCTCGACGTTCCGCAGCTACAACGGGAAGCGCACATACATCATCACCACAAGCCGGATCATCTCCGGCGACGAGTTGAAGTAGCGAAACGGCCGGCTGGCTTGCGAGGACGGGGCATGGACCCGCCCTGCCCTGCCCTGCCCTGCTTACTAGCCGGTGCATTTGGTCTGACAGCGCCGGTGGCATCTATCCTTCTTCCGCGAGACACCTTTTCTGCCGCTGCTTCTATTCGCTGACACCGGGCCAGGCGTTCACGCAATAAACCATCGAGCAACAAGCCGAACTCGTCCTCCTACTGCGCCGGAAGCGCGCAGATCGCTGATGCGCCGCCACTAGGGCAGTACGAGACGCTGCTGCCGTTTCGATCAGGCGAAAGTTCGCCGCCCTGACAGGGGACGAACCCGGCCACAATCGTCTACATCTGCTGAATGCGCGTCAGGTGCTGCTGGACGATCGGCACCGCACCGGTCGCCGCCGTGCGCAGAGGGGGCGTATCGCCGCTACGTGAATAGTTGGTGTGCAGCGCCAACGCCATCTCGTGCGATTGGCGCTGCTGCGTCACATAGGTTCGATCGAACTCGGCGTCCGACAGCGGTTGCAGCTGGGCGATCAGGTTGGCCTGCATCGGCATCAGCTGCGGCGGCGGCGGGTTCATGCCGGCCGCGCGGGCGGCGGTTGTGACGTCCTGCGTCGTTTTGGTGTGATGATCGATCATCATCTGAGCATATTCGCGGATGGCGGGGGTCCGCGATTTCTGCAACGCGAGCTGCGACGACTGGATCTCGTACAGGTCGCTCGCGCCCGCCATCGCGACGTACGGCATCGCCGCGGTCGGGGTGGCATCGGCGCTCATCATGTCACCCGACACGCCCGCCGAGGATGCGGTGTCGCTGGACGCCGTCATGTCGGAACAGGCGGTGGTCGCCAGCATCGCCGCGGCGGCGCTCATCATCATTGATTTCATGACTATATCCCTCCGGGTGCGTCGGACCTAAACCGTCCCCGGCCTGTCCGGTTCCACGCCCGGCAATCCGCCGACGGATTGCAGCGACGGTTATGCCGGCGCGGTATTGCGCAATGCCGGACGCACCCGCCGCGCGCTTCGCCGAGCACGAGGCGGCTTCACTACCTTCTCCACCCCACAAACGACCCCGCCCGGACAATCCCTTCCGAGCGGGGCTGACCACACGGAAGCGAGGATGACGCATGGCTGACGAAACACTACTGCAATGGGTCGCGCGATGAACAGCAGGAAACTGTCTTGCGGACAAAGCACTTCGTTCGTCAGCACGACTGACGCTGCATCGGCGACGGCGCGAGAAGCGCCGCCGTCCGCTCCCTTTTGTTGATACCGTCACGGACGAACCCCTTTCGTCGCTCGGGTGTTGTCCGGGATAACCGTCGAGCTGTCGATTGGGCGCGTGGCGAATCGATCGAATCGCGCCCGTCCGGTTCGAAGGGATGAACGGCATGGAGAAGCCTGTTGGAGCTTTGGGGCGGAGTCGAATGTACCGTTAATAGGACGGGTGATCGCTTTCGCGACCAGACGCGGCTCTCGGGCCATCACGACCGCCTCGGCGACCTCGCGCTAATCGCGGACCTCGGCGTCCGGGCATTGCGTTATCCCGTCCTGTGGGAGCGCGTCGCCCCCGAGCACCCCGAGCGTCGCGATTGGCGGTGGAGCGATGAACGGCTCGCCGAGATCGACCGGCTCGGGATGCGCGCGATTGTCGGCCTGCTCCACCACGGCAGCGGCCCGGCCTATACCAGTCTGGTGTCGGACGACTTCGTCGCGCTGTTCACCGACTACGCCGCCGCCGCCGCCGAACGCCACCCCGGCGTCGTCGAGTGGACCCCGATCAACGAACCGCTCACCACCGCGCGGTTCAGCACGTTGTACGGCCATTGGTACCCGCACACGCGCGACGAGCGGTCGTTCTGGACGGCGCTGCTCAATCAGGTCGACGCGACGCGCGGCGCGATGAAGGCGATCCGCCGCGTGGTGCCGGGTGCGCGGCTGATTCAGACGGAGGATCTGGGGCAGGTTTACGCGACGCCATCGCTCGCCGATGTGGCTGACTATTACAACGACCGGCGCTGGCTGACCTGGGACCTGCTCACCGGTCGGGTTGCGCGTGACCATCCATCCTGGTCGCAAGCCGACGCGCTCGGCTTCGGCGACCGGCTCCGCGCGATCGGCGACGATCCGTGTCCGCCCGACGTGATCGGGGTCAATTACTATCCGACCAGCGAGCGCTTCATCGATGACCGCGAAGAGCCATATGCCGCGGCGCTGCCCGAAGTCGGCTATCACGACCTGAGCGCGTTGCGCGTCCTCGATCCGCCGCCGCCTGGCCTCAATGGGCTGCTGCGGCAGAGCTGGGAGCGGTACGGCTTGCCGCTGGCGGTAACCGAATGTCATCTCGGCTGCACGCGCGAGGAGCAGGTCCGCTGGCTGTGGCAGTCCTGGCGCAAATGCGCCGCGCTTCGTGACGACGGAGTGGACGTCCAGGCTCTGACCGCCTGGGCGTTGTTCGGCAGCATCGACTGGGACAGCCTGATCACGACCGATGCCGACCATTACGAGCCCGGCGCCTTTGATATTCGTGGCGGTACGCCGAGGCCGACCGCGATCGCCGGGGTGATCGGCCTGCTCGGCGCGGGCGCGGGCGAGGTGGGCGTCGATCATCCGGTTCGTCCAATCGTCAGCGGCCCGGGCTGGTGGCAGCGCGACGTCCGCCTTGAGCATCCGCCGGTCGCTTGGCCGGGCGAGGCGGCGGTCCACCCCGAGACGCCGACCCAACCGATCCTGATCACCGGCGCGACGGGCACGCTTGGCCAGGCCTTCGCCGGCGCATGCCGGCTTCGCGGGTTGCCGTATATCCTGACCGACCGGGCGAGCCTTCCGATCACCGAAGCCGACCAGGTCGCCCGCGCGCTCGACCTGTATCAGCCCTGGGCGGTGATCAACGCCGCCGGCTGGGTCCGCGTCGACGACGCGGAGGACCGGGCGGCGGAGTGTCACCGCGTCAACGGCGACGGGGCCGCGATCCTCGCGGCGGCCTGCGCCGCGCGCGGCGTCCATTGCACGATCTTCTCGTCCGACCTGGTGTTCGACGGGCGGGCGACCCGGCCTTATATCGAGGAGGACGCGGTCGGTCCGCTCAACGCTTATGGCCGCAGCAAGGCGTTTGCCGAGGAGCGCGCGCTGTTTGTCGCCCCGGCGACGCTGGTGGTGCGGACCGCGGCGTTCTTCTCACCCTATGACGAGCATAATTTCGCGATCGGGGTCGAGCGCGCCCTGCTGGCCGGACAAACGTTCGTGGCTTCGTCGCGCCACGTCGTTACTCCGACCTTCGTCCCCGACCTGGTCCGAATATGTCTTGATCTGGCGATCGACGGCGAGGGCGGCCTGTGGCACCTGACCAATCAGGAGCCGGTTAGCTGGCTCACCTTCGGGCGGCGCATCGCTGACGCCCTCAATCTCGCCTCCACGCTCGTAGTGCCCGGCGACGAAAATAAGGTTGGCTGGCGGGCCGAGCGTCCGCGCTACGCCGCGCTCGGCTCGAGCCGCGGCCGGATGCTCCCTTCGCTGGACGACGCACTGGCCCGTCACGCCGCCGTGCGCCTGCGCGGGCGGAAGGCCGTTCATCCAGCGCTCTGCTGATCCGCCGGGGGCGGTAGCGAGACGCCAAACCACTACGCCCTGCGTTCACACCGACATTGCCGGAGATGTTTATGGCCGCCGAGATTACCCAGCCCGCTCCAGGGCAAACCGCGCTGTTGATCATCGACATGATCAACGACCTGTCGTTCGAGGGCGCCGCGGCGCTGCGAAAATCCGCCACCGACGCCGCGTACGCCATCCTCGCGCTGCGCGAGGAAGCCGACAAGGCGGGCGTGCCGGTGGTGTATGCCAACGACAATTTTGGTGAATGGCATTCGGAGCGGTCGCGGCTGGTCGACCATTGTCTGGCCGGCGACGAGGCCGGCCGCGACATCGTCGGCCAGCTGAAACCGCGCGATGACGATTACTTCGTCATCAAGCCGCAATTCTCCGGCTTCTACGCGACCAATTTGCCGGTGCTGCTGCCCAAGCTGGGGGTCAGCCGGCTGATCCTGACCGGCATTGCCGCCGACATCTGCGTGCTGTTCACCGCCGCCGATGCGCACATGCGCGATTACAAGCTCTGGATTCCGCGCAACACCATCGGCAGCGAGGACGAGCAGCGCACCCAATGGGCGCTGGAGATCATGCGCAACAGCATGTCGGCGGAGACCCGGTCGACGGGCGAGTTGACGCTGGAGCAGTGGCTGAAAGCCGAATGACCGAACAACTTCGTTTCCTGGTCGCTGAGAGCGAGCCGCCCGAGGCGCGCAAGAAGCGGCGCGCGAGCGTCGGGCGTAGCTCGGGCGAGACCTATGTCGCCATGCTCGGGTCGCTGGTCCCCGGCGCGTGTTGCGATCGGATTACCCCCGCGGACAGCGATGCCGACGTGCCCGACGCCGCCGGAATCGAACGCTATGACGCGGTGTTCCTGACGGGATCGCCGCTGCATGTCTACGACGACACGCCCGAGGTTCGTCGCGAGGTGGCCTTCATGCGCGCGGTGTTCGCGTCGGGTACGCCCTCCTTCGGCTCGTGCGCCGGGTTGCAGGTCGCGACGGTCGCGGCGGGCGGCCGTGTACGCTCGATGGAGGGACGACGCGAGGCCGGCTTCGCGCGGCGGATCAGCCCAAGCGAGGTGGGGCGGAGCCATCCGTTGCTGTCCGGTCGGCCGCGCGCTTTCGACGCGGCGGCGATCCATACCGACGAGGTGGCAACGTTGCCCGAGGGCGCGACCCTGCTCGCGTCCAACGCCGTCACCACCGTCCAGGCGGCCGAGATCCGGTATGATCGCGGCGTGTTCTGGGGCGTGCAATACCATCCCGAACTGACCCTGGCCGAGGTCGCGGCGGCGCTGCGTCGGCAGGGCGACGATCTGATCGAGCACGGCCTTGCGCGCGAGCCGACGGCAGTCGAACGGCAGGCTGCGCTCGTCGAGGCGCTCGACAAGGAACCGGAGCGCGCCGACCTGGCCTGGCAACTGGGTCTTGATGAGCAGGTCACCGACCGGACGCTTCGCCTGACGGAGATACGCAACTTCGTCGAGCGGCTGGTGATGCCGACGCGCGTCGCGCGAGGGCGCGGGCGCGGTTAGCGCGTGGCCACCTTATCGGCAGTGTCGAGCGGAATCATGTGGGGCTTGTTCCCGATGTAGTTAGGGGTTTGCTGTCGGAAGTCGGGGTCGCCCGCGCAGGGCGACCGATCGTGATCTTGATCGCGAAAACCGCGAATCTGTGCTATCGACGCTGGCCGCGCAATAGCTCGAACTCGACCACATCGTGCGCGCAGAACATTCGTACGGAGTCGCCCTGATCGATCGATAACCTGCGAAGCCTTGCCTGATTGTCGAGCCGGGCGCGACGGTCGACCTCCATCATTCGCTGATACCCGACAAGCCCGGGGGTGCACTCCGGCTGCTCCGCACCGACTTCGCCGCGGTAGAAATAGGCGTCACCGGCGTGAAGCAGCCAGCGGCCCCCATCCTCGCGGATCGCGACCCCGGCATGACCCCAGGTGTGTCCCGCGAGCGGCACCAGCAGGATTTCGGGCGGCAGGCGTTCGAGGTCACGCACCGCGTCGAAACCGAACCAGCGCTCGCCGCCGCCGAATGGATAGAGGTGCCAATTCTCTGCCTCGTTCCATTGCTGCGGGCGATAGCGCTTGCGGCTGACGAAGGCACCGCCGCGGCGCTCGTCGGCGACCTCCTTTTCTCGCGCGGTGACGTGGAGCGCGGCACCTGGGAAATCCTCAATTCCGCCGGCATGGTCGAAATCGAGGTGGGTGAAGACGATATGGCGGACATCCGCAGGCTTGAAGCCGAGTTGGCGAACCTGCGCGACTGCGGTCTCCTCGGGCCTGAGCTGAATGTTGTTCAGCTTCAGGAAGAACTCGGACAATCGGCGATGCGGGTGCGCGACGTCGCGGGTGCCGAAACCGGTGTCGATCAGGACCAGCCCAACCGATGTCTCGATCAGCAGGCAATGACAGACCAGATGTCCAAGCGGACCGTCGCTGCGGCCGTCGAACAGTCGCCCACCAATCGGACAACAGGTGCCGCAATTGAGATGATGGATCTTCATGTCAGCCGACCCGGAAATCATGGTTGTTTAGTGTCGCGGGTGCGATCGACAGGCGGTCGCGCGTCCGCTGTTCCAGCGGCCGTTCCCGCTGGACGGTACGAAACCAGGCCAAGACAGCGGTGCCGACACCGGCGGCGACCGCGCCGGCGATGATTAGCGGCAAGGGGCTGATCGCCGGGCGCCCACCGGCCTTTGTAGTTGAGTGATCGGTCAGGGTCATACGACGTCGCTGGCGCGCGAGGACCGGACCGGGGTCTGCCTGGCCTCACGCGTTCGCGCGGACAAACGGCGATATGCGGCAAGCGCTTGGCCCACGACCTGATCCATATTGTAGTAGCGATATGTCGCCAGCCGCCCAACGAAGGTCACCTTATCCTCGGCCAGCGCCAGCGCCTCGTACCGCTTGAACAGTTGTTGGTTCTCCTCGCGCGGGATCGGGTAATAGGGATCGCCCTCGGCCGCAGGATATTCGTAGGTGATGCTCGTCACCGGCGACTCCTGCCCGGTCAGATGTTTGTACTCGGTCACCCGCGTATAGGGTACCGCCTCGTCGGGATAATTGACCACCGCAACCTGCTGGAACTGCACACAGTTGACCGTCTCGTGGCGGAACTGCAGCGACCGATAAGGCAGCTTGCCGTACCGATGGTCGAAATACTCGTCGATCGGCCCGGTATAGATCAGCGCGTCGTAGCTGATACGATCACGTATATCGGCGAAGTCGACGCCGAGCATCAGCTCGATGTCGGGGTGGGCTAGCACCCGCTCGAACATCCGGGTGTAACCCTCGGCCGGCATCGCCTGAAAACTGTCGGTGAAGTAGCGATCGTCGGTGTTCGTCCGTGTCGGCACCCGCGAGGTCACCGCCTTGTCGAGCTCGGACGGGTCAAGGCCCCATTGCTTGCGGGTGTAGCCGCGAAAGAAAGTGCGGTAGAGTTGCTGGCCAACCGCGGAGACGACGACGTCCTCCGAGGTGCGGATTTCGTCAACCGGCTCGGCGCGCGCGGCCAGGAAGGCAGCGGCGTCCTCGTCTGTGGCGAGCGAAAGGTTGTAAAGCTCGTTCAGCGTCGTGCGATTGATCGGGATGGGCACGCGCTTGCCGTCGACTTGGGCGAGGACGCGGTGCTCATAAGGCCGCCAATCGGTGAACCGCGACAGATAGTCGACGATCTCCTGGCTGTTGGTGTGGAAGATGTGGGGGCCGTATTGGTGGATCAGCACGCCCGCATCATCGAGATGGTCGAACGCGTTGCCGGCGACGTGCGGCCGCCGATCGATCACCAGGACGCGGTAGCCGCCATCGGTCGCCAGTCGCTCGGCCATGACCGCCCCGGCGAAGCCCGCGCCGACGACGACGTAATCGTAATGCACGCGGGCGGGCGACCTGACCGCGCGCGCCTCGGCCACCGACTGGCCGATCGCCGCCAGCATCTCACCCGCGGTCGCGTCCCACGACATCGCCGCCAGCATCTCGTCAACCGGCTCCAGCCAGCGCGGGTCGCCATGCATCAGCGCCAGCGCCTCGTCGCACGCCTCGATGAACCGCTCGGTGCTGGCGGCGATCTTGACCGCATCCAGCGTGCCGTAGTGGCGCGCGACGTCGATGATCGCGGTGGAGACCACCGGACGGCCGCTGGCGAGATATTCCGGAGTCTTGGTCGGGCTGATGAAACGGGTCGATTCGTTGATCGCGAACGGCATCAGCGCGACGTCCCAGCAGGCAAGCGTCGCCGGCAGCTCGTCATAGGTGCGCGGCCCCGGGTAGTGCAGATTGGGCCGCTGGGGCAACTCGACGGGATCGATCTTGATCACCGGCCCGACCATCTCGATCGTCCACCCCGGCCGCGCGTCGGCCAGCGCCGCTACCAGCGCCAAGTTCATGCGCTCATCGATCACGCCGTAAAACCCTAGGCGAGGCGACTTGTCCGCGCGGTGACACTTCTGCTGACGCGCCTTGGCGAAGTGCTCGACATCGACGCTGGACGGGAATGGCCTGACATCGGCATGCCGCTCACGCTTCGCCTCGTACAGGCTGTGCCCGCCGGTGAAGACGAGGTCAGCGCATTCGAACAGCTCGGTCTCCAGACTAAGCAGGTCGGCCGGGGCAAACCGGAATGCGGACAGTTCGTCCATGCAATCGTAGACGGTGGACCGCGCCGCGACATCTCGCGAGAAGCGCAGCATCATCGGGGTATAATACCAGCGGATCGCGACGGGAGCTTCGGGTGCGAGCAGCTCGTCGAGTAGCGCTTTCAACGCTGCACTCTCAGCCTCCGGTGTCAAACCGCCGGGGAGATGCGGCGTGGCGATCCGGACGTCGCGGTCGTCGTCCTGGGTCAGGGTGAGATGACTGTCGTGCTCGGCATCGAAGACCGGTTCTTCCCAGAATATCACGCGGTGAGTTTTCGCGAAGCGCTGCATGAGATGCTGGGGCCGCTGGAACACGAAATTCCAGCGCAGGTGCGACAGGCACAACAACACCGGCTTGCCGCGTTCGAGCCGCCCGGCATCGGGAAAAGGCACAACGTTCACAGGCGCTCCATAGTCCGAGGGTTTGGTGCCGAGCTGCTAGCGCCCGTTCAACGTGCTGACGCTAATCATTTGTTGTTCGCCCCTCTTGTCGGGCGCAGGCGCTAGGTCGATTTCGGTATTCTGAGTGATCGGAGCTGATAACACGAACGCGGTGGAGGCACCATCGCCCTATGGGTTGCGCGTGCCGGCGACCAGCCAGTGAACTGGCCAACATCGTTCAGCGGGAGTGCTGCTCGCTCGCAGTGTCATCGAAATGCAGCACCGGCAGCCGACCGATGGTCGCTCGGGATGCCTGGTGTTTGGTCCCGGTAATTGGTGGTGCGGGTTTGACGTGAACCGTTGGGGCGCG
>CAXTRJ010000027.1:10916-18886 GCA_964246585.1 uncultured Sphingomonas sp. | reverse complement strand
CCAGGGTGCCAGCCGCCCCGACGGCGGTGCCGACCGCGGCGCCTGCGCCGAGCTGCGGCGCACCGGAAACGAGCCCGGACGCGATCGACGGCCCGAAAATGCCGAGCCCGAACAGCGCGAGGCTGGCGAGCACGAGCGTCATCGCCTGGCCGATATCGGGTTCTTGCCCCTGCAATGCGGCCGTGATCTCGGCGAAGAAGCCGGAGCCGATGCCGACGATCACGGCGAGGACCATGACCTTGATGCCCGAAGCTACGACGTTGCCGAGCACGCGTTCCGCCAGGAAGCTGGTCCGGTTCCAGAGCGCGAACGGCACAAGCACGAAGCCGGCGAGCGCGGTCAGTTTGAACTCGATGATCGTGACGAACAGCTGCACCGCAAGAACAAAGAAGGCGATGATCACCATCACCCAGGCGATCAGCAGCACCAGGATGGTCAGAAAGTTGTCGAAGAAGGTCGAGAAGCCGAGCATCTGGCTCGCCTGGTCGAGCAGCGGCCACGCCGCCTCGAACCCGGTGCCGGCGAGGCGGCCGGGTTTGAGCAGGTCGTTGGCCGCCATGGTGCCGCCGCCGGCGGTCAGTCCGGCCTGCGCGAACGAGCGGAACACGATGTCGGCGAGCGTCGAGAAGCTGTTCAGGATCAGCGCGAACGCGCCGACGAAGAGGATCTTCTTGAGGAACTTGGCGATGACGTCGTCCTCGCCGCCCAGCGCCCAGAACAGGCCCGCCAGCGTGATGTCGATCCCGATCAGCACGGTGGTCAGGAAGCCGACGTCGTTGCCCAAAAGCCCGAAGCCGCTGTCGATGTAGCGGATGAAGGCGTCCATGAAGCGGTCGATGACGTTCAGGTCGTTCATCGGCGTGTCCTGCTCGGGGAAGAATGTTTGTCGCGGGGCCCGCTCAGGGGGCGTGGCGAGCCCCGCGACGAGACGACGCCAGCCGGGGGAGCACCGGCACCGCCTCAGCTCGTCAGCGCGGGGTGTAGGCGCGCCCTTGCCCAAGGAACCGGCGCGTCGCAGCGCGGGCCTCGTCGCTCTCCTGGACCCGGCGCGCGCGCTCGATCGACTCGCTCCTGAACTGCGCGGCCATCATGGTCTGGAGCTGGAACTGCTGCTTGGCGGTAAGCGCGAGAAGCTGGTTCGTCGCCTGCTGCGCCTGGAGCGATCCCTCGGCGCCTGGCTCGTGGCGACGATCGCGGACAGCGCCTGGGCGTCGTCGCGGACATTCTCGACCACCTGCGCCTGCACCGTCATGGTGTGACGGAACGCGCCCATGCTGGTGTCCAGGCGGTTGCGGGCGTTCCGTACCCGCTGGTCGGTCCGCAGCGCCTGGTCGAAGGCGTCGGGGAACAGGCGGCGGAACTTCTCGTCGAGCTGGTCGACCCGGAAGTCGATCCCCTGCGCTTGGCCCATGAGCCGGTCGATCTCCACCAGCTTCTGCTGGAGCGCGCGCAGTTCCGGGAAGTTTACGCGCGACAGGTTCTTGGCCATGTTGGTCAGCATTGCCGCCTCGTTCTGCAATGAGCGGATCTGCTGGTCGATCTGCTGGAGCGTGCGCGCGGCGGTGAGCACGTTTTGCGTGTAGTTGGCGGCGTCGAACACCGGGATCGCCTGGGCGGGCGTGCTGGTGAACACGCCGGCGGCGAGCGAACCGAGGCTGGCCGCGCCGAGCAGCGCAACGATGACGTACTTCTTCATGAGCGTTCTCCTTCGGGTGATGCGGAGGCGGGGAAGCGGGCGAGGAGGTCGGCGGCCCAGTCGAGCCCGGCTTGGGTCAGATAGCGGGCCGCGAAGTCCGGCCGCCCGTGCTCCGCCAGGATCGCGTCGATGCGGGCCTGGGTCGCGGGATCAGAGGCGCCGCACAGCGCCAGCGCGACGGGGCCGAGCCCGAGCTCGAACAGCCGGTTCCCGCGGGCGGACTGGAGGTAGTAGTGGCGCTTGGGCGTCGCGCGCGCGATCAGCTCGATCTGCCGCTCGTTGAGGCCGAACCGCTCGTACGCCGCCCGGCTCTGCGGCTCCGCGGCACGGTCGTTGGGCAGCAGGATGCGCTGCGGGCAGCTCTCGATGATGGCGGGTGCAATCGAGCTCTCGGCGATGTCGGCCAGGCTCTGCGTCGCGAACAGCACCGCGACATTCTTCTTCCTGAGCACCTTCAACCACTCGCGAATGCGCGCCGCGAAGAGCGGATGGTCGAGGAAGATCCAGGCCTCGTCGAGCACGAGCAGCGTCGGCCGGCCGGTGAACCGCTCCTCCAAGCGGTGGAACAGGTAGGTCAGCACGGGCGCGACCACGCCCGCCTGCCCCATCAACGCCTCGGTCTCGAAACACTGTACATCGGCGATGCGGAGATCGTCCTCGGCGGCGTCGAGCAGGCTGCCGTAGGGACCGTCGAGCGTGTAGGGCGCCAGCGCCGAACGCAATGCGGCCGACTGGAGCAGGAGCGACAGCCCGGTGAGCGTCCGCTCCTCCTCGGGGGCGGTGCTCAGGCTACCAAGCGCCGACCAGACCGTCTCCTTCACATCGGGCGTGACCACGACGCGCTCGTGAGCGAGCAGCGCCACGATCCACTCCAGCGCCCAGGCTCGCGTCGCGGGCACGTCGATGTCGCGCAGCGGCTGGAACGCGATGGTCTCGCCAGTGTCTGCGCCGAGCCCCAGCGCGTGGTACGCGCCGCCCATCGCCAGCACCGCGGCGCGGGCGGACATGCCCTTGTCGAAGATGTAGACCTGAGCGTCCGGGTAGCGGCGGAACTGGAGTGCGATCATCGCCAGCAGCACCGACTTGCCCGCGCCCGTGGGACCGACGACGAGCATGTGGCCGACATCGCCGATATGGGTGGAGAGGCGGAACGGCGTCGACCCGCTGGTCTCCGCATAGAGCAGCGGTGCCGCGCCCAGATGGTCGTTGCGCGCCGGTCCTGCCCACACACTCGACAGCGGCATGAGATGTGCAAGGTTGAGCGTGTGGATCAGCGGCTGGCGGACGTTGGCGTAGACGTGGCCCGGCAACGAACCGAGCCAGGCCTCGACGGCGTTGACGCCCTCGCGGATGGTGGTGAAGCCGAGCCCGTTGACGATGCGCTCGACCGCGCGGACCTTTTCTTCGGCCCTCGCGCGGTCCTCGTCGGCGACCGTGATCGTGGTCGTCATGTAGCCGAAAGCGACGTGGTCGCAGCCCAGCGCCTGAAGCGCCAGGTCGGCGTCGACCATCTTGTTGTCGGCGTCGCTATCGAGAAGCTGGGTCGGCTGGTTGTACATGACCTCGCGCAGCAGCGCGGAGATCGATTTGCGCTTGTTGAACCACTGCCGCCGCAGCTTGGTGAGCGCCTTGGTCGCGTCCGCCTTGTCGAGCGCGATGAACCGGGTCACCCAGCGGTAGGCGAAATCCTGGTGGTTGAGCTGGTCGAGGATGCCGGGCCGGCTGACGTTCGGGAAGCCGAGCACGGTCAGCGTGCGCAGGTGCCGGTCGCCCAGCATCGGCTCCAGTCCTCCGACGAGCCGCGTGTCGGCGAGCAACCCGTCGAGGTACATGGGCGTGTCCGGAACCGCGACGGGGTGGACGCGAGTGGAGATTGCGCCGTGCAGGTAGGTCAGCGTCTCGGCGCTGGTGAGCGCGCGCACCTCGGGCATGAAGCCGCCGAGCAGGTCGAGCGCGCGGTTCGTCTCCGCTTCGAACGTGCTGAGCGCCTGCCGCCAGTCGCGACCGCGGTGAGCATCGGCTTTCTCGACAAGCGCGCGACCCGCCGTATCGGCCTGGTCGGCGGCTGGCATGAAGGTGAGCGTCAGATTGTAGCGGCTCTCGAAGTGCTGGCCGGCAGACTCGAACCCAGCCCGGCGCTCCTCTTCGACGAGCCAGGACGCCGCGTCGGGAAAGCGGCTTTCCGGATAGCCCAGCGCCTCGCGGCGCTCGGCTTCGATGAACAGCGCCCAGCCCGAACCAAGCCGGCGCAGCACGTTGTTCGCCCGCGCGCAGGCCGAGACGAGCTCGCCCTCCGTCGCGCTCTCTAGGTCGGGGCCGCGGAACGAAAGCGTGCGCTGAAACGCGCCGTCCTTATTCAGGATGATTCCTGGCGCGACCAGCGCCGCCCAGGGCAGATGGTCGGCAAGCCGGTCGGCTCGGGCGCGGTATTCGCCGATCGCTAGCACGACAGGTTCCCCCGCTGACGAAGGTGACGGGCCAGCACGGGGGCGAAGTCCGGGTCGCGCTTCGCCGCGAACACGGCAAGCGTGTGCCCGAACGCCCAGACTAGGAGGCCCGCAATCCACTGCTGGAGCCCAAGCCCCAGCGCCGCCGCGATCGTACCGTTGACGATCGCGAGTCCGCGCGGCGCGCCGCCGAGCAGGATTTGCTCGGCGAGCGAGCGGTGGATCGGCGCCTCGAAGCCCTCGATGTGCTTGCCCGTCCCGTTCACGAGATGAGCGCTCCGCCGCCGAAGCTGAAGAAGCTGAGAAGGACGAGGCGGCGAACGCGATCGACAGGCCGAACACGATCTGGATCAGTCGCCGGAACCCACCCGAACTCTCGCCAAAGGCGAGCGTCAGGCCCGTAGTGATGATGATGATCACCGCGACGATCTTGGCGACCGGGCCCTGCACCGACTCCAGCACCTGCTGCAGCGGCTCTTCCCACGGCATGCCGGACCCGGCTGCGTGCGCGACGCCGGAGAACGCGAGCACTAGGCCGAGCGTCAAGCCGGCGCCGGCCAGCTTGCCAAGCTCGGGGGCGCGGGTCCGAGCTCTGCGGGTCGAGAGATATGCGGCAGCCATAGTCAGTCTCCTTCGGGGTTGAGCGGGGGGATGAGGTCGGTGAGCCGGTAGGTGTCGGCACCGGAAAGGCCGTCGACGCGCGCGATGGCGGCGACCCGGCGCTGCCGTCCGCGGCCGGCGATGAAAACGACTAGGTCGATCGCCTCGGCGATCAGCCGGCGCGGCACGGTCACGACCGCCTCCTGAACAAGTTGCTCGAGCCGGAAGATCGCTGCCTCAGCACCGTTGGCGTGGACGGTCGCGATCCCGCCGGGGTGGCCGGTGTTCCAGGCCTTGAGCATGTCGAGCGCTTCGGGGCCGCGGACCTCGCCGACGATGATGCGATCCGGCCGAAGCCGGAGCGTCGAGCGGACCAGATCGGCCATCGTGACGCTGCCCGCGCGCGTCCTGAGCGCGACTGTGTCGGGAGCTGGCGACTGGAGCTCGCGTGTGTCCTCGATCAGGACGATTCTTTCGTCGAGACTCGCCATCTGGGCCAAGAGCGCGTTCGCCAGCGTGGTCTTGCCCGAGCTGGTCCCGCCGGCGATCAGGATGTTGCGGCGGTCGTGAACCGCCTGGGTCAAAAGGAGCGCCGCTCCCTCGTCTATGATTCCGTCGCCGACGTAATCGGCGAGCGTGTACAGGCGTTCGGCGGGCTTGCGGATCGAGAAGCACGGGCCGGGTGCGACGGGCGGCAGCACGCCTTCGAAGCGCTCTCCAGCCCTACCCTCCTCTCGCGGCGGGAGCTCGGCGGAGACGATCGGTGATGCGGCGTGGACCTCCGCGCCGATGTGTGACGCGACGAGCCGGATGATGCGTTCGACCTGGGCCGGATGGTAGCGGACGCCGGTGTCGGACCTACCCTCGCCGAGGCGATCGAGCCGAAGCGCGCCATCAGGGTTGACCGTCACCTCGATCACGAGCGGGTCGGCGAGCGCGGCCGCGATCGTCGGCCCCATGGCCGTGCGCAGCATGCCGCGGCGACGCTCGCCTGAAGCAAGGGCGTTGTCGCCAGTCATGATTGAAAAGGCCGGGCAGGATGGGGCACGATCGGGACCTCCGGCCGGATGTGAGGTGCCCGGCTCGGTCCCGAAGATCAGCTTAATCGGCTTCGGCGTGTATGTCGGTTAGGAAGCGCCTTGCAGCATCTGACGGAGTTCCTTGCACATCCATCGAAAGCCGTCGCGTCAGCGACAACGCCGGACTGTCTCGATCTGACCGTGGTTCTAAACCCGGACCTTGGTGGAAAGCGGACAGGCAGCTTTCGGGACAGCCAAGGTGGATAGCTGCCGTTCCGTCACGTGACGGGCTTCCCCGGAAGGGGGTGGTCGATCGGGAACCAGGTCAATCTGTCGAGCAGATTTGAGTCTACTAGCAAATCTAGCCACCCTTTTGCTACAACCGGCAAAGGCGGCGGGCGCACGCGGGGAGAAGAACGTATGGCAGGACACTCCAACGATCGAGCCACTTTCGATGTCCTCAATGGACTGCGGGGGATCGCCGCAATTGCAGTCGTCAACATGCACATGTCATTCTACTTCGGCCTGCTTCACTCGGCGAATGTTGCGCCTGCCGTGGACTTCTTCTTCGTCCTGAGCGGTTTCGTGATCGCCTATGCCTATGAGGTACAGTTGGTAGCAGGCCTGGCATGGAGGCGGTTTCTGCTGGCGCGTATCATCAGACTATACCCACTCTACCTATTGGGCTTGACTCTTGGCGCTCTCGTCGTCTGGTTCCTAACGTGGCCAGCATCGCCCATGAGGTTTTTCGCCATGCTCGCTCTGAATCTTGTCATGCTGCCACTACCCGTAGCTCTCGATCCTACCACCACACCTCTTTTCCCACTCAACTTTCCGGCATGGTCCTTGTTCTTCGAGTTAGTGGCGAACCTCGTCTATGCCGCCTTGGCACCGCGTCTCAGCAACAAACTGTTGGCGGCACTAGTTTGCGCAGGCTTCCTGGGTCTCGTCGCAACCGGGCTGACGACCGGCACGCTCGATCAAGGCACCCAGCGATTGGAGCTCCTCGGAGGATTGGCGCGAGTAACATTCTCGTTCTTCGCGGGCGTAACGCTCTATCGTCTATGGCTCGTCCGTCCGATCAACGTCGCCGTGCATCCCGCCTTATTGTTCGTTCTCGTGCTCCTGCCGCTCATGCTAAAGCCCGCCGCATCTTTTGGCTGGTTGTACGAGCTGGCTGTGCTCACGCTATACATGCCGGCGATCGTCTGGCTGGGCACCGGGTCCCGCCCGAACGGCATCTGGCTTCCGATTTCGGTGGCGCTGGGAACCGTGTCCTACCCGCTTTACATGATCCATGCGCCGATCTGGATGGCTATCCGGTCGTTCGAGGGATGGCAGGCAAACTCCGTCCTGGGCGACCTCGCGCCTTGGAGCGGGATTGCAATGACGGCGGGCCTTTGTGCCGTCGCTTGGTGGCGGGATAAGGCCGTCGACTATCCTCTTCGCCGGAAGTTGTCGCAAGCGATCCTGCATCGCTCGACCAACGCTGCCGATCCCAAGGTCGAAAGACCAGGAATTGACAGGGTAGATCGCCGATTAGGACGGTGAGCCGATCGGCTGAATGGCCGGAAGTGGGCGAAAGCGGCCACCGTGGGCCGATGCGTTAGAGCACCACATGGAAGTCGGCAGCGGTGAGCGAGAGTCCTGGTGTCAACGACGCAAACAGCACCGACCCTGCCGCTCCGCCGCTGCCATCTGCATCGTAGAAAATATTACCGCTGCCCTGATCGTAGATGATGCGATCTGACGAGTCGTGTGCGGCGCTTCCGGCATGGAACGCGTCGGATGACAGCGCACCTGCCTCGCCCAGCTTCGTGAATACGCTGCGATCCAGCGCGATCGTGTCGTCCGCCACCGAATAATCGCCGATCCGGTCGGCGTTGGCGGTCGCGCTAAGGGCCGTGTCGAATACAAACCGGTCGCGACCTCCGCCTCCGAACAGCTGGTCGTTCCCGCCCCCGCCGTTGATCTCGTTTGCGGCACCGTTGCCGGTGACGATGTTAGCCAAGCTGTTGCCGGTGGCGTTAACCGCCGCCGAGCCACTCAGCGTTAGCCTCTCGATATGCTGCCCCGCCAAAGAATAGCTCACCGACGAGTAGACTAGGTCGATCCCCTCGTCCTCGAACTCGATCACCCGGTCGCCGGCGTTATCGACATAGTAGATGTCGTCGCCAGCCTGGCCTTGCAGCAGGTCGGCCCCGGCCC
>CAXTRJ010000027.1:0-10816 GCA_964246585.1 uncultured Sphingomonas sp. | reverse complement strand
GCGTGTTCTTGCCGGCGTTGCCCGTCAGCGTGTTCCTGCCGGCGTTGCCCGTGGCATTGAGGTTCGCCGTGCCTTGCAGCGTCAGATGCTCGGCCTCCAGCCCGACGAGCGAGTAGCTGACCGAGGCGCGGATGATGTCGTTGCCGCCGCCGGCCAGCTCGACCACCCGATCGCCGGCGTTGTCGACATAGTAGATGTCGTCGCCAGCCTGGCCTTGCAGCAGGTCGGCCCCGGCCCCACCGTCAAGCGTGTTCTTGCCGGCGTTGCCCGTCAGCGTGTTCCTGCCGGCGTTGCCCGTGGCGTTGACATTCGCCGTGCCGAGAAACGACACGTGCTCGACGTTGCCCAAGCTGGCGATGCTGAAGCTGAGGGTGGAGCGGACGAGGTCGGTGCCGCCACCCGCCAGTTCGACCACGCGGTCGCCGACATTGTCGACATAATAACAATCGTCGCTGCGGCCGCCCTCCATCGCATCCGCGCCCGCGCCGCCGTCCATGATGTTTGCGACGGTGTTCCCGGTGATGACGTTGCCAAGCGAATTGCCCGTCGCGTTCGCGGCGACGCCCGTCAGGATAAGGTTCTCGACGTTGGCGCTCAGGGTGAAGCTCACCGAGCTCTGGACCGTATCGGTTCCCTCGCCCGCGTTCTCGGTGACGGTGCTTCCCGATCCGACGATATAGACGTCGTCGCCCGCGCCGCCGAACATCCGTCCACCAGTGAGCGTGTCATTCCCGCCCAAGCCATAGAGCGTCTTTCCGCTCCCTCCGAACATGACATTGCCGAGCTCGTTGCCGGTCCCCGTCTGCGCGCCCGACCCCGACAGCGTGAGATACTCGACGTTTGCACCCAACGTGAAAGCGGCACCCGTGCTGATCACCTTGTCGCGGCCCTCGCCCGCCGCCTCGATCACTTGGTCAGTTGAGCCGTTGACGTAGAACAGGTCGTCACCCGCGCCGCCCGCCATCACGTCCGCGCCCCTGCCGCCGTCGATCACGTCGTCCCCGCCGCCGCCGCTCAACCGGTCGGCGTCGCGCCCGCCGGAGATCGTGTCGGCGAACCTGGTGCCTGCCACGGCCTCGATCCGGTGGAGCGTGGTCGGCGTGGTATTGAGCCCGAACTGCGCCCATCCTTCACCACCGCCGAGTAGCTCCACCGTCACGCCGTTGGCGCCGTCGGCGAAGCTGACCGTGTCATATCCGATCCCGCCGTCCAGGTCGTCCCCGTCGCCCATCGCGCGCAGCAGGTCGTTGCCAGCGCCGCCGAACAGAAGGTCCACGCCGGCCGATCCGATTAGCACGTCGTCGCCACCCAGCCCGTCGATGCGGGTGATCTCGCCCGCCACCGCCGACAGCGTCTCGCCACCCGCGGTGCCTTCGATCCTCACGGTAAAGTCGGCGGCGACGGTGAGCAACACGCTCCCGCGCGCCACCAGGAAACCGCCACCCGCGAGCGGCGCCGCCGGTCCGATCGCGCCCTCGCTCGGTATGCCGACCGGTACGCCGCTCCGATCGAAAGTCTGGACGACGTTCTGGTCCCGCGTAAATCCGTAATCCGGGTCCGAGTAGCTGGTGGCGATGCCGACCACGAGGTCGCCATTCACCAGCCGCGCGCCGTGCGTCAGATTCGCTAAATCGGAATAATCTTCGGTCTTCTCTTCCAACACGACCACCGCGTCACCTAACGCAACGCCCGTCGCGGTGAACCGGCGGCTGAACACCTGGTTGGTAAACAGGTCGTAACCCAGGCCGCTGCTCACACGTTCCTCGGTGTACCGGGTGGCGACCAGGAGGAAGCCGCCGTCGTCCTGTGCCTCCACGACGGCGTCTCCCACGATTCCGTCGGCTAACGTCACCACCACGCCGCCCGCGTCGTCGCGAACGGTGGTGGTGATGGTCATGGGATCGTTAGCGAAACGCGGGTTGTAGGTACCTGTCGCCAGCACGTAGCCGCCACCGGACAACGCCGTCAGCGACAAGGGCATGCCGTCGACGTCGACCGAGCCGAGGAACGCGCCGGACGCGGCATAATGATCGACCCGATTACCGGTCGCGACCACGAAGCTGTCGTCCGCCAGGGTGACGATCAGCGGGTCCGCGTTCCTGCTTCCCGAGAGCGCCGGGCCCGTAGGTGCACCCTGCGCGTCGAATACCCGTCCCGCGTAGAGCGCGTTGGCGTCCCACACGATCGCGAACCCACCGCCGTCGAGCGCAGTGAGGCGGGGCCGCGCGCCGCCTTCCGGGCCGCTCGCCGTCATCTGCTCGCCCAGCGGCTGGCCGTCGGCGTCGAGCAGCCGGTACTGGATGTTCTGCCGCCCGTCCTGCCAGGTGACCGCATAGCGCCCGTCGCTCAACCGGGTAATCGAGGAGTCAACGGCTACGCCGCTCTCGACGAAATCGACGAAGCCGTCCGAAACCGAATATACCATCCCGACCCACTCCCCTTCCGGCACATCTGTAAGAAGGGTCTCTAACATCCTTTAGGCGCAGGCGAAACGGCCGAGGCTTAATGTCCTGTGCCACCCTTGTGCGGGCAGACCACGCCGTCTGCGCTCGCACTCGCAATCGCGCGGGCCTACCCTCGCTGCACCACAAGCTTTTCGCGCACGGCTGGCGGCGACACGTCATCTTCGAGCACCGGTGATGGAGACATCGTCTTTAGTCCGGTTCCGGACGGTTGTCGGTGCCGCTGAATATCAATTTGTGGGCGTTAGCTGCCGCCGCGATCCGGCGCCATGATCGCGGCGGACAAGTCCTCCGCCTTGGTGGCCGAGAGGTGGCGGATTGCCTATGCCTCAGCGGCTTGTACGGGGCTCGGTACCCCGCCGATACCCACGCGGAATGTCCGATTTTGGTGGGACGTTGCGAGGGCGCTCGATGACCGATTGTGGGTCATTATCGCCGACCCGTCGTAGGACTAACGCGCTACTCGTGCCGCATTGCCTCGATCGGATCGAGCGCGGCAGCACGGCTCGCCGGAAGGTAACCGCAAGCGATCCCCATCACGACGCAGAAGCCGAGGCTTTGCGCGTTGATGACCGGATCGAACGTCGCATCGACCTCTAGGGGGATGGCGAGGAGTTGCGTCAGAATGTGCGCGACCAGCATGCCAAGCACGCCGCCGTACAAGCAGAGAACCACTGCCTCTGCCAGGAACTGCAGCCTCACCTCACGCGATAGCGCGCCGATCGCGAGCCGGACTCCGATCTCGCGTGTCCGCTCGGTCACCGACACGATCATGATGTTCATGATCCCGATCCCCCCGACAATGAGCGAGATCGCCGCGATGGCGGCGACAAGCGCCGTCAGCGTTCGCATCGACTGATCGGCCGCGTCGGCAATCTGGCGCATGGACGTGACCGAGAAGTCCTCGTCACCCAACGCCCTGCGGCGACGCTCGCGCAGCATCCCCTCTAGGGCACGCTTGACCGAGCCGGCTGCGAAGCGTCGGTCACCCAACGCCACCATCCAGTAAATGTCGTGGCTTCCAAGAAAGCGACGCTGGACCGCCCGCGCGGGCAGCATGATCGTGTCGTCCGCGCCGCCTGCTTGCCCGCGCTCCGCGAGCAGACCTATGACTGGGCACGCGATGCCATTGATCCGGATCATGGACCCGACCGGATCGGCATCGCCGAACAGCGGCTTGCGGACATGTTCGCCCAGAATGCAGACGGTCTTTCCCCCGGCCTCTTCCGCCGGCAAGAATGAGCGTCCGCTGGCAACTTCCTGATGAACCGCGCGGAAGTAATCATTGCTCGTCCCGGTCAGCGTCGTCGACCAGTTCGCGCCGTCGTGTACGGCCGTGACCGCATAAGAAACCTGGCCCGACACCGCTTCGATTCCGGCGACCTGCTGGCGTACGGCGTCGACGTCGGCCATGCGGAAGGGGCGTGGCCAGGCGCCGGTCGTCGCGTTCTGCACGACACCGATGAACATCGCGTCCGCACCGACGCTTTCGATCTGTTCCTGCACGCTCCTGGTCGCCGCCTTGCCCAGCGTGACGAGTGTCACCACCGACGCGATGCCGATCACGATGCTGAGCACCGTCAGCGTCGAGCGCAGCAAGTGCCTGCGCACCGTGAGCGTGGCGAGGTGGAGCGAGGCGACCAACACGACATGAGGATGCTAGGACGATCCCAGACGCGGCGCTACCACTGTCGTGCCTTTCGGCCTGTAACCGCTGCCGGCGCCGCGTGCGCAAGCAACCGCTTCGGTGAGAGGCGCTGAAGTTTCGTCAATGTTCCATCGGCCTCAGATTATTAGAGGGCCAGCGTCAGTCGAGAGATGAATGAACGTCCGAAACCGGGGAGCGAGCAGGATGGTCTGAATGTCTGCAATTGGGTCTTGTCACCCGGCCACCATCTCCCCGACCTTCAGCACCGTGTTCCAGTTCCGAGCGGTCGTGGGCGTACAGATCAGTCGATCGATCAGTGCTGGCAGCAAGCGACTGACGCCTACGCCATTGGTGAAGTGGATCGCGATTTCGTCGCCCCAGCGCGCGACTTTTTCGCCATCACGCGCCCGCTCTGTCAGCACGTCGACCGCGTCCTCGGAAGGCTGGCGCTTGCACACGAGGACATGAAGCTTGCGCGGCTCGGCTTCGGCCTCGATCGGAAAGGGGCACGTAGCGATCAGCGCCCCCCACGCTGTAGCTGTTCGCGCAACGACCGGCACGTCGAGCCCGAACCGCGTCGAGATTAGATCTTCCAGCGCTCTCTCGGCAACAGGCGGGTCGTCGTGGTCGAGGACAAGGTTGCCACTCTGGATGTAAGTTTCGACCGTTCCAAACCCGACGTCGGCGCAGGCTGCCCGCAGGTCCGCCATCGGCAGTTTGCGGGCGCTGCCCACGTTGATGCCACGGATCAGCGCAACGAGGCGGGACATGGGGTCAGTCTCGCTCATCCCGATTCTGACTGCAAGGTCTCGCCTGCGACGATTCACGCTATGAGAGTCGCAGCCGGTCTTCGGCGCACGTCCTACGTGAACGACTGTCCGAAGCTGCGAAGCGGTCGAGCGGCTTGGGACGTCCACTTCTGGGTCGCGTCAGCCGTTGGGCAGTGTTCGCGAATGCCTAGCCATTATAGGAGTGCATGCGGGCCAATGCGGCAGAGCTCACGCCACCATCGGCATCGATCCTTGGCTTGTCCGATCGGACATCCACTGCGCAAGCTGCTCCACGTCCATCGGGCGCGCGAAAAGGAACCCCTGAGCTTCCTCACAACCAATCTGCGCCAGAACGGCCGCGGCCTCGCTGGTCTCCACCCCCTCGGCAACGCACCGATACCCCATCTTGCGGGCAAGCCCGATCATCGTCTCAACGAGTACGAAGTCGGGTCCTGCCGCCTCAGTTAGGTCGCGGACGAACGCCTGATCGATCTTCACGACGCGTGCCGGCAGCCGCTGGAGATAGGCCAGGCTGCTGTGGCCGGTACCGAAATCGTCGATCGCCAGGCAGATGCCTGCCCCGGCCAGCTCGCGGAGCATAGCCAGGGCCTTATCCGGCTGGTCCATGATCGCGCTCTCGGTCAACTCGATCTCCAGTTGGTTGGGCCGCAGGTTGCGTTTCAGCAGGCCCAGCTGAATGCGCTCGATGAGGTCGTCCTCGCCGAGGTTGGTCGCGGATATGTTGACTGACAGCGTGATGGTGGTGCCGGCCTGTCGCCAAGCAGCAAGCTGGTCCATCGCCGCATCCAGCACCCATTGCGTGGTCGGCCGCGCCAGCGAGGTCTGCTCGATGATCGGGATGAACTCAGCCGGCGATACGGAGCCAAGCCGCGGGTGCTGCCAGCGCAGTAACGCCTCGGCGCCGATGCAGCGCCCGGTCGCCAGCTCGATCCGCGGCTGGTACACCAGCCGCAGCTCATCGGCGGCTCCAAGCGCGGCTCCGAAATCCCGCAACAGGCCGTGTTGGCGCTGATGGGCGGTATCGTTTGAAGAAGAATATAGTGCGATTGAGCCATCTGCCCGTCGAGCGTCTTGCGCGGCACTTGCGGCACCGCGCAACACGTCGTCGGCCTGCACCTCCCCGAGGACGAACGGCCGCACTCCGATGGCAACGCTGGTGACAAAGCGAACCGATGAAGACGCCCGGAGCGATGCAAACGCCGATTGAAGAAGTTGCATATAGGCCGTTTCGTCGACACCGGGCGGCGACAGGAAGGCGAACTGTGCGGGGCCGACGTGATAGGCTGTGCGATCGGGACCCAGCGCGCTGCGTAACGAGTGAGCTGCTTCACGGATCAGGTCATCAACTCGCGCTCCACCCATGGCGCGGTTGATCTTGCTGATCTGATCATCACGCGCGAGGTCGACGACGACCGCCAACCGCCGTTCATCAGGACAATCCCGAGCCACATCGATGAGGTCGTCGCAGAACTGGTTTCGGGTCGGCATGCCACTGACCGGATCGATCCGGCCAAAGGCATGCTGTAACTCGATCTGCGCCATCACCATCGCAGCCAGGTCGACCAACGCAGTCATCTCGGACGGGGCAACTTGCCGCGGCTCGGTGCCAAGAACGCAGAGCGCGCCCAGCCCATAGCCATCACGCGTGATCAGCGGGGCGCCGGCATAAAATCGTGTTCCTGCTCGGCCCAGCACGCTCTCGGCATAGCAAGGGTCTGCCAGCAAGTCTTCGATGACCAGTGGCTTGGTTGACTCAGCCACCTGAGAGCAGGGGGCCTTATCCCTGGGGATACTGCAATGATCCACACCGACGCGTGACTTGAACCACTGCCGGTCACGGTCGGTCAACGACACAGCAGCAACCGGTAAGTCAAAGATCTGGCTGGCCATTCGGGTGATGCGATCGAAGCTCTCGCTTGCCGGCGTGTCCAGCAGCTTCAACTGGTACAAGGTGCCGAGCCTAGCTTCTTCCTGGTAGTCCGACACGCCGCGCCCCTTTTCTCGCGCGCCGTCTATCATCCGAACCTTAACGATTTGCCGGATCACAGCCGATGGCTTGTTGATCCACCAGCGGGTGAGCCAATAAACTGAGATGAATGAATGATGGGAATTCGGGAGCGGCAAAGTGGCCCTGAATGGCGGCTTCTGGGTCCTCCTTACCTAGTCCGAACATGCACTGCTCTCCTGAAAGCTTCACAGGGTCACGACGCGCGATCGTGCAGATCGGTGCCTGCCGCGCCACGACTTTTCTGCCACGGCCAGCGACCCTCGATTTCCACCTCCAGCAAAAAGCTAGGGAAAGGTGCGGATCAGCACGATGCCGGCGAGCACCATGGAGCTCTGTACCGTCGGTTCGACCCCGACCGTGTTGATGATGTCTGCCGCGACGAGAAATTACAGCCCAAGCAGGATCGAGCGGCCGAGATTGGAGCGGAACGCTGCCACCGGCGTCTCGCGCGATCCCTCGGCCGGCAATGTCAGCGTCCAGCCGGTTGGCAGTGGCTTGGCCAGCTGATCGGACAGAGCTCCCCGTGTTCTCGCGCCGACATGGCGGACATTCGGCAGCGCTCGCATCGCCAGCGCGAACGTCTCTCCGGCGCTGACGGTCACGTCACTGGTCAGCAACGTGACCGGCCCCAGATAACGGACGCGTCGTGACGGCTCGGTGTGCAACGGCCGGGCTGCCACCCTCGCGCCGACCGCCCGCTTGCTGAAGGCCCTTGTGCGGCGCGCGGCAAAGCGACGCGATATGGAGGCTGACCGCGTCGTAGCCACCGCGATTGTTAGTCGCGTCGACGATCACACGCGGCAGCTCGCGGAAGTCCGCCAGTGCGGCGTCGAGCGCCGTATCAAGCGCGGTGTGATCGTCCGGCGCGGCGTCTCCCGCGAACGCGCCCATGGTGACGATGTTCAGATAGCCGGTCTGGCCGACCCTCCTCCACAGGATACGGCGGTTGGCGACGAGATGGCCGCTCCCCTCCAGCAGGCCGGCGATGCCCTCGCGAGAGCCGCGTGTGACCAGGTCCGCTCGCGCGCCGCGGGATCGGACCCCAGTTTCTCGTCCTTCCTCAATGCTCGGATCGTCGGTGCCTCGCCGCTCTCGAAGCTGCGTTCCTGCCCGGCGATCGTCGCTTCAAGGCCGACATGCTCGTCGTCGCGCTTGGCGAGAGCGGCAATCAGCACCTCATAGAGCGTCGCCTCCGTGGTGTCCGGCGGAGGGTTGCGAGCGCGTTCGCCAGCTCCATTGATGTACGGCCCCGCTGCCCGAACCCGGCATAGGTCGGCGAAGATGGCGGCGACTAGCCGGCCGATCTCCGCCGGCGTCCAGCGCCGCGCGGATCGGCAGGCGGGCGGCACCGCAGCGCGTTTGAAGCCCATCTTTTCGCGCAGCTTCATGCCCCAGGCTGCTGCCCGACACGATCACCTCCTCAACCTGTACTCGCCCGAGGAATGCGCCAACTACTTCGCCCCGTGCGGGTACGATGCAGACTAATCAGAAACCACTTTAGAGGACGGCCGATCACACCTGTGTGTTGCGAAATGCTGATTTGCGGACGTCGCGTATGTTGCCGCTTCCGCGACAACGGCATTGCCGGGCTTGGGTGGAAAGCGGCCGGCCCGCTTCTGGACGTGTCAGGTAGTCAAGACCGCCAGGCGAGCCTTCAATCCGCGATCTGTCTCGATCTCGTCGGCGCGATTTGCCGTGACCGCGGCCAGCAAATCGCCGGCATCGATTTCGCGCGCCAGTGCCATAGCGGTTTCCGACGACACAATCTCGGCAGCCTTCGCCTTGCGGATTGCGCCGATCAAAGCGATGTCAAGTAGGCGACCGGACTGCGTCTGCTGCGTGTCTCGCTCGGCGTCGTCCAGGATACCTGCCATCCACAGGTTCTCAGGACCGGTCACGTTCACAGCGGCGGCACGTATGCGGGCCGCCTGCATAGCCGCGCGGCCAGCTTCCGCGTCTACCAATTCAATCAGCGCCGCATCGCCGCACTGAGTCGCAAGGCCCGGCAAGCGGACGGCCTGAGCCTCCTTACCAGCGTGCAGATCCTGAAGCGCAACATGCAGCAGAGCCGCAGCAGAACTAGTGGTGACCATGACGTCCTAAGCGCACCGCCGATCCCGCAGGTTCCCAATATCTCGCAGTTCGGTGCCTGCCCGATTTGAGCACGAGCAGGAGATGCAGCCATAGTCCATAGCCATGCCCGCGAGTGGGACGGCAAGAAACTGTTCGCCCGCTATGAGGCGGCCGGGATCGAGACCTGCGGCATGGCAGGAGCATAAGGCAGCTCACGCCCAACACTCGACATTCGAGCGTGTCGTTTGGCTTCCGAAAAGCGGACGTTACGTGCGACATTTCCAGCGCCCCATGAAAAAGTTTACGTTGGCCCAGATGCGCAGCGACCTACCGAGGCCTCGTGAGTTTCATCGGTGGCGATAAGCCCGACCCGAACCGGAGGACTACCATGTACTATCACGACAAGCGCCTTCAATATCCTGTGACCGTCGACAAGCCCAACCCGGCATTCGCCCGCATGCTCCAGCAGGCGATCGGCGGCGTGGAAGGCGAAATTCGCGTCTGCATGCAGTACTTTTTTCAGGCATGGGGCAACCGCGCGCCGACCACCAAGTACCGCGACATGCTGCTCCACACCGCGACGGAAGAAATCGGCCATATCGAGATGCTGGCGACTGCGGTTGCACTCAACCTCGACAAGGCGCCGACCTCGCTTCAGGAAGAAGGCGCGACCGACGGAATCGTCAGTGCGGTCATGGGCGGTGGCAATGGCCGTCACGCCATCGAAGGCATGATCCACAAGAACCTTCTTTCCGGCGGGCTTGCGGCGATGCCGATGGACTCCGATGGCGTGCCTTTCAATATGAGCCACATCTACGCCAGCGGCAACGTCGCGGCAGACATGTACTGCAACGTCGCCGCCGAGAGCACCGGGCGCGTGTTGGCGGTGCGCCTCTTCAACGCCGCCGAGGACGACGGGATGAAGAAGATGCTGCATTACATGATCGCGCGCGACACCATGCACCAGCAGCAATGGCTGGCGGTGATCGAGGAGCTCGGTGCCGAGGCTGGCAACCTGCCGATCCCCAACTCCTTCCCGCAGGCGAAGGAGGACCAGGAGAACAACTACAACTTCTACGTGACCTCGGCTGACGGCAGCTATCCCGAGGGGCGCTGGACTCACGGGCCGACGCTCGACGGCAAGGGCGAGTTCACGGTTTTCGGCAATAAGCCCCTAGGCGACGAGCCGGTGCTGGGCGCGGCGCGGCCGGACAGCGGCGCGCAAGCCGAGCAGATCGGCTAAGTCGGTGCAATCAGGCCTGTCCGCTTTGTCTCGATATTGGAGCATTGCGGGCAGGCCGCTTCGTTTCGTGTTCTTCCATGACTTGTAACTCTGGCCGACGATTGGGAGACGCTCTGGCCTGTGACCGCGCGGCGTACTCCTCGCCCTCACTTGCCTTACAATTGGCACTTGCACCGGTTTTGATTGCTGACGTTACCAATGCGTCGTCCCATCGGCACTTTCGCGGGTTTAGATGAGAACCTGTCGATATAGTCCGAGCCATGCCTGCCGCCCCGATCGGTAATGCACCCTGATCAGCGAAGCGTCGATGAAGGAGGACCGCCCCGCTTCGCGGTACTGAACGAATCGCCTCGCGACTTACGGCCTACTACCTTCAGCCGTTACAGTTCTGTCATTCTTCAGCGGTATCTTCGAAAACTGCGGTGAGTATGGTTTAATCCCAACATTCCCCCGCCCGATCACAAATGCCTTCCTGAGCGCGAGCTATTTCATCGTCGCAAGCGTCGTCGTCAGCCTCGTGCTGTTCCTGGTCGGCTTAGGTGTTTGATCCCGGCCTTTGATGGTGCATCATCCACGAGTGAGTGGAAGGAG
>CAXTRJ010000026.1:0-19095 GCA_964246585.1 uncultured Sphingomonas sp. | reverse complement strand
GCGGAGGAGGTGGTGGCGTGTCCGGACAGGGCGCCGCCGCCGGTGGACAGGCGGGTGGCGGTCAGGCCGGCGGTGGCCAGGCCGGCGGGGGCCAGGCGCCACCCGGCGGCGGCACGACCGACCCGAACAATCCCGCCGATCCCAACAATCCGCAGAACCCGGCCAATCCCGTCGATCCCAGCCAGCCGGGTGGCGACGCCGCTGGTGGCGCCAATGGCGGTGGATCGGGCGCGGGTCTCGGCAGCGATGCGTTCGCGGTCTACACCGCGACCGCGACGATCCGATACGACCTCGACATCGCCGGGCGCAACACCCGGCTGATCGAGGCCGCCGAGGCGCAGACGGAGGCGCGGCGGCAGGAGGTGCAGGCGGCATATCTCGCGGTGATCGGCAACATCGTCGCGACCGCGCTGGAGCGCGCGACGCTGCTGGCGCAGATCGAGACGCGCGAAACGCTGATCGCCGCGCAGAACCGGCGCATCCAGCTGATCCGCGTCCAGGTCGAGGAAGGCGCGGTCGCGCGCGTCTCGCTGGTCGCGGCGGAGGCGGAGGTGGCGACGCTCCGCGCGACGCTCCCGCCGCTCCGCGCGCAATATGCCGCCGCCGAGAACGCGCTGGCCGGGCTGGTCGGCGAGCCGCCCGCGGCCGCCGCCATCCCGTCCATCCCGCTGAACGGGCTGAAGCTGCCCGGGAGCTTGCCAATCGTCGTCCCGTCGCGGCTGGTGCGAACCCGGCCGGACATCCTCGCCGCCGAGGCGCTGCTCCGCGTCGCCAGCGCGCAGGTCGGCGTGGCGCAGGCCGATCTCTACCCCAATCTCTCGCTCAACGCCTCGTTCGGGGTCGGCGGCGTCGATGCGACGCTGGGCAGCTTTTTCAACCTGGCCGGGCAGCTGTTCGCGCCGATCTTCGACGGCGGGCGCCGGCGCGCGCAGCGCGACGTCGCGGTGGCGGCGTACGAGGAAGCGCTGGGCAATTACCGCGACCGGGTGATCGCGTCGTTCGTCCAGGTCGCCACCGCCATCCGCGCGCTGGAGAACGACGCGGTGGCGCTCGCCGAGCAGGATCTGGCGCTGCGCGCCGCGCGCGAGACGTTCGACCTCGCCTTGTTCCAAGAACGCGAGGGGGCGGTGAGCAGCATCGACGTGCTGGTGGTCCAGCAACGCTATCAGGACGCGCTCTACGCCTATGTCGACGCGCTCGCCCGGCGGTTCCAGGACACCGCCGCGCTGTTCGCCGCGCTGGGACCGGGGCCGATCGAGCCGGCGGCGCTGGCCTCCGTCACGATCGGCGACCCGCTCGCCCCCACGCGCGCCGCGCTCGACGCGGGGACGCCGCCCGAGCTGGTGCCGGCGCGATGAGCGAGCGGATCATCGACGGCCGCCCGAAGCTGCCCGCCCCCGAGGAGCGGCTGGCGCTGCCCGCGCCCGAAGGATACGAAGAGAAGGAACGCCACGACGAGAAGCCCGAGCGGCCCTGGTACAGGCGTCCGCGTTTCTGGATGGTCCTCGCCATCGTCCTGCTGCTCGCGCTCGCCGCCTGGTGGTTCTTCGGCAGGGGCGGGGGCGGGGGCGGCGAGGAAGAAGGCGGCCGTCCGCCCGCCGTCGTCAGCGTCGCGCGCGCCGAGCAAGCGGAGTGGGGCCAGGAACTCACCGCCGTCGGCACCGTGCGCGCGATCCAGGGCGTCGCGGTCACCTCCGAGCTCGCGGGGACGGTGGCGGCGATCCGCTTCACCAACGGCACGCGCGCCCGCGCCGGCGAAACGCTGGTCCAGCTCGACACCACCACCGAGCGCGCGCAGCTCCGCTCGCTCACCGCCCAGCGCGACCAGGCGCGGCTGGCCTATGACCGCGCGCTCCGCCTGGTCGAGCGCGGCGCCATCGCGGTCGCCGAGGTCGAGCTGGCGCGCGCCAATTTCGAAAGTCTCCAGGCGCAGGTCGAGCAGACCCGCACGGTGATCGAGAAGAAGCGCATCGACGCGCCCTTCTCGGGCGAGCTCGGCATCCGGCTGGTCAGCCTGGGGCAGTATATCGCGCCGGGAACGGCGGTGGTGGGATTGCAGCAACTGGCGCCGATCTTTGTCAATTTCGAGCTGCCCGAGATCAGCTTCGGCCGCGTCCGCGAGGGGCAGCGGGTGAGCCTGCGCGTCGACGCGTTCGGCGGGCGGACCTTCACCGGCCGGATCACCGCGATCAACCCGGAAGTAGCGCAGGCGACGCGAAACGTCACGGTCCAGGCGCTGGTCGCCAACGCCGACCGGCTGCTCAAGCCGGGCATGTTCGCCGACGTGACGGTGCTGCTGCCCGGCACGCGCCGCGTCACCGTCGTGCCGGCGAGCGCGGTGACGACCAACGCTTACGGCGAGAGCGTCTTCCTGGTCGCCAAACCGGACCCGAAGCGCGAGCAGCAGAAGCGCGCGCGCGCGAAGCAGAAGGAAGAGGAGGAGGGCGGCTTCTTCTCCAATCTGTTCGGCGGCGGCTCGGGTGGTGAGGGTGGCGAAAGCGGGGGCGGCGCGGAGAAGGGCAAGGGTGAGCAGAAGGGCGGCGAGAAGGGCGGCGGGCAGGGCGGCCAACAGCAGCCGCAATATGTCGCGCGCACTGCCTTCATCAAGGCCGGCGAGCGGCGCGGCGAGCTCGTCGAGATCGTCCAAGGATTGAAGCCCGGTCAGCCGGTGGTCACCGCCGGCCAGCTCAAGCTGGAAGAGGACGCGCCCGTCCAGATCTCGCGGCAGAACGCGCTCAAGGGCGTGTCGCCGCAGCCAAACCGGCCGTGATGAACCTCAACCGCTTCATCGAGCGACCGGTTCTGGCCTGCGTGATCAGCCTGGTGCTGGCGCTGCTCGGGCTGCGGTCGCTCACCGCGCTGGACATCCGCGAATATCCCGAGGGCGCGACCAGCACCATCATCATCTCGACTCCCTATATCGGCGCGGACGCCGAGCTGGTGCGCGGCTTTATCACCACGCCGCTCGAACAGGCGATCGCGTCGGCCGAGGGCATCGATTACCTCGAAAGCTCCAGCATCCAGGGTTTCAGCACGATCCGGGCGCGGCTGGAGCTCGGCTACGACCCGAACGACGCGGTCGCGCAGATTCTGTCCAAGGTGAACCAGGTCTCGAATCAGTTGCCGCCCGAAGCGGAGAACTCGATCGTCATCATCACATCGGAGGATGAAACGGACGCGATGTACATCGCGTTCACCAGCCCCACGCTCGATCGGGCGCAGATCACCGACTACATCAACCGCGCCGTGCGCCCGCGCGTCGAGACGGTGGCGGGTGTGCAGGAGGCGACGCCGCTCGGTCAGCAGGTGCTGGCGCTGCGCATCTGGCTCGATCCCCGGCGGATGGCGGCGCTCGACGTCGCGCCGGCCGACGTGCGCGCGGCGCTGGCGAACAATAATTACCTGGCGGCGGCGGGGCAGACCAAGGGATCGACGATCACGCTGCCGCTCAATGCCGGCACCGACCTGCAATCGACCGCCGAGTTCGAGCGGCTGATCGTGCGCCAGAACGGCGACGCGGTGATCCGGCTTACCGACGTCGCGCGCGTGGCGCTGGGCGCGGAGAATTATTCGGCCAGCACCTTCATCAACGGCCGTCCGGCCGTGTTCCTGGAGGTGGAGGTCGCGCCCACCGCCAACCTGCTGGAGACGATCAGCGGCGTCCGCGCGCTCCTGCCCGACATCCAGGAACAGTTCCCCGCCGGGCTCGAATCGACCGTCGTCTACGACGCCACCGTCGCGATCGACGACAATATCGGCGAGGTGGTGAGTTCGCTGTGGCAGGCGCTGGCGATCGTGACGCTCGTCATCCTGCTGTTCCTGGGATCATGGCGGTCCGCCTTGGTGCCCGCCGTCGCGATGCCGCTGTCGATCGTCTCCGCCTTCTTCCTGATGGAGCTGCTGGGCTATTCCATCAACCTGCTGACGTTGCTCGCGCTGATCCTGGCGATCGGCACGGTGGTCGACGACGGCGTCGTCATCGTCGAGAACGCGCAGCGCCACATCGAGGAGGGCGACAGCCCGGAGGACGCCGCCAAGAAGACGGTGGAGGAGCTCGGCTCCTCCATCGTCGCGATGAACCTGGTCGTGCTGGCGGTGTTCCTCCCGGTCGGCTTCGTCGGCGGGCTGACGGGCAACCTGTTCACCGAGTTCGCCTATGTCATCGCCGGCGCGACGCTGATGTCGGGGGTGATCGGGCTGACGCTGTCGCCGATGATGTGCGCCAAGCTGCTAAAGGCGAAGGGGGGCGAGAAGAAGGGGCCGGCGCGCTGGGTCGACAACGGGTTTCGTCGCACGTCCGACGGCTATTCGCGGGCGCTGTCCCGCGCGCTCGACCGCAGGTGGTGGGTGATGGCGGCGGGCGCGGTCGTGCTGGTCAGCTGCTTCTTCCTCTACCAGGCGGCGGAAAAGGAACTGTCGCCGCCCGAGGACGACGGCTTCCTGACCATCCAGGCGGAGGGCGATCCCAACGTCTCGCTCGACCAGCTCGAGCGTTGGACCAGCCAGCTCGGCACGCTGACGAAGGGTTTCGACTCGGTCCAGTACGGCTTCGTCGTCAATGGCGGCCAGCGCTCGGGGACGGCGGCGAACACCGCCTTCGTCGGGGCGTCGATGAAGGGTTGGGCCGACCGCGAGCAGACGCAGCAGGAGCTGCAGCCCGCGCTGCAAAAGGCGGCGGCGCAGGTGCCCGGGCTGCAGTCGGTGGTGATCGAGCCGCCGACGCTGCCGGGCGGCGGGCAGGGCGCGCCGGTGCAATTCGTCATCGGCTCGATCGACGACCCGCGCGCGGTGCTGGAGGAATCGCAGCGCATCGTCGCGGCGGCGCGCGCGTCCGGGCTGTTCCAGTTCATCGACAGCGACCTGAAGTTCGACAAGCAGCAGGCGCGGCTCAAGATCGACCGCGAAAAGGCGTCGGCGCTGGGCGTCGACGTCAATCGGCTCGGCGACGAGCTGTCGACGCTGCTGAGCGAGGGATATGTCAACTACTTCAGCCTGGACGAGCGGAGCTACCGCGTCATCCCGCAGGTGGATCGGCTGTACCGGCTGCGTCCCGAACAGCTGCGCGACTACTACGTCCGCAGCAATGCGGGACCGCTGGTGCCCTTGTCGGGCTTTGTCACGATCGAGACGGAGGCGCAGCCGCGCGAGCTGACCCGCTTCAACCAGCTCAACGCCGCCGTCCTGTCGGGTGTGCCGGGGCCCGGCGTGCCGATCGGCGAGGCGGTCGCGTTCCTCCAGGCGGAAGGGGCCAAGATGCCGGCGGGTTTCTCGGTCGACTATGCCGGGCAGGCGCGCCAGTTCGTCCAGGAAAGCTCCACCCTGCTGATCGCGTTCGGGCTGGCGGTGATCCTGGTGTTCCTGATCCTGGCCGCGCAATATGAAAGCTTCCGCGACCCGCTTGTGATGCTGGTCAGCGTGCCGATGAGCCTGGCGGGGGCGCTGCTGTTCTTCGCGCTCGGCGTCGTATCGGCCAACATCTATACGCAGATCGGGTTGTTGGCGCTGATCGGCTCGATCATCCGCCACGGCATCCTGCTCGTCGAGTTCGCCAATCAGATCCAGGAGGATGGCGGCTGCGACCGGCGCGAGGCGATGCAAAAGGCCGCGTCCCTGCGCTTCCGGTCGATCATGATGACGACCATCGCCACCTTGATCTCGATGGTGCCGCTGCTGTTTTCCGGCAGCGGTCCGGGCGCCAACAGCCGCTTCGCGATCAGCTTCGTGCTCGGCATCGGCATGGCGATCGGCACGCTGTTCACGCTGTTCGTCGTTCCGGCGGTCTACACTCTGGTCGCGAGCGAGCGCGGCGGGGAGTCGACGAAAGACAGCGACAAGCCCGAAGCACGACCCGCTTGAGCGCGATGCCGCCATGTCGCGGGCATCGGCCGCGCGGGCTTCGACCACCTAGCGCCCATCGAGGTTGAGGTCTGGTGCTGCAATCGATCCGTGTTTTCGTCCTTTCCCTGACCGAGCGGATCCGCTCGGGCGGTGGACGGCGCGCGGCAGGGATCGTGCTGGCGCTGCTCCTGGAAGGATTGCTGGCGCTCCTGCTGCTCACCCTAGCGCCGTCGACGCCGCGTCAGGATGAGGACGAGGTGACCGTGTTCAGCCTGGATCCGCAACCCGACACGGTGCCGGAGCCGGAGCAGCCGCCGACCCCGCCCGAACCGGATGCACGAGCGCCGCAGCCGGCCGAGCGTCCCGCGTCGCCGCCGCCCGAACCCTCCGAGGCGCCACCGCCGCCGCCGGTTGAGCCGCCCACGTCATCGCCTCCTCCGTTGATCCAGCTCTCGCGCGAGCAGATGGCCGCCGCCGACATCGCCACTCTGCCCGCCCCCCCGGCCGCGCCCGCCCCGAAGCGGCCGGCCATGGGTCCACCCGACACGGGCACACCCCGCGACACGGCCCGGGTCGATGGCGCGGGCCCCAACGGCGAGCCGCTCTATGCCGCCGCCTGGTACCGCGAACCCTATGACGACGAGTTGCGCGGGTATCTGTCGACCGCGCGCGGGCCGGGTTGGGGCCTGATCGCGTGTCGTACCGTGCGGGACTACCGCGTCGAGGATTGCGTGGCGGTCGGCGAATATCCCGAACGATCGAACATCGCGCGATCGGTGCTGGCCGCCGCCTGGCAGTTCCGCGTTCGCCCACCGCGCATCGGGGGGCGACCGATGGTCGGCGAATGGGTCCGCATCCGCATCGATTACGAGCAGCGGCGGCAGTGACGCGCGGCGGCGCTTAGCCGTCCTGCTCGGCGTCGCCCCCGAGCGCTCGGCCCCGCGATCGACGGTCGGTAATCGATTCCACCGGCACGATCGGACCGTGCGCCGCGACCAATCGCTCGAGCAACGTCAGGAACTGGACCCGTTCCGCTGCGTCCAGTGGCGCCAACAAGCGGTCCTGAACGCGGTCCACGGACGGTGCGAGCGCGGCCAGGGCGCGCGCGCCCTGTGACGTCGCGAACAGGCGTTTGACCCGCCGGTCGTCGCTGCTCGCCTCACGGCGGATCAGCTTCTTGGCTTCCAGCCGATCGAGAACCCCGCCGATGGTCGCGCGGTCATAGGCGATGAGGCTAGAGACGCCGGTCGCGTCGAGACCGGGGCGCCTGGCGATCACAACGAGCGAGGCGAACTGGACGGACGTGAGCTCGTCCCGCGCGAGCTCATCCGAAAAGATGGCCGCCGAGATCTGTTGAACACGACGGATGAGATGACCGGGCTTCCGGCGAAGGTCGTCGATCGTCACCCCGATTGTTTAGGACGGCTCCCGCGCATGAGCAACGACCGCCACGTCGTATTTGAACGCATACATTATATATGTATACGGTGTAACGATGGTTCCGGAAGGCGTGGAGCCGGGGAGGCGGGCAGTGAGCGAGCAGGACAGGAACGATGCGGCGTCAGGTGCCGGACCGCTGCCCGTGCTGGTCGCGGGTGGCGGGATCGGCGGCTTGGCCGTCGCGCTCGCGCTGGCCAACAACGGGCTCGACGTCGAGGTCCTCGAACGGTCGTCCAGCTTGGGCGAGATCGGCGCCGGCATTCAGCTCGGTCCGAACGCCTTTCACGCCTTTGACGCCTTGGGTGTCGGCGATGCGGTACGATCGATCGCGATCTACATCGACCAGCTTCGCTTGATGGATGCGGTCGCTGGGGAGGAGATCACCCATATTCCGGTGGGCGCCGCTTTTCGGGAGCGCTTCGGCAACCCTTATGCCGTGGTCCACCGCGGCGAACTCCACGGCGTCCTGCTGCGATGCTGCCGGGAGAGCCCGCGCGTCACGCTGACCACCGGGGCCTCGATCGATCGCTACGATCAGGACGGGGCGTCGGTGACCGCGACGCTCGCCGACGGGCGACGGGTGACGGGCGGCTTCCTGATCGGGGCGGACGGGCTATGGTCGAAATTGCGCGCCAGGATCGCCGGCGATGGGCCGCCGCGCGTGTCGGGACACACCAGCTACCGATCGGTGATCGCGATCGACGACATGCCCGAAGAATTCCGCTGGAACTCGGCGACGCTGTGGGCCGGTCCCAAGTCGCACGTCGTCCATTATCCGTTGTCCGGCTGGAAGCGCTTCAACCTCGTGGCCACCTATCACAACCATGCCGAGGAGCCGACGAACGGCGTCCCCGTCGCGCGTGACGAGGTGCTCGACGGATTCGGCCACCTCCACCCGTCCGTTCGGCGGATCCTTGAGCGCGGAAAGGACTGGAAGCGTTGGGTGCTGTGCGACCGCGAGCCGACCGAGCGGTGGATCGACGGCCGTGTCGTCCTGCTCGGCGACGCGGCGCATCCGACCCTGCAATATCTTGCCCAGGGCGCGTGCATGGCCCTGGAGGACGCGGTGTGCCTGGCCGACATGGTGGCCAGGCACGACCGGCTCGACGACGGACTGGAGGCGTACCGCGCGCGCCGCCTGCTGCGCACGGCGCGGGTCCAGCTGGAGTCGCGCGCCATCGGCGACCACATCTATCATCCGGCGGGGGTCCATGCCGCCTTACGCGATCACATCATGCGGAAGAAGTCCGCCGAGGATTGGTACGACACGCTCGACTGGCTGTACGGGACCGGCCCGGAACATCGGCCGCTGGCGACCGGGGTCGGCGCGGACGCGATCCGACGCGCGGGTGGATGACGGTCGTCCGTCAATGTTGGAGCGAGGCGACCGCGACGCCGTCGTCGGCTGCCTCCGGGACGGATTGGGTCTCGCCGGTCATCGCTTCCGCGAACCGCCGGAGCAGCTGGTCGACCTCGTCACGATCGGACGACGCCGTGCCCCAGACGTGGAAGTCCGGGCGGATCGCGGCGACGTCGCGGCCGCGCGCGTCGAACCAACGCTGGTAGGTTCCGTCGGTGTCCTCGATCGCCTCGGGCGAGGACGGGTCGTGTGACAGGATCGCGAGTCGTATGCCGGCGGCGCGCAACGCGGCGCGCTGGTCCATGTCGATCGTCGCCGGCGCGCGCGCGACCACCACCGGGCCGTACCCGACCAGCGCGTCGAAGCGATCGCGACGGCCGTCGCGGCGCACGAAACCCTGCTCCATCAGCTCGCGCGCGCCCGGTCCCGATCCAAAAATTCCTTGGCCCAGCGCCGGGAACACGATCTTCTCGCGCGCGGCGCGCGCGCGCCGCTTGGCGATCAGTTCGGCGTCGCGCGCGGCGGCGGCGGCGGGATCGCGCATCGTCTGGACGCGACCGAGTTCGATCCCCTTGCGGATGACGGCGCGGACATGCTCGTCACGCTCGCTCTGATAGGTGTCGAGCAGCGCCTGCTCGGCGCGACCGCTCAGCAGCAGGTCGAACTTGAACGACAGGTTGAGCGCGTCGCGCACCCCCGAGCACATCCCCTGACCCAGGAACGGCGGCATCTGGTGCGCCGCGTCGCCGGCGAGCACGATCACCCCCTCGCGCCAGCGCTGGGCGACCAGCGAGCGAAAGGTGTAGGTCGCCGCGCGGATCAATTCCGCCTGTTCGGGCGACAGGTAGGCGGAGACTCGCCGCCAGACATGATCGGGTTGGCCCGCTTCGTCCGGATCCTCGTCGGTGCCGAGCATGAAGCTGAAGCGGTGATGGTCGGGGCCGAGCGAGATGATCGAGATCGGCTGGGCGGGATCGCAGACCTGGCGCGCCATCGGCACCGACGTCGGACCCTTCAGGCGGAAATCGCACACCATCCACGGTTCGGAAAAGCCGTAATCGTCCATCGGGATGTCGAGCGCCCGGCGAACGAAGCTGTTGCCGCCGTCGCACGCGACGACATAGCGGGCGCGGATTGTCGAGCCGTCCTCGACGTGGAGCGTCGCCCCGCCCTCGTCCTGCTCGATCGCGGCGACCGGCGCGCCGAAGCGCACCTCGACGGTCGGTAGTGCCTGGCATACCGTGTCCAGCGCGTCCTCCAGGTCGGGCTGGTACATCATGTACCATTCGGCCCAGCCGCTGCGGCCATATTCGGCGAAGTCGTGCTCGATCAGGAGATCGCCCGCGGCGTTGCGCCATTCGTAATTGCGCTGCGCATGGACCTTGGGGAGCATGGTTTCCGCGATGCCCAGCTTGGCGAAGGTGCGCATCGTCTCGTCGTCGAAGATCGCCGCGCGCGGCAGGTTGTACTTGCCGGGATAGCGTTCGAGCACGACGACGTGGTGGCCGGACTGCCCCAGCAGCGCGGCCATCGCCATGCCCACCGGCCCATAGCCGACGATAGCGACATCGAACATCTTGGTCATCAGCCTCTCCCGGGCACGTCCGCTCGCCGGTGATCCGCCGCGCGCCGCCCTTCATGCATGATCAACATTATGCTTTACAAGAGTTGCATACGCAAGTTACTCATTGCGCATGGTCGGTCGCGAAGCACGATCGGCGCGGGTGGAGAGAGCGGGCATGGACGGCAAGATCGCGCTCGAGGAGCATTTCGCGATACCCGACACCTTGTCCGATTCGGCCGGATTCGTTCCCGACGATTATTGGCGCGAACTGTCCGCGCGGCTGCTCGACATCCATGAGCGCCGCCTGCGCGAGATGGACGCGAACGGGATCGAGACAATGATCTTGTCGCTCAACGCCCCCGCCATCCAGGCGATCCCCGACGCCACCGCCGCCGACATGCTGGCGCGGCGCGCGAACGACTATCTGGCCGAGCAGGTCGCCAAGCGCCCCGACCGGTTCCAGGCGTTCGCGGCGTTGCCGATGCAGGATCCCGACGCCGCCGCCCGCGAGCTTGGCCGATGCATGGCGATGGGGTTCCGCGGGGCGTTGGTGAACGGCTTCTCGCAGGTGACGGGAGGCGAGACGCGCTATTACGATCTCCCCATGTACCAGCCGTTCTGGGCGGAGTGCGAACGGCTGGACGCCCCCTTCTACCTGCATCCGCGCAATCCCCTGCCCGAGGACTCTCGGATCTATCGGGGGCACGACTGGCTGATGGGCCCGACCTGGGCGTTCGCGCAGGAAACCGCGGTCCACGCGCTGCGCTTGATGGGTTCCGGCCTGTTCGACGCACACCCGGGCCTCAACGTCATCCTCGGCCACATGGGCGAGGGACTGCCGTTCATGATGTGGCGGATCGACAACCGGAACGGCTGGGTCAAGACGCCCAAGAGCTACCCGGCGAAGCGGCCGATCGCCGACTATTTCCACCAGAATTTTTACATCACGACGGCGGGCAATTTCCGCACCCAGTCGCTGATCGACGCGATGCTGGAGATCGGCGCTGACCGCATCCTGTTCTCGACCGACTGGCCGTTCGAGAATGTCGATCATGCCGCGACCTGGTTCGATGCCGCCACGATCAGCGAGGCGGACCGGACCAAGATCGGCCGCACCAACGCGCGCCGGCTGTTCAAGCTGGACGAGCCCGCGTCGGCGTGGCCGCGAAACGAGCCGCTGCTTTAGATGGCCTGACCCGAACTGACCTGACCCAAGAACCGCCCGGTCAAGAGGCGGTCGACCAAGTCGCTCCTAGGCGACGAACCGGAGGAGATGGATGATGCGCAAGCGCATGATAGTCGCGATGCTGTTGGCGGGTGTCGCCACGGCCTGGATGCCGTCGATGGCGTGGGCCCAGGAAGCCTCGCCGACCCAAGCCGAGGGCACCCCGCCCGTCGACGCGCAGCCGGAACAGGCCGCCTTGGGCGACATCGTCGTCACCGCCCAGAAGCGCGAGACCAACCTGCAGGACACGCCGCTCGCGATCACCGCGGTCGGCGGCGTCGACCTGCGCGAACGCGAGATCACCTCGATCGAGAACCTCGCGCCGTCGCTGCCCAACGTGAACTTCGGCAAGAATGTCGGGTTCGCCCGGATCGCCATTCGCGGCGTCGGGCTCGACACGACGGTCGCCGCGCAGGAAGGCCGCGTCGCGGTCCACCTCGACGGCGTCTACCTCAGCCGTCCGTCGGTCGCGATCAGCAGCTTCTTCGACGTCAACCGGGTCGAGGTGGTGCGCGGGCCGCAGGGAACCCTTTATGGCCGCAACGCGACCGCGGGCGCGGTCAACATCGTCAGCAACGACCCCGAGCAGGAATTGGGCGGTTATGCCCGGGTCACGGTCGGCAATTACGGCCTGATCTCCAGCGAAGGCGCGATCACCGGCGGGCTGACCGACACGCTGTCGGCGCGAATCGCCTACACCGCGACGAGGCGGGACGGGTATGGCGACAACTTCACGACCGGCGAGGAGATCGACAACAACAAGGAGTTCGCGCTCCGCGCCAAGCTCCGCTTCGAGCCGAGCAGCGATTTCGACCTGACGCTGTCGGCGGACGTGTTTCGCGAGAACGACAACAACTTCGTCTATCATTATATCGGGCCGGGCCGTCCCAATTTCGTGCCGTTCGGGCCGAGGCTGGGCGGGCGCGTTACCGACGACCCGCGCGACGCGTTCGCCGATGTCGATCAGGTGAACATCCGCACCTTTTACGGTTTCGGCGGCGTGGCGAACGTCGATCTGGGCTTCGCGACGCTGACCTCGGTCACCAGCTACCGCCGCAGCGATCTCGAATATCTCAGCGACGCCGACGGCACCGACGCGGTCGTGGCGGCGTTCCGCATCCAGGAGCGCGCGTCGCAGTTCAGCCAGGAGCTGCGACTGGGCGGGAACACCGGCCGGCTCCGCTGGCTTCTCGGCGCGTACTATTTCGACGAGGACATCTTCGGCAACAACGCTTTTCAGCCGGTGCGCGCGCTCGCCACCAACACGCTTACCCAAGGCGTGGACTATCGCGGCGACATCACGACAAAGGCGTACGCCGTCTTCGGTCAGCTCGACTATACGGTGGTCGACGACCTGACCGTCTCGGTCGGCGCGCGCTACAATTCCGAGAAGAAGGGCACCGACAGCCGCGGGATCGTCGACTTCGCGACGCCGTTCAATCCGGCGGTCCCGCTCAACTACACGCTGTTCCAGGTCGACGACGTGACCCAGAACTCGTTCACGCCGCGCCTGGGGCTGGAATACCGGGTCAACGACGACGTCCTGCTGTACGCGACTTACGCGCGCGGCTTCAAGAGCGGCGGCTACGCGGTGACGTCGTTCGTCGCGCCGCTGGAGCCCGAGGAGCTGACCGATTACGAGGGCGGGATCAAGGCGCAGTGGCTCGACGGGCGGGTCCGCACCAACATCTCCGCCTTCTACTACGACTACACCAACCTGCAGGTGCAGCGTGTGCTGGGCGCGGTGGCGGTCCCGCTCAACGCGGGCTCGGCGGAGGTGAAGGGCCTGGAGCTGGAACTGGCCGCGAAACCGGTCCCGGCACTCGACCTGTCCGCCAACATCTCGCTCCTCGATTCCAAGTTCAAGAACTTCGCGACCGCCGACACCGCCCGGCCCGAACTCGGCGAGATCGACCTGGAAGGCAATCGGCTCCAACAGGCGCCCGCCTACACGGTCAACCTGGCGGCGGCGTACACGATCCCGACGTCGGCGGGCGAGTTCACCGCGCGGGGCGAGGCGACGTGGGTCGACCGGGTGTTCTTCTCCTTCTACAATCGACCGGAGGTGTCGCAGGGCGCGAACGCGAAGTTCAACGCCTTTCTGAACTATCGCCGGGACGGCAGCGGCTTCACCGGATCGGTGTTCGTGCGCAACCTGACCGATCGGCGGACCATCTCGTCGGCGCAGGTGAGCGCGGGGTTCGTCGGCTTCCCGATCATGGGCGCCTATGACCCGCCGCGGACCTATGGCCTGTCGATTGGCTACGCCTTCTGATCGGGCCGGGGAGCGGGCTGGGGGTCGGGCGCCTCGACCGGGGCGTTGGCGACCAGCTCGCTTTCCAGCACGTCGAGCGAGTCGTAGATGCGCGTCAGCGTGCGCTTGAAGCGATCGATCTCGCTGGCCTTCAGCGTGCTGACCGCGACCTCCTCGTAATGCTCGGCCTCCGTGCGCAGCAGCGCGGCCATTTCGGCGCCGCGCTCGGTCAGGTCGATCTGGACGGTGCGTTCGTTGTCCGGCTGGCGATGGCGCGACACCAGCCCGCGCGCCGCCATCGCGCCGACCATCCGCGACATCGTCGACAGCTCAACGGTGGTCATCGCGCTGAGTTCGCCCAGCTTCTGTCCCGGCCGCTCCGACAACGCGGCCAGCACCCGGTACATCGGCAGCGTCAGGTCGTAGGCGGCGAGACGCTGGCTGAACAGCGATCCCATCCTGACGCCGAGCCGCGCGAGCAGGAACGGCATCGAAGTCGTCAACTTGTACATCGTTCGCCGTTTCCCGTCGTCGCCATGGGCGCTCCGGACCGATTAGGCATGGAACATCTGACTTGACAACATTTGCAAATGGAAGGATTGTCTCGGTCAGGGGACGGCGATCCCCGGCGGGCGATACGTCCGCGATAAGGACAGGAAGAGCGATGCAGGCGATCCCTCCCTCGGCGACCCGGAACATCGGTCCGCGCGGCGTCGCGCGCCCGGCATGAGCGCGGTCCGCCTCGGACGGATGCTGGTCTACGGAGATCCCGTCGTGCTGGTGGAGCATGGCGGCGCGGCCTACCGCTTGGCCGAGATCAGGCCGGACCTGCCCGGCGTGGCGCAGGGTTCGCTCGACCATTTGTTCGCGCGGTGGCCGGCGTTCGGCGCGTCGCTCGACAACCTGGATCCGGGCGATGCGTCCCCCGTCGCGGTCCGGCCGGAGGAGTTCCTGGCCCCGGTCGAGCGGCCGATGCACCTCATCTGCATCGGCACCAATTACCGCGACCACATCGCCGAAATGGGCATCCCGACCAATCCCGTCTTCCCCTACGCCTTTCTGAAACCGCTGACGACGATCGCCGCGCCGGGCGGGCCGGTCACGCTGTCGCGGGTCGGCGCGATGATCGACTGGGAAGCCGAACTTGGCGTCGTCATCGGCCGCGCCGCGCGTCACGTGTCGGTGGAACAGGCGTTGGATCACGTCGCCGGCTATCTGCCGCTCAACGACGTGTCGGCGCGCGACTGGGTCGAGGACCGACCCCCGCTCGGCATCGATTGGGTCATGCAGAAAGCGTCGGACGGCTTCACCCCGCTCGGGCCCTGGATCACGCTCGCCGCCGGCGTGCCCGATCCGCAGGCGATCCCGGTGCGATGCCTGGTCAATGGCGAGTTGATGCAGGACAGCTCGACCGGCAATATGCTGTTCTCGGTCGCGGAGATCATCGCGCACCTGTCGCGCTTCATGACGCTGTCGCCCGGCGACGTGATCGCGACCGGCACGCCGGCGGGCGTCGGTTTCGGCAAGAAGCCGCGCCGCTTCATCGCCGACGGCGACGTGGTGACGGTCTCGCTGGGCGACCTGGGCAGTTTCGACACCCGCTTCGTCGCCGATGTCGGCGCGACCGAGCCGGTGCTGGAGGGCGCGGCGGCATGATCGAGCTTCGCGTCGCCAAGGTCGAGCAGGTCACGCCGCGCATCCGGCTGTTCGAATTCCACGCGCTGGACGACGCGCCGCTGCCCGGCTTCATCGCCGGCTCGCACATCGACATCGAGCTGGGCAATGGCGACGAGCGTTCCTATTCGCTGCTCAACGACCAGGGCGAGACCGGGCGCTATGTGATCGCCGTACTGCGCGAGGCGGACGGGCGCGGCGGGTCGGCCTGGATGCACGACGTGCTGCGCCAGGGCGACGTGATCCGCGCCGCGCCGCCCGCGAACGACTTCCGGCTGAGCGAGGCCGGCGATCACCACATCCTCATCGCCGGCGGCATCGGCATCACGCCGATCCTGTCGATGGCGGCGCGGCTGCGCGAGATCGGGCGCGACTACGCGATCCATTATTGCGCGCGCTCCGCCGAGGAGGCGGCGTTCGCTGAGGAGGTGGCGACCCGTCACGGCGAGCGGGCGCGGTTCCATTACGACGGCGGCGTCCCCGGATGCGGCCTCGACGTGAAGACGCTGCTGGCGCACCGGCCCTCGGCCGCGCACGCCTATGTCTGCGGCCCCGGCGGCCTCATCAAGGCGGTGCGCGAAGCCGGGCGCGACTGGCCGTCGGGCACCATTCATTTCGAGCTGTTCAAGGGCAGCAACACCGACCTTGGCCTCGATTCGCTCAACGAGGCGTTCGACATCGTCTGCAAGCGGGCGGACAAGCGGTTCACGATTCCCGCCGATCGCTCGATCCTGGACGTGCTCAAGGCCGAGGGCTTCCGCATCCGCTCGCTGTGCAAGGAGGGGGTCTGCGGCACCTGCCGGGTCGACCTGATCTCGGGCGAGGTCGACCACCGCGACGAGTGCCTCGACGAGGACGAGCACGACGAAGCGCTCCAGGTCTGCGTCTCGCGCGCCAAGCCCGGCCAGACCCTGGTGCTCGACCTGTGACAAGGAGCAAGCCATGAACGCGCCCGCGAATATCGCCATCGGCGCCCGGCCCGGCGCCGGGCCGCACGTCCGGACACGGTCGTTGATCAGCGGCACGCTGGTCTCGACCGATCTGGACCGGGTCCGGACCATGCTCGAAAAGGCGTTCGGCCTTCAATGCGTCCGGCCGTCCGCCGACGTCCTGTACGCGCGCGACCGCGGCTTCGGCCCCGGCGGCGACAAGCGCGGCGAGCCCTTCTGGGTGCTCGAGATCCGGCGCAAGGACGAGGTGCCGGTCGAGCAGGAGATGCTCAACCATTGGGGCATGGCGGCCCCGTCCGAGGCCGCGGTCGACGAGGCCTATGCCAAGCTGAAGGACTGCAAGGAGCAGTACGGCATCGCCCGCGTCCAGAAGCCGCGGTTCCGCAACGGATCCTACGCCCTGTACTTCACCGACCAGGATTCGAACTGGTGGGAGCTCGAGTACCGCGCCCCCGACCTGACCTACGAGGTGCTGCGGGCCAAGGGCGACCTGTTCGCCGATTGAGGAGTAGTCGCGATGCCGTTCACCGAAGCCCTGATCCAGAACGAGACGCTGTCGCACGGCACCGTCGAATGCGCCGACATGGTCGCGACGCGCCGGTTCTACACCGACTTCCTCGGGCTCGACATTCACCGGCCGGTGCGCGAGGCGCAGTACATCTATCGCGGCGGGCCGTGGTCGGTGGTGTGCGTGTGCGTCGATGGCGGCGACGCCAAGGACCAGGCGCCCGACAACCACTTCAAGCTGGCGGTCGACACCCCCGAGGAGGTCGACGCGGCGCGCGCGGCGGCGCTCGCCTGCCGCGACCAGTACGGCATCAAGCGGGTCGAGGAGGTGTCGGAGGTCGACGGCCGCCGCGCCTTCCGGCTGCAGGATCTGAACTATACCTGGTGGGAGATCACCAATGTCGACCAGGGTTATTACGACGCGCTGTTCGACGCCGGCGACGTGACGGCCGGCTGACCGGCGGCCCCGACGGGAAATCACGCGGAAAACCGGACCGTGGCGCGTCGCGCGTCACGGCGCGGCGGGTCGCGCCCATATGACGAAAAGGAAGCATCGATGACCGTGACGCTGCTCAACGTCTTTATCGTCCCCGAGGACAAGGAGGACGAGTTCTTCGCCGACTGGCGCCGGACCGCCGCGCATTTCCAGGGCACCAAGGGTTTCGTGGAATGCCACTTCCACAAGAACACCGGCGTCGGCAACGGCACCTTCAAGTTCATCAACATCGCCAAATGGGAATCGGCCGAGGCCTGGCGATCGGCGCATGAGGATTATCCGCCGCCCGAATACGGCATCCCGGGCGTCAAGGGCCATCCGGCGATCTTCGAGTCGGTCTGCGACCTTTATTACCAGGGCGATTGAGCCCGAGGAGATTTCGGCCATGTCGCTCGCCATCCACGACGCCCGATCCGAAAGCTTTCGCGGGCCCGACGGCCGGGTCCGCCCGGGCTGGGCCACCTCGCTCGGCTCGATGGTCGGGCTGGCGTTCAGCCCCAGCGTGCTCCAGGTCATGTCGCTCGGCGTCTTCGCGCCGTACCTGCGCGACGAGTTCGGTTGGGGCGTGGCGCAGATCAGCTTGGCGGCGACGCTGCTGGCGATCATGACGATGATCGTGTCGCCGCTGCAAGGCGTGCTGGTCGACCGTTTCGGCGCGCGGCGCATCATCCTGCTGTGCCTGCCGCTGTTCGGGCTGGGCTATGCGGCGATGTCGCTGATGTCCGGCGCGCTGTGGCAATTCTATCTCGGCTGGGCGTTGCTGCCGCTGCTCGGCGTCGGGCTGTGGCCGGCGTCGTGGGTCAAGGCGACCTCGTCCTGGTTCGATCGGCGGCTGGGGCTGGCGATCGGCGTCGCGACGGTGGGCATCGGGCTGGGCGCGGCGCTGTTCCCCCTCGCGATCCATCAGCTCGCCGAGGCGAGCGGTTGGCGAAGCGCCTTCGCGATCATCGGCCTCGTCTCGGTCGTGGTCACCGTGCCGGTGGCGATGCGCTTCGTCCACGATCGCGGGCATAAGGCGACGGCCGGCTCGGCGATGATCGAGCGCGAGGCCGCGCCCGCCCGCCGGTCGACCTTTTGGCTGCTGTTCGCCGCCTTCCTGCTGCTCGGCATCTACAGCACCGCGATCCTGGTCCACCTCGTCTCGGTGCTGGAAGGCAATGGCATGACGCGCCAAAGCGCGGTGCTCGCGCAGTCGGTGCTGGGCGCGACGATGATCGTCGGGCGGCTCGGCTCGGGCTTCATCGTCGACCGGGTGTCCGTCCGCCTCGTCATCCCGGCCTTCGCCACGCTCGCGGTGCTGGCGCTGGCCGGGCTGGCGGCGGGCGCTAGCGGGGCGGCGGCGATCGTCGCCGCGGCTTTCGTCGGCCTCCTCATCGGCGCCGAGATCGACGTGCTCGGCTTCGTCGTGAAGCGCTATTTCGGGTTCCGTCGCTACGGGACGCTCTACGGCGTGCTGTTCGCGGTGTTCCAGCTCGGCGGCGCGGTCGGCGTGCTGGCGCTGGGCACCTCGCGTGACGCATCGGGGAGCTACGCGACCGGCCTGATCGGGCTCGCGGTCGCCTGCATCGGCGCCGCCGGCCTGTTCGCGGCGCTCGGGCCGTATCGCTATGGGCATGAGCCGGCACTGGCCGGCGCGGACCCGGCCGACCTCGCGGCGCGTCCGGCGTGACGCTGGCGCCGTTCACCTACCAGGCCAATCCCGGCCGGGTCGTCTTTGGCGGCGGCACGATCGCGCGGGCGGGGGACGAGCTGGAGCGATTGGGAGTCGCGCGCGCGCTGGTCCTGAC
>CAXTRJ010000025.1:3955-19244 GCA_964246585.1 uncultured Sphingomonas sp. | reverse complement strand
GCCCGGCGGCGTTGACCAGCCCGCGCGCCTCGACCGTGCGCCCGTCGGACAACGCCGCGCGCCACCCGCCACCCTCGCGCCGGGCGCTGTCGAGCGCGGTGCCGACCGCGATCTCGGCGCCATTGTCGGCGGCGTCCATCGCGCTCACCACGGTCAGGCGGGCGTCGTCGACCTGCGCGTCGGAGTAGACGAACCCGCGTCCACCGTTCTTCAGCGGCGCGGTGTAGGCGGTGTCGCCCTTCCCAAGCCCGCGCGAGCGCGGCAGCGTCATGCGTCCGCCGAGCAGGTCGTAGAGGACCAGCCCCGCGCGGATCATCCACCACGGCCGGACCGCGTTCTCATGCGGCAGGACGAAGCGCATCGGCCGGATCAGGTGCGGCGCCGCCTTCACCAGCCGCTCGCGTTCTCTAAGGGCTTCGGCGACCAGCTTGAACTCGTAGAACTCCAGGTAGCGGATGCCGCCATGGATGAGGCCGCTCGACGCCGACGAGGTCGCCCCGGCGAGGTCGCCGCGCTCGACCAGCAGCACCGACAAGCCGTTCAGCGCCGCCTCGCGCGCGACCGCGCAACCGTTGATGCCGCCGCCGACGATGAGCAGGTCGTAGGTCATGGCGCGCCTTCTAATGAGGTTCTCCCTTCTCGTCATGCCGAACCCATCGACTTCGCTCAGGACAGGCTCGTTCCGGCATCCATGTCTGCGCACAAACGACGACGCGCTTGCGCGTACGGCGGTGGACCCCGGAACAAGTCCGGGGTGACGGTAGAGGGTTGAGCGTATACTCGTCGACCCATGCCCAAACCCGCACCCGGCCTGCCGACCCGCGAGCAAGTGCTCGACTTCATCACCACCAGCGACGAGCCCGCCGGCAAGCGCGAGATCGCCCGCGCCTTCGGGCTGACCGCGCAGCAAAAGATCGCGTTAAAAGCGTTGCTCAAGGACATGGCGGACGAAGGGCTGATCGACTCCGCCCCCGGCCGCGCGTTCCATCAGATGGGCGGGCTGCCCAAGGTCACGGTGCTGCGCGTGGCGGATGTCGACGACAGCGGCAATGTCTGGGCGGTGCCCGAACGCTGGGAGGCGGAGACGCCGATGCCGCGACTGCGGGTGCGCGAACGGCGGCGGGGCGACCTGGGCGTTGGCGACCGCGTGCTGGCGCGGACGGAAGAAGCGGGCGCGGGGTGGATCGCCCATCCGATGAAGAAGCTCGCCGCGTCGTCCGAGCAGATGCTGGGCGTGTTGCGGCAGGAGGGCGACCGGCTGTGGCTGCAGGGCGTCGACAAGCGCGAGCGGCGCGAGTTCGCGGTGTCCGACGCCGGCGGGGCGGCACCGGGCGACCTGGTGCTAGCGGAAAAGGCGGGGCGGCCGCCGCGCGTCACCGCGCGCGTGACGCAGCGGCTGGGCGACCCGTTCGAGGCGCGTTCGTTCTCGTTGATCGCGATCCATAAGCTCGGCATCCCCGACGTCTTCGCGCCGGAGACGATCGAGGAGGCGGAGCGGAGCGCCGGCCGCGCGCTGGGCGAGGGCAGGGAAGACCTCCGCCATTTGCCGATCGTCGCGATCGATCCGGCGGACGCGCGCGACCATGACGACGCGGTGTGGGCAGCGCCCGATGACGATCCGGCGAACCCGGGTGGGTGGCGCGCGATCGTCGCGATCGCCGACGTGTCGTTCTACGTCCGCCCGGGCTCCGCGCTCGACAAGGAAGCCCGACGGCGTGGCAACAGCGTCTACTTCCCCGATCGGGTCGTGCCGATGCTGCCGGAGATCCTGTCGGCGGAGGTGTGTTCGCTGAAGGAAGGCGAGGACCGCGCGGCGCTGGCGTGTCATCTCCAGATCGGCAAGCGCGGCGAGCTGAAGTCCTGGCGGTTCACCCGCGCGGTCGTGCGGATCGCGGCCAACATCGCCTATGAGGACGCGCAGGCGACGGTGGACGAATTCCTCCCCGGGACGGGGAGGGGGACCGCCGGCGAAGCCGGTGGTGGAGGGGGCTCCGCGAAGGTCGTTCCCGTCGAGAACCCCCTCCACCATGCTTCGCATGGTCCCCCTCCCCGTCCCAGGGAGGAATTTCGAGACGCCCTCCTCCCCCTCTGGGCCTGCTGGCGCGCGCTGTCGAAGGCGCGCGACGCGCGCGAGCCGCTCGACCTCGACTTGCCCGAGCGGCGCGTCATGCTCGACGAGAAGGGCCGCATCCTGTCGGTCGCGCCGCGCGAGCGCCTCGACGCCCATCGGCTGATCGAGGACTACATGATCGCCGCCAATGTCGCCGCCGCCAAGGCGCTGGAGGCGAAAAAGGCGCCCGTCATGTACCGCGTCCACGAACCGCCGAGCCGCGAGAAGCTGGTGGCGCTGAAGGACTATCTGGCGACGTTCGAGGTGCCGTTCGCGCTGGGGCAGGTCGTGCGCCCGTCGACTTTCAACCATATCCTCGCGCGCGTCGGCCCGGAAACTCCTTGGGCCGATTTCCGGCCGCAGGTGATGGAGCAGGTGTTGCGGTCGCAGACCCAGGCCTATTACGCGCCCGCCAACCACGGCCATTTCGGGCTGTCGCTGGGCAGCTACGCGCACTTCACCTCGCCGATCCGGCGCTACGCCGACCTTCTCGTCCACCGGTCGCTGGTCGCGGCGTACGGGTTGGGCGAGGGCGCTCTATCGAACTCGGAGGCGAGCACGATGGAGGCGATCGGGCAGGGCATCTCGATGCTCGAACGCCGCGCGATGGAGGCCGAGCGCGACACGATTGACCGCTATGTCGCCGCGTTCCTCGCCGAGCGGGTCGGCGAGACGGTCGAGGTCCGTATCACCGGTGTGACCAATTTCGGCTTCTTCGCCACCGTCGAGGGGATCGGCGGCGACGGCCTGATGCCGGTGCGCGACCTGGGGGGCGAATATTTCCGCTACGACGAGGCGTCGCGGACGCTGGTTGGCGAGCATAGCGGCGAGACGTACGCGTCGGGCCAGCGGTTGGAGTTGCGGCTGGCGGAGGCGAATCCTGTGTCGGGGGCGCTCAGGTTCGAGATGATCGAGGGCAAGGGCGCGGCCCCCGGGCGGCGTGGCGACAAGCCGGCGCGTGAGATCAAGCGGCGGGGGCGGCCGGCGAACATCCGGCACCAGGGGCGGAAGCGGTAATTTCCCTCTCCCGACGGGAGAGGGAGCATCTACCCCGCAGTGAACGTCAGCCCCGCCTTCGCCTCAAGCCGCTTGCGCAGCGCCGATCCCATGATCGCCCCCGGCGTCCAAATCCCGCCCTCGCCGGCGACGTCCTCGACCAGGCACAGCGCCGCCTCCGCCAGCATCTTGCTGGTCGACCCGTAGCCCGGATCGCGGTCACCGGTGACCACCGCGTCGATCCGCTCGCCGCCGGGCATCTCGCCGACGAACAGGATGTCGTAATGCCCCGCGTCGCGCTCCGCCTTCGACGGGCCCTCGCCGGGTTTCGGGCCACGCTCGTCCTTGAACGGATTGAGCTTGGCGATCGCCTCGGCCGCGGCCTTACCCATGTCGCCCAGCCCCGCGACCATCATCTCGTCATAGACGAAGGCGGTCCCATAGGGACGCCCGGCCAGTGCGTTGGTGCGGTGGACATTTTTGGTGTTGATCGGGGCCATGATGAACGGCGCGACCCACGCCTCCAGCGCGCGGTCGAATTCGGGGATCAGGCCGGACGGCTGATGCGGCCCGACAAAGCCCGGGGTCAGCGCGAACGGGTCGGCGAGCAGCTTGAACAACGACGGCTGGCGCGCCGCGGCGGCGAGCGTCGCCTTGAGGCTGGCGGCGGTACCGCCCGAGAAGCCGCCCTGCATCTTGCGGACCCGGCATTTCACGCGGGGCGCGGGGTGGCCGAACCTGGCCTTCGCGGCTTCCTGGAGGGTCAGGACGCCCAGGTCGAACGGGATCGAGTCGAAGCCGCACGAGAACACGATGCGCGCGCCGGTCCGCTTGGCGGTCGCCTCGTGCGTGTCGATCATCTCCCGCATCCAGGCGGGCTCGCCGCACAGGTCGACATAGGCGGTGCCGGTCTCGGCGCAGGCGGCGACGAGGTCGGAGCCGTGGAGTTGGTAGGGGCCGACCGTCGAGACGACCACGGTCGCGCGCCCGCACATCGCCCGCAGCGACGCGGGGTCGTCGGCATCGGCCACCACTAGCGGCGTATCCGCCGGCGCGCCGATCAGGGCGCGGACCTCCTGCAGCTTGGCGACGCTACGCCCGGCCATCGCCCAACGCGGCTTGTCGGCGCCAAGATAGGTCTGGACGAGGTACTCGGCGACGAGCCGCCCGGTGAAGCCGGTCGCGCCGTAAACGATGATGTCGAAGTCCTTGGGCATTGCGCCGTGCTCCTAAGCCGCTTCGCTGAATTGCAGGCTCGCCAGGCGTGCGTACAGGCCGCCGCGCGTGATCAGTTCGGCGTGGCTGCCCTCCTCGACAATGCGGCCGTCGTTCATCACGACGATGCGCCGCGCGGCGCGGACGGTCGCCAGGCGGTGGGCGATGACCAGCGTGGTGCGGTTGTCCATCAACCGTTCGAGCGCCTGCTGAACGAGCAGCTCGCTTTCCGCGTCGAGCGCGCTGGTCGCCTCGTCGAGGAGGAGGATGGGGGCGTCGCGGAGCAGCGCGCGGGCGATGGTGACGCGTTGGCGCTGACCGCCCGACAGCCGCGCGCCGCCTTCGCCCAGGAAGGTGTCGAGGCCCTCGGGGAGTTTGTGGAGGAACTCGGCGGCGTTGGCGGCCTCGGCGGCGGCCCAGAGCTGGTCGTCGTCGGCGTCCCAGCGGCCGTAGCGCAAATTGTCGCGCGCCGACGCGCCGAAAATCACCGTCTCCTGCGGCACCATCGCGATGCGGGTCCGGATAGCGGCGGGGTCGGCGTCGCGCAGGTCGACGCCGTCGAGCGTGATGCGACCGGCGTCGGGGTCGTAGAAGCGCTCGACCAGCTGGAACAGCGTCGACTTGCCAGCGCCGGAAGGGCCGACCACCGCGACCGTCTCGCCCGGCGCGATGCTGAGCGAGAAGCCGTGCAGTGCCGCGACCTCGCGCCGGGTCGGGTAGCGGAACTCGACGGCCTCGAAGGCTAGGCTCCCGCGCGATGGCACGGGGAGCGCGGCGGGCTTGGCCGGCGGGGCGATCTCGGGCTGCTCGGCGAGGAGCTCGGACAGCCGGGCGGCGGCGCCCGAGGCGCGGAGCAGGTCGCCCCACACCTCGGTCAACGCGCCGAGCGAACCGGTGACGATGCCGGCGGTGAGGACGAAGGCGGTGATCTTGCCGCCGGTCAGCCGGCCCGACGCGACGTCCTGCACCGCCTCCCACATGATGAAGACGACGCCGCCGAACAGCAGCGCGATGACGACGGAGGTCATCACCGCGCGGAGCGCGAAGCGGCGGCGGGCGCTGTCGAAGCCGCGCGCCACCGCGTCGGCGAAGCGGTCGCCCTCGCGGCCCTCCTGACCGAACGCCTGGACGATCTTCATCGCGCCCAGCGTCTCGACCGCGATCGCGCCGACATCGGCGAGGCGGTCCTGGCTGACCTTTGAATAGTCGCGCAGGCGACGGCCGAGCAGGACCATCGGCAGGATGATCACTGGCAACCCGGCGAGAAGCAGGCCGGTGAGTTTCGGCGACAGGGTGAACAGGTAGATCAGCCCGCCGATGCCGATGACGATATTGCGTAGCGCGACCGAGACGGTGGAGCCGACCACCTGTTCGATGACGGCGGTGTCGGCGGTCAGGCGCGAGGCGATCTCCGACGGGCGGTTCTCCTCGAAATAGCGCGGCGCCAGCGTCAGGAGGTTGCGGTGCACCGCGGCGCGGATGTCGGCGACGGTGCGCTCGCCGAGCCACGAGACGAAGTAGAAACGGACGGCGGTGGCGATGGCGAGTACGACCACGACGCCGATCAGCCCCTGAAAGTAGATCGCGATCCGCGCCGGGTCCGCCCCGGCGGCGAAGCCGTTGTCAACAACTTTTTGAAAGGTGCGCGGGATCCACAGCGTCGCGCCCGCCGCGACGACCAGCGCGGTAATGGCGGCGGCCAGTTGCAGGGGGTAGCGCGTCGCGAACCGCCAGACCATGACGAGGCTGCCCAGGTTGCGGACGGGCTTGGGGTCGGGCGCGGTGGAGGCCATCGCACGCTCGCCTAGCAGCGCGGTCGCCGACGCTCAATGTCGCAGCGCACCCAAGCGCGGCGCTTGCACGTTACCTATATGTTACGCTGTCATGCTACGGGCGACCGTCACGCCGCCGGCGGATGTCCGACGCCAAGGGAATGCCATGCTCTACAACGCTTATGAATTTCAGCGCCAGATAATGGAAAGCGCCAGCGCGGTGGCGCAGTGGAACGCCGACATGCTGCAGAACCCGGCCAACCCGTTCGCCTATATGGGCGGCGGGTCGGTGCTGGGATCGGCGCTGGAGGTGTTCGCGCACGCGTCCGCACCGCGCGGCAAGCCGGCGTTCGGGCTCGCCACGACGACCGTCGACGGGCGCGAGGTCGCGGTGACGGAGGAGTATGTCGTCAGCAAGGCGTTCGGGCAGCTGAAGCGGTTCCGCCGCGAGGGCGTCGAGGGCGGGCCCAAGCTGCTGATCGTCGCGCCGATGTCGGGGCACTATGCGACGTTGCTGCGCGGCACCGTCGAGCGGATGCTGCCGGTGGCCGATGTTCATATCACCGACTGGCGCGACGCCAAGCTGGTGCCGCTGAGCGAGGGTACCTTCGACCTCGACGACTATGTCGATTACCTGATTGAGTTCCTGGAGGCGATGGGCGCGGATGGGTCGGGCCGCGCGCACATGCTGGCGGTGTGTCAGCCGTCGGTGCCCTGCTATGCCACCGCCGCCTTGATGAGCGCCGACGAGCACCCCAACCGGCCGGCGACGCTAACGATGATGGGCGGACCCGTCGACACGCGCGAGGCGCCGACGTCGGTCAACACGCTGGCGACCGAGCGGCCGCACGCCTGGTTCGAGCAGAACGTCATCGCGACGGTGCCGATGGGCTATCCGGGGGCCGGACGCCGGGTCTATCCGGGGTTCCTGCAGCTGGCCGGGTTCATGTCGATGAACCTGGGCAACCACATGACCAGCCACTGGGAGATGTTCAGGCATCTGGTCCGCGGCGACGGCGAAAGCGCGGACACGACCAAGGACTTCTACGAGGAATATCGCTCGGTGTGCGACATGACCGCCGAGTTCTACCTCCAGACGATCGACCTGGTGTTCCAGACCCACGCGCTGCCCAACGGGATGATGACGCACCGCGGGCGGCGGGTCGATCCGGCGGCGATCACCGATATCGCGCTGTTGGCGATCGAGGGCGAGCGCGACGATATTTCGGGGCTGGGCCAGACCCGCGCGGCGCTGACGTTGGCGACGGCGCTGCCGGGGGACAAGAAGCGGTATTACATGGCCGAGGGCGCCGGGCATTACGGCATCTTCAACGGCTCGCGCTGGCGCGACAAGATCGCGCCGGTGATGGAGGAGTGGATGGCGGCGCACGGGTGAACGCCGGCGCCGCCTTCACCGTCAGGCGATCGAGTCGACCTTGGCGTAGCTGCTCGACTCGCCGGCGTCGATCGTGCCGCCGAACAGCATCTTGACGCGGCCCGTGACCGACACGTCGGTCTCCCACAGCTCGGCCGAGTCGACGTCGAAGCGCAGCAGCACCGCGTCCGCCTTGCCGTTGGGGAACCAGGCCTCGACCCGGTTGTCCCATAGCTTGTCGACCGTGGCCCGGTCGTGGTCCTGGCTGACGGAGCCGTGCATGCAGGCGAAGAACTCGTGGCCCTTGCCGACGAACTGAACCATCGCGTCGCCACCGGGGGCGGCGCGATTGTCCTTGCCGGCGAAGACGAACAGCGTGTTGGGCTGGTCTTCGTCGAGCTTGACGTTCATCGGTTCCGAATGCTGACCGTTGGTCAGGCCGAGCATGATGAACGGGCTTTCCTTGATCTTGTCGATCAGCTTGTCGGCGACTTCCTGGGGGGTGTCCTTGCTGGCCATCGAACGTGTCTCCATGAGATTACGCGGGCTCAACGATCGACACGCCATCGGTTTCCCCGCCCGACGTCGACGGAGGCACCTTCGGCCTAGCGTCCGCCCGCGCGCAGGGCGGCGGCGGCCCCCAGGAGTTCGAGATCGGTCTGCTGGACGACGGTCACGGGTACGTCGGCGAGGCGACGGCGGAGATTGCCCTTGGCTTCGAAGCGCTGGCGGAACTCGGGCCTGGCGAGCGCGGGTTTGAGCGCCCGCGTGACCGCGCCGGTCAGGATGGCGCCGTCCCACGCGCCAAAGGCGAGCACCATGTCGCCGACGAACGCGCCGAGATAGCCGGCGACCAGCTGGACGGCGGCGCCGGCGATCGGATCGCGGTCGGCCGTCCGGGTCACCTGTTCGGGGGTGATGTCGGCGACCGTCCGGCCGGCCAGCGCCTCGTAGGCGAGGCACAGCCCCTTGGCGCTGAGCAGCGCCTCGGCGGGAGTGGGCAGCCGGCGCGCGACGAGCAGGTCGCGGCACTTCGCCTCGCCGGGGGTTTCGACCGCCAGAGCGATATGACCCGCCTCGCTCTCGATCGCCTCCAACGCGCCCGACGACGTCGTCACCAGCCCGGCGACGCCGAGGCCGCTGCCCGGCCCGACCAGGACGTACTTGCCGCCCGGCGCGATCCCCTTGGCCGGCGGGCCCGGCAGCGGGGCGAAGGCGGAAGGGGCAAGCGCCTGGAGCGCGTAGGCATTGGCGGTGAAGTCGTTGATCGCCCGGCACCGGCCGCGCAGCATCGCCTCGACGCCCTTGACCGAGATGAACCAGCGGCTGCCGGTGATGTTGACCACGTCGCCGCGCGCGACCCCGGCCACGGCGAGGACGCTGGGCAAGGGTTGGCTCTCGAGACCGACGGCGCGGACATAATCTAACAACGCGCCGGTGAAGGTGGCGTGTTCGGCCACCTGGTAACTGCGTACCTGGCGCGGGGCGAGACCGGCGTCGCCGCCAGTCAGGCCGAACCGCACGGACACGCGGCCGATATCGACGACCAAACCCAGTTCCGCCATCCTTCTCCCCTCGGCGCCGATTACGCGTCACCCGGCAGAAAGGGCGGCGACTGGCGATCACCGTCGATACCGGGCTTAACCCAGGTTGATTAAAGAACCTCGAACAATCCGGCCGCGCCCATGCCGCCGCCGACGCACATCGTCACGACGACGTGGCGGGCGCCGCGGCGCTTGCCCTCGATCAGCGCGTGGCCGGTCATGCGGGCGCCGGACATGCCGTAAGGGTGGCCGATCGAGATCGCGCCGCCGTTGACGTTGAGCAACTCGTCGGGGATGCCGAGCTTGTCGCGGCAGTAGAGCACCTGGACGGCGAAGGCTTCGTTGAGCTCCCACAGGCCGATATCGTCCATCTTCAGGCCGAAGCGCTCGAGCAGCTTGGGGATGGCGAAGACGGGGCCGATGCCCATCTCGTCGGGGTCGGTGCCGGCGACCGCCATGCCGACATAGCGGCCGAGCGGGGTGAGGCCACGTCGCTCGGCGAGCTTTTCCTCCATGACCACGCTGGCCGAGGCGCCGTCGGACAGCTGGCTGGCGTTGCCGGCGGTGATCGTGCCGTTGGGCAGGACCGCCTTCAGCGATTTGAGGCCGTCCAGCGTCGTGTCGGCGCGGTTGCCCTCATCCTTCGCCAGGGTCACCTCCTTGTGGCTGACCGCCTTGGTCTCCTTGTCGGTGATCGCCATGGTCGCGGTGACGGCGACGATCTCGTCGTCGAACTTGCCGGCGGCCTGCGCCGCCGCCGTGCGCTGCTGCGAGCGGAGGCCGTATTCGTCCATCTGGTCGCGGTCGATGCCGTAGCGCTCCGCGACGATCTCGGCGGTCTGGAGCATCGGCATGTAGATGTCGCCGTGCATGGCGAGGAGCTCGGGATCGGGGGCGACGCGCATCTGCGGGGTCTGGACCAGGCTGATCGAGTCGACGCCGCCGCCGATGCAGACGTCCATCTGGTCGACCACGACCTGCTTGGCGGCGGTGGCGATCGCCATCAGGCCGCTGGCGCACTGGCGGTCGAGCGACATGCCCGAGACGGTGGCGGGGAGGCCGGCGCGGAGCAGCGCGGTGCGGGCGATATTGCCGGCCTGATGACCCTGCTGGAGCGCCGAGCCGAAGACGACGTCGTCGACCTCCCCGCCGTCGATGCCGGCGCGCTCGACCGCCGCCTTGATCGCGTGACTGGCCAGGGTGGGCGAGGGCAGGTTGTTGAACGCGCCGCGATAGGCGCGGCCGATCGGGGTGCGGGCGGTGGAGACGATGACGGCGGAGCGCATGGGCGGGGGTTCCCTTGGTAGCGGTAAAGATGACAAACTTGACACGTAGAAGGGTATTGGGAGGGGTGGTCAGACGAAGATCTGGCTGATCCATTCGGCGATCATGGCGGGCTTGGCCACGCCCTCGATCTCGACGGTGAACTCGTTTACTTGTTGGAACTGGCCGGGCTTCTTTTCATCGAAACTTAACAGCTTGAAGCGGCCTCTTATGTTGGAGCCTGAACGGACCGGGGTCAGGAAGCGGACCTTGTTGCCGCCGTAGTTGACGCCCATCTTCGCGCCTTCGACCCGGGGCGCGTCGGCGACCTTGGCGGCGAGCAGCGGCATCAGCGACAGCGTGAGGAACCCGTGGGCGACCGTGCCGCCGAACGGGGTCATCGCCGCGGCCTCGGGATTGACGTGGATGAACTGGTGGTCGCCGGTCGCGTCGGCGAACTTGTCGATCATGTCTTGGGTCACTTCCACCCAGTCGGACACGGTCTCGGTGCCGACGCGCGCCTTCATCTCGTCGGTGGTCAACGTCGCCACGGCATTCCCCTTCGCCCGCGTTTGGCGCTAAGCGCTGGCCGCATCTAGGCGCGGGGGCGGTTGTCCCGCAAGCCTCCTCCCGACCGGAAGCCCGAACATGGCCCAAGCCGTAGCGTCAGACCCTCGCGATACCATGGCCGCGCTGTACCGGGCCGCCGAACCCGATGTTCTAAAACCGCTGCTGGAGCGCGCGCGGCTCCCGCCCGAGTCGCGCGAGCGGGTGATCGGCCACGCGCTGGGACTGCTCGCCGACCTGCGCGCGGCCCAAGGGCGCGGGTGGGTCAACCAGTTCCTGCAGGAGTACCGATTAAACTCGTCGGAGGGCGTCGCGCTGCTCAGCCTCGCCGAGGCGTTCCTGCGGGTGCCCGACCCGGAGACCGCCGACCTGCTGATCGCCGACAAGCTGGGCGACGCCGATTGGCGGGCGCACGCGGGGAAGTCGAACTCGAAGCTGGTGAACTCGGCGACCTGGGGTCTGGTGGTGGGCCGCGCCCTGGTCGGTGAGGAGGAAGCCGGTCCTCTGCGTCGCCTCCTCGCGCGCGCGGGCGAGCCGTTCGTGCGTCAGGCGGTCGGCGCGGCGATGAAGATGATGGGCGAGATCTTCGTGATGGGGCGGACCATCAAGGAAGCGAGCAAGCGGATGCGCCGGCCGGAATATCGCGGCTTCACCGCCAGTTTCGACATGCTGGGCGAGGCGGCGCGGACGGCGGAGGACGCCGAGCGATACTTCCAGGCCTATGTCGACGCGGTCGACGCGGTCGGGCGCGACCCGCGCGCGGGGCACTCGATCTCGGTCAAGCTGTCGGCGCTCAACCCGCGATACGAGGTCGCGCGGTGGGACGAGTGCGTACTCGATCTGACGGGAAAGCTGGAGGCGCTGGCGATACAGGCCGCCGCGAAAGGCATCGCGCTGACGGTCGACGCGGAGGAGAGCGAGCGGCTGGAAATGAGCCTCGACATCATCGGGCGCGTCGCGGCGCTGCCCGCGCTGAAGGGGTGGGACGGGTTCGGCATGGCGGTGCAGGCCTATGGCAAGCGCGCGCGGCCGGTGATCGCCTGGGCAAACGGGCTGGGGCGGGTGATGAACGTCCGGCTGGTCAAGGGCGCGTACTGGGATTCGGAGATCAAGCGTAGCCAGGTCGAGGGGCTGGCCGACTACCCGCTGTTCACGCGCAAGGCGGCGACCGACGTGTCGTACCTGGCGGTGGCGCGCGACATGCTGGATGCCGAGAACATCCGGCCGGCCTTCGCCAGCCACAACGCGCTGACGGTGGCGACGATCATCGAATGGGCGGGGAACTCGCGCGAGTTCGAGTTCCAGCGGCTGCACGGGATGGGCGACGGGCTGTACGAACGGCTGGTGCACGAGCGGGGCTATCGTTGCCGCATCTACGCGCCGGTCGGGGGGCACCGCGACCTGCTGGCGTACCTGGTCAGGCGGTTGTTGGAGAATGGGGCGAACTCCAGTTTCGTGCATCAGCTGGCGGACGAGCGGCTGAGCGAGCGCGAGCTGCTGGCCGATCCGGTGGAGAAGATCGCGGCGGTGGGAGGCGCGCGGCATCCGTCGATCCCGTTGCCAAGGGACTTGTTCGGGGCGGGGAGGCATCGGAACTCGGCTGGGGTGGATTTGAGCGATCGGGGGGTGTTGCGGGCGACGGTGGCGGCGGTGAATAGACCGACCAGCATTCCTAGCCATCCCGGCGAAGGCCGGGATCCAGTCACGATGAACGTAGGTGGCGGGCACCCCGAGAGCGCAACCTTACTGGACCCCGGCCTTCGCCGGGGTGGTAGTGAGGTGGGAGTAGCCATCTCCCGCGCCCACGCCGCCTTCCCGGCCTGGTCCGCCACCCCCGTCGACGACCGCGCGGCGGTCCTCGAACGCCTCGCCGATCTACTGGAGGAGCACCGCGACGAGTTGATGGCGATCTGCGTCCAGGAGGCGTTCAAGACGATCCCCGATGCGATCGGGGAGGTGCGCGAAGCGGTGGATTTCTGTCGTTACTACGCGTTGCAGGCGCGTGGGGCGCTCGGGCCGGTCGAGCTGCCCGGGCCGACGGGGGAGCGCAACACGCTCAGGCTGGAGGGGCGCGGGGTATGGGCGACGATCGCGCCGTGGAACTTCCCGCTGGCGATCTTCTTAGGGCAGACGGTCGCGGCGCTGGTGACGGGGAACACGGTCGTCGCCAAGCCCGCGCCGCAGACGCCGCGCATCGCCGCGCGCGCGGTGGCGCTGGCGCACGAGGCGGGGACGCCTGCGGACGCGCTGGTGCTGATCACCGGCGGGCCGGAGGTGGGCGCGGCGCTGACGGCGGATGCGCGGATCGCGGGCGTCGCCTTCACCGGGTCGACCGCGACCGCGCGGCGGATCGCGCGGTCGTTGCTGGAGGACGATACGCGCCCCCTGGTGCCGTTGATCGCGGAGACCGGCGGGATCAACGCGATGATCGTCGATTCGACCGCCTTGCCCGAGCAGGTGGTGGCCGATGTCGTCGCGTCGTCGTTCCGGTCGGCCGGGCAACGCTGCTCGGCGCTGCGTCTGCTGCTGGTGCAGGAGGATGTCGCCGACGGGATCGTCGCGATGCTGAAGGGGGCGATGGCGACGCTGGTCGTGGGCGCGCCCGGCGACCCGCGCACCGATGTGGGGCCGGTGATCGACCAGGCGTCGTACGACCGGCTGATGGGGTATCGCGACAGCGTCCGCGCGCGGTGGCTGGGGACGGTCGCGGCGCCTTCCGACGGTCTGTTCGTGCCGCCGACGCTGATCGGGCTGGAGCGGATCGAGGATCTCGACCAGGAGTGGTTCGGGCCGCTGCTTCACGTCGCCAAATGGCGCGGCGGCGAGTTGGCGCGGACGATCGAGCGGGTCAACGCGCGCGGCCATGGCCTGACGATGGGGCTGCACAGCCGCATCGCCGGATCGGCGGAGATGGCGGAGACGATGGCGCGGGTCGGCAATCTGTACATCAACCGGTCGATGATCGGCGCGGTGGTGGGGTCGCAGCCGTTCGGCGGAGAAGGGCTTTCGGGCACGGGGCCGAAGGCGGGCGGGCCGCACTACCTCGAGCGCTTCTGCGTCGAGCGGGCGGTGTCGGTGGACACGACCAGCGCGGGGGGGAACGCGACGCTGCTGTCGCTGGACGAGGGAGGGATTTAGGCGGCTTATCCGCTCCGAGCTTGCTCGGGGAGGGGGACCAGCGAAGCTGGTGCAGGGGCGTTGCGCACTGGCCCCTCCACCACTCGCCTACGGCGAGCGGTCCCCCTCCCCGAGACGAGCTCGGGGAGGGTCAAGGAAACCATCACTCCACCACCTTGACCGGTTGCGGTTCGGCATAGGGCATGACCAGGCGGCCATCGGGCGCGGCGGTGTAGGTCGTCTGGATCGGGAAGGGCAGGTTGATGCCGGCGTCGTTGAACCGGCGCAGGATGGCGAGGCCGATCTTGTGGCGGTCGTCATAGGCGTGCTGGAAATCGGCGGTGTGGCTGTCGAATTCCAGCTCGAAATCGAGCGTCGACGCGCCGAAACCGATGAAGCCGGCGCGGACGAAGACGGCGCCGCCCGCCTCGACGATCTCGCGCAGCATCGCGGGAACGCCGTCCAGCACGTCGATCGCGGTCTCATAGGCCAGGCCGAGGGCGAACTTCGTGCGGCGGCGCTCGCGCTTGGTGTTGTTCTGGATTTCCTTGTCGAGCAGGTTCTTGTTCGAGATGATCCGTTCTTCGCCGTTGATGCCGCGGATGCGGGTCGACTTCAGCCCGATCTCCTCGACGGTGCCCGAGGTCTGGTCGTAGCTGACCGCGTCGCCGCGGCGGAACGGGCGGTCGAAGATGATCGCGAGCGCCGCGAACAGGTCGGCGAAGATGCCCTGCGCCGCCAGGCCGATGGCGATGCCGCCGACCCCTAGCCCGGCGACAAGGCCGGTGACGTTGACCCCGAGATTGTCGAGCACGACGATGAAGGCGATGGCGAACAGCGCGAAGGTGACGAGCAGGCGGATGAGGCCCATCGCCGACAGCAATGCCTCGCCCGAATAGTTCTGCGCCGCCGTGCGGTGCTCGACCGCGCCCAGGATGATCTCGCGCGCCCAGATCGCCCCCTGGAACACCGCCGCGATGGTGAACAGGAAGGTGATCGTCGTCGCGACCTCGGGCGGGGCGACCGCGTAACCCGACACCAGCTTGGCGGCGAGCGTGACGATGAAGAAGTTGTTGGTGCGGACCACCGCGCGGCCGATCACGACACCCCAACCGAACAGGCTGCGATCGTTCCGGCACAGCCGGGCGCCAAGGTGGCGCGCGCCGTGGAGGGCGAGGACGATCAGCGTGCCGACGCCGACGCCGACGAGCACCTCCAGCCAGTGGGTGCGGATCCAGATCGAACTGGACTGGACCAGCGCCTCGACCTGGGCCTGCACCGCGCTCTCGATCTCGGCCTCGCCGGCGTCGAGCCGGCCATAGGCGACGTT
>CAXTRJ010000025.1:0-3945 GCA_964246585.1 uncultured Sphingomonas sp. | reverse complement strand
GATTTATCGTCGGCGACGGGCTCGGCGCGGGCGCGGCGGCGGTGTTGGACATACGGACCCCGTGTCGGTCAGGCGGCCTCGCTCTCCGACACGACGCCGGCTTCGAGAAAGGCGATGAGGCCGCGCTCGGCACGGCTGAGATACTGCGTCGAGCGGGGCAGTTGGACCGCCTCGCGGAACGCGGACTGGCCGTCTTTCACCAAATCGATGAGCAGGGGATGAACATAGGACTTGCGCGCGATCGAGGGCGTGTTGCCGAGCGCCTCCGTCACCGGTTCGAGCAGCTGTTTCAGCGTAATGTCGGCGGGCGCGGTCGCCAGCGTCTCGAAGGCGATGACGCTCGCCCCCCAGGTACGGAAATGCTTGGCGGAGAACTCGGCGCCCATCGCGTCGTGGATGTAGTCGTTGACGTCGGACGAGGTCACCGGGTGGCTGACCCCGTCGCCATCCAGCCAGTGGAAAAGATGCTGGCCGGGCAGGTCCTGACAGCGCTTGACGAAGCGGGCGAGCGAGCGGTCGGTGATCGTCATCACGCGCATCTTGCCCGACTTGGCCTTGAACTGGAGCTTGACCGATTTTCCGCCGATCTTGGCGTGGCGCTTCCGCAGGGTGGTCGCGCCGAAACTCTCGTTGGCGGCGGCGTAGGCCTCGTTGCCGACGCGGATGTGGCCGATGTCGAGCAGGCGGACGATGGCGGAGACGGCGCTGTCCTTTGCCAGGCTGCGCGTCTCGAGGTCGGCCTCTACCTTGGCGCGGAGCTTGGGGAGGGCCTGGCCGAACGGGCCGCACAGTTCGTATTTGGCGCTTTCCTGCGCGGCGCGAAAATCGAGGTGGTAGCGATACTGCTTGCGCCCCTTCTCGTCCCAGCCGATCGCCTGGATGTGACCGGTGGGGTCGGCCGAGAACCACGCGTCGCGGTAGGCCGGGGGCAGGCCGATGGCGTTGAGGCGATCGATCTCGTCGCGGTCGGCGATGCGCGCGCCGTCATTGTCGAAATACGCCCATTTGTCGCGGATCTTGCGCCGGGTGATGCCGGGTTCGCTGTCGTCGCAGTAGCGGATGCCGTTGGCCATTGATGCTCCCTCTTCCCGGCCAATGCGCGAGGGGAGAGGTTCGTTCCGGGCAGGTCAGGGAAGCGCGCGGGCGGCTCGGCGGGAGCGGAAACCTATGGCGTTGACCCAGGCCTGCGCCGGCCGCTCGACCAGGTGGTAGAGCGCGATCGAGCTGGCGAGGACGAGGAGGAGATAGAGCGCGACGAGGATCGGCGGCACCGCGGTCGCGTCGTCGACCAGCAGGAGCTTGAATACCTGCCAAAGGAGGAAATGGCCGAGATAGGTCGCATAGCTGATTTCGCCGAGGGCGTGGAGCGTGCGAGACTCGAACGGATTGCCGGGGCGGCCGGCGGAGAGGGCCAGGGCGAGGAGCAGCGCGGCGAGCGCGGCGGGAACGGCGAGCGTCTCGGGCGCGCCGGCGATCCAGGTGGCGAACAGCGCGGCGGCGGCGAGGGCGGGGAGCGCCGGACTGGCGTCGTGGTGCCGCCGCCAGAGGGCGCAAAGCAGCGCGCCGGTGGCGAACTCGGCCAGGCAGCGGACGACGCCGAAGCTTGGGATGTCCTGGCCCAGCGTCGGCTGACCCCGCATGGCGAGATGGAGCAGGACGAGCGGCGCGGCGATGCCGGCGAGGAGGAGCGGGGTCGGCCAGCGGCGCGGGTCGACAGCCAGCGCCAGCAGGGGGAACAGCAGATAGGCGGCGAACTCGGCGCTGATCGACCAGGCGGGGTCGTTCCAGGTGAGCGTGTCGGTGAGGCGCCAGTTGTGGACGAGGAGGAGGTGGAGCGGCAGCTCCGCCCAGGGGTACTCAGCCTCGTTCGCGCGACCGGTCGCGGTGAGCAGCGTCGCCAGCGCGACCGTGCCGGCGAGGATGACGAGGTGGAGCGGCCAGACGCGCGCGATCCGGCGGCGGAGAAACGGCGGCACGCTCGCCAGGCCGCCCTCGCGCAGCCGGTCGTGCCAGGCGAGCGCGATGACGAAGCCCGAAAGGAGGAAGAAGAAGTCGACCGCGAGAGAGCCCTTGGCGAGGATGCCCTCCGCCCATCCGGGCAAGTCGGCGACCGCGCGTCGCAAATGATAGAGGACGACGAACCAGGCGGCGAGGCCGCGGGCCCCGGTCAGCGCGCGAAGCTCGCCGGTCATGCGGGGGCCGCCACCGCCGCGGCGCGGCGCATCGGTTGCCACGACGCGTCCTGACGCAGGCGGGCGAGGTAGGTGTCGAGGCCGATCTGCGCGCCGATCAGCATGTAGACGAACGGCTGGAAGGCGATGGCGATGAAGGCGGCGCCGAGCAGGTAGACGAGGTGGCCGTGCTGCAGCGCGCTGGCGAGCGGGGCGATCCAGGCGAGGCCGGCGGGCGGGTCGCGGTAACGGCGGCGCAGCACCTCCATGCGAACGATGCCGACGAGGTTGATCAGGAGCCAGAGCGCCAGGCCGGGATAGCCCTGTTCGCCGAGCATCTCGAAATAGGCGCTGTGATAGGCGCGGCCCTGGTCGGTGATCGCGCCGGCGGGGGCGGTTTCGCCGGCGCCGGCGACCTCGACCCGGTCGTAGCGGATGCGGTTCTGGCGATAGGCCTCGAAGCCGCCGCCGAACGGGTTCGCCCGCGCGTAGTCGATCGTCCATTTCCACACGGCCAGCCGCGTCGAGGCGGACTCGTCGGCCTGGTAGGACTTCATCGTGCTCATCCGGTCGGTGAAGGCGGACGGCAGGAACGGCACGGCGGCGATCGCGACCAGCGCCACCGCCGACAAGTAAAGCATCCGCCGCTTAACGTCACGCAGCGTCAGGATGGCGAGCAGCGCGATGCACAGCAGCCCGGTGCGCGTCGAAGTGCCGATGGGGATGAGCAGGCAGGCGAAAACCAACGCGGTGGCGAAGGCGCGGACGCGCCAGTCGGGGACGAAGATCGTGCCGTGGCGGGCGAACCACAGGATCAGCGGGACGATCGCGATCGCGACGGTGGAGATCGTGCTGCCCTCGTACAAGCCGGCGTTGTTCGACACCATGAGGTTGAGCTCGCCGTAGCCGCCGCCCGACACCAACGTCTTGATGCCGCCGACGATGATGATCGACGAGGCGGACAGCACCATGAACAGCAGCAGCGCCTCTATGCGGAGCCGGGTGCGCAAGGTGAGCGGCAGGAAGGCGGCGAAGGCCAGCGCCTTCCACACCCAGTCCCATTTGTCGCGCGCGTCGACGGGGAAGTCGGCCCCGCGCGTCGTCGCGTAGCAGTAGAGCAGGAGCACGACGATCAGCAGTTGACGCGGGGCGACGCGGACGTCGCGCTTGTCGTCGACCACGACCCAGGCGGCGACCGCCAGGCCGACCGCGTAAAGCGAGATCGGCACGGTGTTGAGCAGGAGATAGGTCAGCCGCTGCGGCGAGACGATGTCGATATAGACATAGGCGAGGACGAACAGGAACGGCTTGCGGAAGCCGAGCCCGAACAACGCGACGAGGAAACCGATAAAGGCGAGGTCACGCAAGCGGGCGGGCCTTGGCGGACGGCTTGACGGGGGCCTTGTCGCGCGGGTGCGACTCGCGGTCGAGGTCGGGGCGGCGGAGCAGGCGCCAGGCGGCGAGGAGCATGAGGCCATGGCCGAGGCCGAGGGCGAAATTGTCGATCACGGCGCTCCTCCCTTCAACCCGGGGGTGGACGTAACCGGACCCGGTTGACGCCGCGTTAAGTCCGATCGTGGCAACGCGCCCCCATGCGCATCCTTCACGTCCTCGACCACGGATTGCCGCTGCAGAGCGGCTATACCTTTCGCACCCGCGCCATCCTGAAGGCGCAGGAAGCGCGGGGGTGGACGGTGGCGGCGGTGACCGGGCCCAGGCAGGGGGCTGCGGCGGCCGGCGTCGAGACGGTCGACGGCTTGATGTTCCACCGCAC
>CAXTRJ010000024.1:0-19400 GCA_964246585.1 uncultured Sphingomonas sp. | reverse complement strand
GCCCGGCGCACGGCCGCGCTGGACGAACTCGCCACCGAGATAACCGCCGCCGGCGGCGCCGCGCTCGTTGTCACCACCGACGTCAGCAAGCCCGACGAGGTCGAACGCCTCGCCGCCGCCGCGGTCGCGCGCTTCGGCCGGATCGACGTGTGGATCAACAACGCCGGCATCGCCGCGCTAGGGGCGTTCGACGAAGTACCCGTCGCCGACCATGCGCGCGTCATCGACGTCAATCTAAACGGCGTCATCTACGGCACCCACGCCGCGCTGCGCCGGTTCGTCGCGCAAGGATTTGGCACGGTGGTCAATGTCGGCTCGGTCGAGAGCGAGCTGCCGCTGGCCTATCAAGCGTCCTACTCCGCCTCCAAGCACGGCGTCCTGGGACTCGGCCGCGCGCTGAACGAGGAGATGCGGCTGAAGAAGCTTGGGCGGTCGATCAAGGTGTCGACGGTGATGCCCTGGGCGGCCGACACCGGGTTTTGGCAGCACACCGCCAACTACACCGGGCACAAACCGCGCATGATCCTGCTCGACACCGCCGACAAGGTGGCCGAGGCGATCGTCTGGGCCTCGATCCACCCGCGCGAGGAGCTGCCCGTCGGGTGGAAGGCGCAAGGCGCGGTGACGGCGCACAACCTGTTTCCAGACCTGTCCGAACGGATCGCGTCGGACGTGTACCACGACGTCCAGTACCGCGACGCGCCGCCAGCGCCCGACACGCCTGGCGGCATCTACAGCCCGACGCCGGGCGTCACTACCGTCGAGGGCGGCAACCGCGAGCGGATCGAACGGGAGGACCGCGAGCGAAAGGAGCAGGAGGAGGCGACCAAGCGCTAGCCCCGCCCACGCCCCGCGCGCGTCGGCATCACCAGATGCGCGATGAAGTTCCTGATCTCCGTCAGCCGCAGGCCCCGGTCAATGACCTGCCGATCCAGCCCCAACCGCCAGGCGAGATCGGCGCGCTCCGGCTCCCGGTCGAGTTCGTCGATCAACGCCGCCTGCCGATCGACCTCGCCCGTATCGCGCGCCAGCCCCTCCTCGATCAGGGTCTCGCCGTCGCGGCGTAGCGCCGCCGCGATCTCGCCCAGCGTCAGTTCCGGATGATACTGCACGCCCCAGAACACGCCGCGATCATGCCGGATCTCCGCCACCTGGACCGCCGTGACCTGGTTAGACGCCAGCAGGATCGCGCCTTCCGGCAACGCCTCCACCTCGTCGCCGTGGATCGTGACCGCGTCATAGGCCGGCGGCCGACCGCGCAGCAGCGGATGGTCCCGCCCCGCGTCGGTCGGACTGATCCGCCGCGCGAACCCCGCCTCGCGCCGCCGCGTCATTGGGCGCACCGTTCCGCCCGCCGCCACCGTCGCGACCTGCAACCCGGCGCATGAGCCGAATGACGGCGTTCCGCTCGCGAACACCGCGCGCATGAAGGCGACCTCGCGCCGGATCCCGGGCGTGTCGTCGTATAGGTGCAGCGGCGACCCGGTCAGGAACACCGCGTCGTATGCCTCGATCGTGGCGGCGTCGGGCACGTCGGCGTCGCTGTCGGTCGGCGTGATCCGGTCGCACGTCGCCTCGGGCGCCAGCGTCGCCAGCATCTCGACATAGGTCTCGCCGGAACTTCGCCCGACGCTCTCGCGCCGTTTCTCGCGCGCTTCGGGCGGCTCGCTCTCGGCGACCAGGAAACGTAGTTCATCATGGGGCATGGCCGCGCAAGCGCGCGAACGCCCTTCCGCGTTCCGCCCGTCAGGCGGCGGCCCGATCCTCGAACAACGCCGGCAGTTCCTTTTTCATGATCTTGCCGTTGGCGTTGCGCGGCAGCGTCTCGCGTACGAAGCGGATCGCGACGGGCGTCTTGAACACCGCGAGATGCTGGCGGACCCAGGCCTGGAGCTCGGCCTCGGTCGCGTGCGTGCCGGGCGCCAGATGGACCACCGCCGCCGGCTCCTCGCCCAGCGTCCGGTGCGGCAGGCCGATCAGGGCGCAATCGGTCACCGCCGGGTGCGCGTACAAGCAGTTCTCGACCTCGCTCGAGTAAATGTTCTCGCCGCCCCTGATGATCATGTCCTTGGCGCGGTCGACGACGTAGCAGAAACCCTCCTCGTCGACCCGCGCCAGGTCGCCGGTGCGGACCCAGCCGTCGATGAAGGTCGCCGCGGTCGCCTCCGGCCTGTTCCAATACCCCTTCACGATCATCGGCCCACGCGCCCACAGCTCGCCGACCTCGCCCGTCGGCATTTCGTGTTCACCGTCCTCGTCCATGATCCTCAGGTCGGCGACCGCGACTGGCGGGCCGCAGCTGGTCGGACGGTTGAGGTAATCCTCGCCGACATGGCTGGTGACGGTCGCCATCGTCTCGGTCATGCCCCACCCATTGCCGGGCAAGGCGCCGAACTCCTCGTGAATCCGCCTGACCAGCTCGGGGGCCGACGGCGCGCCGCCATAGGCGATCGATTCGAGCGAGGAGAGATCGTACTTCGCGCGGTCGGGGTGTTCCAGGATCTGCCAGGCGATCGTCGGCACGCCACCGGTGATGTTGACCTTCTCCCGTTCGATGATCTCCATCGCCCGGATCGCGTCCCACTTGCGCAGGTAGATGGAAGTGCTGCCGCTGGCGATCGCGGCCATCATCCCCGCGCTGCACGCGGTGACGTGGAACAGCGGGATCACGGTCAGCGTCGTCTTGGGCGCCGGCATCGCCGGGATCGCCTGACCCCGGCGCAACAGGGTTCGCGCGCTCGAATAACCGGCCGACAGGATGTTGGTCAGGAGGTTGCGGTGGGTGCCCAGCGCCCCCTTTGGCGCGCCGGTGGTGCCGCTGGTGTAGAAGATCGTGGCGTCGTCGTCGGGCGCGATCGCCACCGCCGGCAGCGCGCGATCGGGCAGCGTCGCCCAGCCATGCGGCGCGCCGAGCACGTCCTCCAGCCGGCTGGCCGGCGCGTCCGCGTCCAGGAGTGTCGACGCGCGTGTCACCAGGACATGGCGCAACCCGGGCAGCCCGGCGTAGCGGTCGCGCAAGCGATCATGGCGCCCGTCGTCGGTGATCAGCACGGTGGAGCCCGAATCGGCCAGGCCGTATTCCAGCTCGGCGCCGGTCCACCAGGCGTTGAGCGGGACGACGATCGCGCCGAGGCTGGTCACGGCGAAGAACGCCACCGGCCATTCGGGCAGGTTGCGCATCGCCAGCGCGACCCGGTCGCCCTTGCCGACGCCGAGCCCCGCCAGATGCTCGGCCAATGCCGCCACCGCGCGGAACGTCGCGTCATAGGTGACGCGCTCGTCCTCGTAGATCGAGAACAACCGGTCGCCATAGGCGCGCGCGGCGGTGATCAGCCACGGCAGCGAGGGCGGCGCGTTCTTCCACACCCGGGTCGGCACGCCCCGGATCGGCACCGTCTCCATCTCGAACCGCGCACCAGGCGCGGTCAGCACGGCATGCGCGTCGGCCAGCGACATCGCCGGCCAGGTGGGGTCCAGCGCGATGATCGGTTCGCTCGCCACGTGTCTCTCCAAACCCTAGTTGAAGGTCGGGTTTGCCCCGACGCTGATGAGAACGGAGGTTAGTGTTGATTCGCGGCTCGCTCAAGGCGATAGGGGCCGGGCGTTTCGAAGCGTAGGTATGGAGCCGGCATGTCTAACCTCAATCCGGTCGATCAGGGCTTCGACCCCGCGCGGCTCGACCGGGTCGCGACCTTCCTGCGTGAGCGCTACATCGACACGGGCAGGCTGCCCTGCGCCCAGCTGCTGGTGGCGCGCCACGGCGAGCCGGTCCACTTCTCGCACCAGGGTAGCGCGCGCGAGGGCGGCCAGCAAATCGACGACCGCTCGCTGTTCCGCATCGCCTCGATGACCAAGCCGATCACCTCCGTCGCGTTCATGATGCTGGTCGAGGAGGGCCGCGTCGCGGTCGACACCCCGGTCCATCACGTGCTCCCCGAGTTGAAGGGCATCGGCGTCTACGATGGCGGCGGCGGCGGCGTCCCGTTCGCGACCAAGCCGACGGCCGATCCAATGCGCATGGTCGACCTGCTGCGCCACACCGCCGGGCTGACCTACGGCTTCCAGAACCGCACCAATGTCGACGCCGCCTATCGCGAGGGCAGGATCGACGACTGGCACGGCAACCACGACCTGGACGGCTTCGTCGCGGCGCTCGGCCGGTTGCCACTGGAGTTCTCACCCGGCGCGTCGTGGAATTATTCGGTCGCGACCGACGTGCTCGGCGCGGTGATCGAGCGGGTGGCGGGGCGAAAGCTCGACGCCTTCTTCCATGACCGCATCTTCGCCCCGCTCGGGATGGACGACACGTTCTTCGCGGTGCCCGCCGACAAGATCGACCGGCTGACCGATTGCTACGCCTTCGTCCCCGGCAAGGGTCGGGTGATGTACGATCGCGGCGCGGAGAGCGCCTGGTCGCGCCAGCCTAAACTGTTGTCGGGCGGCGGCGGGCTGGTCTCGACCGCGCTCGACTACCACCGCTTCGCGACGATGTGCCTGAACGGTGGCGAGCTGGGCGGCGCGCGAATCCTCGGTCGCAAGACGCTCGACCTGATGACGCGCAACCACCTGCCCGGGGGCGCCGACCTGACGACCCTGTCGCGGTCGCTGTTCAGCGAGGCGACCTACGCCGGCACCGGTTTCGGCCTTGGTTTCGCGGTCACCGTCGACCCGGCCAGGGCGATGGTTCCCGGCTCGGTGGGCGAGTATTATTGGGGCGGGATGTTCTCGACCACCTTCTTCATCGACCCGGTCGAGCGCGTGACCATGGTGTTCATGACCCAGGTGTCGCCGTCGAACCTGTACCCGATCCGCCGGGAGTTGAAGACGATGATCTACGCGGCGATGACTTGAAGGAGACTGCCATGACTTCCCCCATCCGCACCGAACGCCATGACGACGTCCTCGTCATCATCTCCGACAACCCGCCGGTCAACGCGCTCGGCGCGGCCGTCCGCCAGGGCCTGGAGGCCGCGGTCAAGCAGGGCGTCGCCGACGCTAGCGTCCGCGCGATGGTGATCCGCTGCGACGGCCGCACTTTCTTCGCCGGGGCCGACATAACCGAGTTCGGCAAACCGATGCAGGAGCCCGCCCTCCCGACGCTGGTCGACATGATCGAGGCGTCGGACAAGCCCGTCGTCGCCGCGATTCACGGCACCGCGCTTGGCGGCGGGTGCGAGGTCGCGCTCGGCTGCCATTACCGCGTCGCCGTCGCCTCGGCCAAGGTCGGCACCCCCGAGGTCAAGCTCGGCCTCCTCCCCGGCGCCGGCGGGACGCAACGCATCCCGCGCGTCGCCGGGGTCCGGCTGGCGCTGGAGATGACCGCCAAGGGCGATCCCATTCCCGTCGCCACCGCCGCGAAGGCCGGCCTGATCGACCGCATCGTCGGCGACGATAGCCTGGAAGCCGACGCGGTCGCCTTCGCCCGCGAGATCGCCGACAAGCGCCCCCTGCCCCGCGCGTCCGAGAAGACGGTCGAGGCCGACCCCGACGCCGTCGAAGCGTTCAAGAAGGAGAACGCCCGCCGCTTCCGCGGCTTCGACGCGCCTGCCGCCAATATCGCCTGCGTCGAAAAGGCGGCGAGCGGCGCGTCGTTCGCCGATGGCGTCCAGTTCGAGCGCGCCGAGTTCATGCGGCTGATGATGGGCGTCCAATCCGCCGCCCAGCGCCACATCTTCTTCGCCGAGCGCCAGGCCGCCAAGATCGACGACGTTCCCGCCGACACGCGGCTGCGCTCGATCAAGCGCGTCGGCGTGATCGGCGCCGGCACGATGGGCGGCGGCATCGCGATGAACTTTCTGTCGGCCGACATCCCCGTAACCATCGTCGAGATGCAGCAGGAGGCGCTCGATCGCGGCGCCGGCGTCGTCCGCAAGAACTACGAGGCGTCGGCCGCCAAGGGCCGGATGAAACCGGAAGCGGTCGAGGCGGCGATGGGCGCGCTCAACCCCACGCTCGACTTCGCCGCGCTCGCCGACTGCGACCTGATCATCGAAGCGGTGTACGAGACGATGGAGGTGAAAAAGGAGATCTTCACCAAGCTGGACGCGATCGCCAAGCCGGGCGCGATCCTGGCGTCGAACACCAGCTATCTCGACATCGACGAGATCGCCGCCTGCACGAAGCGGCCGGAGGACGTCGTCGGGATGCACTTCTTCTCGCCGGCGAACGTGATGAAGCTGCTCGAGGTCGTGCGCGGCGACAAGACCGCCGACGACGTGCTCGCCACGGTCATGGACGTGGCGAAGAAGATCAAGAAGGTCGCGGTCGTCGCCGGCGTCACCCATGGCTTCATCGGCAACCGGATGCTGATGCCGCGCCAGGTCGAGGCGATGAAGCTCCTGATGGAGGGCGCGACGCCCGAGCAGGTCGACCGCGTCCACGTCGCCTTCGGGATGCCGATGGGGCCGTTCCAGATGAGCGACCTCGCCGGGATCGACATCGGCTGGCACCGCGACCCGACCCGGATCGAGAATATCCGCGACGCGCTCGCCGCCGAGGGTCGCTGGGGCCAGAAGAAGCAGGCCGGCTTCTACGATTACGACGAGAAGCGCAATCCGACCCCCTCCCCCCGCGTCGCCGAGATCATCGAGGATTTCCGCGCGAAGTCGGGCGCGACCGTGCGCGAGGTCAGCGACGAGGAGATCGTCGAGCGGACGCTCTACCCGATGGTCAACGAGGGCGCGTTGATCCTGGAGGAGGGCAAGGCGCAACGCGCGTCGGATGTCGATGTGGTGTGGATCTACGGTTACGGCTGGCCCGTCTATCGCGGCGGCCCGATGTTCTGGGCGCAGAGCGAGGGACTGCCCAAGGTCGTCGCGGGGCTGGAGAAGCACGGGTTCGCGGTGGCCAAATCGCTCAAGAGCGCGGCGGAGTCGGGCGGGCGCTTTAAATAATGCGCTCCGCCCTCGCCACCGCCGCCGCGATCCGCTCGGGCGAGACCACCGCGCTCGCCGAGTGCGACGCGGCGATCGCGCGGATCGAGGCGGGTGACGGCGCGATCAACGCGGTCGTCGTCCGCGACTTCGCGCGCGCGCGCGACGCGGCGAAGGCGCTCGACGAGCAAGGCCCGGATGACCGCCCCCTGTTCGGCGTCCCCATGACGGTCAAGGAAAGCTTCGACGTCGCCGGCCTGCCGACGACCTGGGGCTTCGCCGAGCATCACGACCACATCGCGACCGAGGACGCGGTCGCCGTCCGCCGTCTCAAGACGGCGGGCGCGGTGATCCTCGGCAAGACCAACGTCCCCACCGGCCTGGTCGATATCCAGGCCAACAACCCCCTCCACGGCCGCACGCTCAACCCGCATGATCACGCACGGGTCAGCGGCGGCTCGTCGGGCGGCGCGGCGGCGGCGCTCGCGGCGGGGTTCGTGCCGCTCGAGATCGGCTCCGACATCGGCGGCTCGATCCGCACCCCCGCCGCCTTCTGCGGCGTGTGGGGCCACAAGCCGACGTTCGGCGCCCTCGACCTCGACGGCCACTTCTTCCCGCGCACCGATGGCGCGCGCTCGGCGCTGGGCGTCATTGGGCCGCTCGCCCGCGACCCGGACGATCTCGCCGCCGCGCTGGACATCATGGCCGACGTGCCGCTGCCCCGTCCCGCCCCGCGCCAGATCGCCGACTGGCGCATCCTGATCCTCCCCGAACACCCCCTCGCCCGCGCGCAAGGCGCGATGCGCGGCGCGGTGGAGCGGGTCGGCGAGGCGTTCGCCCGCGCCGGGGCCACCGTCGACCGGACCAGCGATAAGCTCCCCGACCTGGCTCGGCAGCACATCAATTATATCCGGATGCTCCTGACCGCGCTGTCGCGAGGCGTCGCGCCGGAGGGGGCGACCGCGACGACGCTGACGCAATGGTTCGACCTGGTCGACGAACAAGCCCGCTGCACCCGCGCGTGGGGTCGCCTGTTCGCCGACCATGACGCGGTGATCGCCCCCGCCTGGGGCACCACCGCCTTTCGTCACGACGACACCCCGATGGCTTCCCGTCTGCTCGACATCGACGGCGACGCCACGCCGTTCGGCCTTCAACTCGCCTATCCCGGCCTCGCCACCTTTCCCAACCTGCCCGCGACCAGTGTTCCCGTCGCCGTCGACCCCGACGGCCTGCCGATCGGCTTGCAGGTCATCGCCGATCTCAACCGCGACCACACCGCCATCGCCGTCGCCCGGGTGGCGCACGACCTCACGAGGAGCTGACATGACCGACCTCGATGCGTTTCGCACCGGCACCCGCGCCTGGCTCGCCGAGAACTGCCCGCCGGAAATGCGCGAGCCCATCCGGTCGGAGGACGACGTCTGTTGGGGCGGCCGCCAGTTCACGCCGTCGAGCCCGGCGCAAAAGGATTGGCTCGACTGCATGGGCCAGCGCGGCTGGACCGTCCCCGACTGGCCGGTCGCCTATGGCGGCGGCGGGCTAAGCCCCGTCGAGACCAAGGTGCTGCGCGAGGAGATGGCGGCGGTCCGCGCGCGCAATCCGCTCAACAGCTTCGGCATCTCGATGCTCGGGCCGGCGCTGCTGAAATACGGCACCGAGGAGCAGAAGCTCGACCACCTGCCCAAGATCGCGCGCGGCGAGATCCGCTGGTGCCAGGGCTATTCCGAGCCGAACGCCGGCTCCGACCTCGCCAGCCTCGCGGCGTCGGCCGAGAGTGCTTTTGATGAGGAGTGGGGCGACCACTACATCGTCAACGGTCAAAAGGTGTGGACCAGCTATGCCGACAAGGCCGACTGGATCTTCTGCCTCGTCCGCACCAGCAAGGAGTCGAAGCAGGGCGGGATCAGCTTCGTGCTGTTCGACATGGCGAGCGAGGGCGTGTCGACCAAGCCGATCCTACTGATCTCAGGTTATTCGCCGTTCTGCGAAACCTTCATGGACAATGTGAAAGTGCCAAAGTCGCAGCGCATCCATGACGAGAACAAGGGCTGGGACGTCGCCAAATACCTGCTCGGCCATGAGCGCGAGATGATTTCGGGAATGGGTCTGAGCGGTGCCGGCGGCAATCCGCTGATCGAGGGCGCGCTGGCGACCGTCGGCGTCGGTCACGACGGCCGCCTCGCCGACCCGCTGCTCCGCGCGCGGATCGCGCTGTTTGAGGTCCGCGCGAAGGCGTTCGGGGCGATGAGCGAGCGCTTCATCGACGAGCTGAAGGCCGGCCGCGCCCACCCCGCCCAACCGTCGATGATGAAATATTACGGCACCGAGCTTAACAAGACGCGCCACGAGCTGGCCATGGCGGCGGGCGGATCGGACGCGCTGGAGTGGGACAGCGACCGATCGAACGGCGGCGCGGCGGCGCGCACTTGGCTGCGCACCAAGGCGAACTCGATCGAGGGCGGGACGAGCGAGGTCCAGCTCAACATCGTCGCCAAGCGGATATTGGAGCTGCCCGGGGCTTAAAATGTACCATCGGCCTCTACCCGTCACCCCAGCGAAGGCTGGGGTCGCGCGGTTCGGGCCGGGCGCGCTCTCGGCGAACGACCCCAGCCTTCGCTCGGGTGACGGATTTCTGGCGTAGGATCGGATCAATGCCCCTCTACCTCGACGACGAACAGACCATGCTCCGCGACACCGCGCGAGACTTCATGGCGGACGCGGCCCCCGTCTCGCACCTGCGCGCGCTTCGCGACGCCGACGACCCGACCGGCTTCAGCCGCGACCTGTGGCGCCGATTCGCCGAGATGGGCTTCACCGGGATGATGGTCGGCGAGGATCATGGCGGCCTCGGCCTCGGCCATGTCGAGGCGGGCGTCGTGCTGGAGGAGATCGGTCGCAACCTGTCGCCCTCCCCGTTCCTCTCCACCGCCGTCTCCGCGGTCGCCGCGCTCCGGGGCACCGCGCAGGCCGATCGCTGGTTTCCCGGCATCGTCGCCGGCGACATCGTCGCGGCGCTCGCCATCGACGAAGCCGCCAAGCACCGCGCCACCGTCGGGCTGAAGGCCGAACGCTCGGGCAACGGCTTCAAGCTCTCCGGCGTCAAGCAGTTCGTCACCCATGGCCATGTCGCCGACCTGCTCATCGTCGCCGCGCGGACCGCCGGCTCGGCCGACGACGATCGGGGCGTCACCCTGTTCGCGGTCGAACGCGACACCGCCGGCCTCGCCACCGATCCGCAGCGCCTGGCCGATTCGAGCCTGGCCGCGCGCCTCACCTTTGACGGCGTCGAGGTGGATGCCGACGCGGTGATCGGCGAGGTCGACGCCGGCCGTGATCCGCTCGATCGCCTGCTCCGCGCCGGTCGCGCGGGCGCGTCGGCCGAGCTGCTCGGCGTCGGCGGCGGCGCGATGGACATGACCGTCGGCTATCTCAAGGAACGCAAGCAATTCGGCCAGCCGATCGGCAGCTACCAGGCGCTCCAGCATCGCGCCGCGCATCTCTACGCCGAGATGGAGGTTGCCCGCGCGGCAGTGCTCAAGGCGCAGCAATTGCTCGACGCCGGCTCGGACCCAGTTGATCCTCGGGCCGACGCGGCGGTGTCGGTCGCCAAGGCGATGACGACGCTCGCGACCACCTTGTCGGTGCAGGAGGGCATCCAGATGCACGGCGGCATCGGCATGACCGACGAATACGACATCGGCTTCTACATGAAACGCGCCCGCGTCCTCGCCGAGATGTTCGGCGACGCGAACTTCCACGCCGATCGCCTGGCGACGGCGGCGGGGTATTAATCAATCCTCCCCGAGCTCGCTCGGGGAGGATCAAGGAAACACATGGACCAGAACCCGACCGACACCCCGCCCGACACCCTCGTCCGCGACCTCGTCGATCTGCTGGAGGTCGAACAGCTCGACACCGATCTCTACCGGGGTCGCCGCCAGCCCGGCGGCGTCGGCCGCGTTTTCGGCGGCCAGGTCATCGCCCAAGCGCTGCAAGCGGCGCAGCGATCGACCGACGCGCCCAAGGTCGCCCACTCGCTCCACGCCTATTTCATGCGGCCCGGCGACGAGGACCATCCGATAATCTACCGCGTCGTGCGTGATTTCGAGGGGCGCAGCTTCGCGACCCGGCGCGTCATAGCGACGCAGGGCGGCAAGCCGATCCTGAACCTCGCCGCTTCGCTGCAAACACCCGAAGGCGGCCTTTATCACCAGGACGCGATGCCCGACGTGCCCCCGCCCGAGGAGTTGCGCTCCGAACAGGAGCTCCGCGCCGAGATGATCGACGCGATGCCGGAAAAGTGGCGCCGCCACATGTTGCGCGCCCGTCCCATCGAGATCCGCCCGGTTCACGCGCGCAGCTGGTTCGCGCCGGAGAAGCGCGCGCCCGAACAGGCCAGCTGGTTCCGCCTGGTCGCGGCCATCGGCGACGACGCCGCGATGCACCGCGCGATCCTGTCCTACGCGTCCGACATGTCGCTGCTCGGCACCTGCACCCTGCCCCACGGCGTCAACTGGATGACGCACAATCTTCAGACCGCCAGCCTCGACCACGCGATCTGGCTGCACGAGGATTTCCGCGTCGACGACTGGATGCTTTACACGACCGACAGCCCCTGGGCGGGCCACGCACGCGGCTTCAACCGCGGCAAGATCTACGCGCGCGATGGTCGGCTGGTGGCGAGCGTGGCGCAGGAAGGGCTGATCCGATTGCGGGAATGAACGCGTTTTCGCCGTCTCGTTTACCGTTCGTTTGCCCACCGCCGATTATGCGGTGCGCGCTAACGACGGAGTTTTGGGATGAAGCGGCTTCTCTACATCAGCACCGCGCGCACGCCGATGACCGGCGACGAGCTCGCCGGCGTGCTGCGAACCTCAAGGCGCAACAACGGCGCGGTCGACGTGACCGGGCTCCTCGTCGTCGGCGGCCGGCGTTTCCTGCAGGTGTTGGAAGGCCCCGACCTCTCGATCGCGACGACCTTCAAGCGCATCTCCGCCGACCCACGCCACTACGCCGTGGTGTCGCTGGCGAGCGAGTCGATCGACGCGCGCTACTTCGCCGAGTGGTCGATGGGCTGCGTGACGGGCGGCAACGCCGACAATGTCGCGGCCCCGGCCAACGCCGTCGCCCAGATGATCGCGCCGATCACCGATCCGACGCTGCGCGCCTATTTCACCGGATTCGTCCAGACCCATATGGCGGCGTGATCGCGCCGCCTAGACGGCGGTGCGGCCATATTCCTGACGGATGACAGGGTGGCTCGACGACAGTCCGCCATCGACCGCGATCGCCTGGCCGTTGACGTAGCTGGCGTCGTCCGAGGCGAGGAACAGCGCCACGCGCGCCAGTTCCTCGGGCTGGGCGCCGCGCTTTAGCGGGTTGAGCCGCCCGACGCGGTCCATCTTGCCCGCCTCGCGCGCATAGTCGAACGTCGGCTTGGTCATGCCCGTCTCGGTCAGCCCCGGGCAGATCGCGTTGACCCGGACGTTCGATCCCGACAGCTGCTGCGCCGTCGTCTGCGCCAGGTTGATGACGCCCGCTTTTGACGCGGAGTAGGCCGGCGATCCCGCGCCGGAGCGGATACCCGCGACCGACGCGGTCAGCACGATCGCGCCGCCGCCCCGCTCGGCGATCCGCGACGCCGCGTGCTTGATCGCCAGGAACGGCCCGATCAGATTGACCCGAAGCACCTCGGTGATCAGCGCCACGTCGGTGTCGAATATGTTGGCCATCCCGCCCGAGATGCCGGCGTTGGCGAACATGACGTCCAGCCCACCGAACCGGTCGCAAGCGAGCGCGACGGCGCGGACGACATCCTCCTCGACGCCCGCGTCCATGACGATCGCCTCGGCGACGCCGCCCGCGTCGGCGATCATCCGCGCGGTCTCGTGCACCGCGTCGGACTTGTCGGCGACGACGACGCGACCGCCTTCCGACGCGAACAGCAGCGACGCGGCCCGGCCGATGCCCGAACCCGCGCCGGTAACGATGATCGACTTGTCGGTGAAGCGCATCGTTCCGCTCTCCTTCCGTCATCCTGAACTAGTTTCAGGATCCATGGCTCGACTCGCACTCGCCTCTGGTCGTTCGCACAACGCTGGATCCTGCGGAATTGCGAGTCGGCGATCCCTCTCTGCGGCCCGTAATAGCGTTCGACGCGGCGTTGCCGACCAGGATATCGATCCGACCGAACGCGTCGCGGGTGCGGTCGACAAGCGCCTGCAGCCCCGCCTTGTCGGAGATACTGGCAGCGACCGCGATCGCGGTGCCCTCGCCGTATTTCGCGTCGATCTCGGCGGCAGCCGCGTCGCAGGCGTCCTGCTTGCGGCTGAAGATAACGACCTTGGCGCCGTGCTTGGCCAGCCCATGAGCGCTGGCCAAGCCGATGCCGCGCGACGACCCGGTGATGATCGCGACATTACCGGTCACGTCGAACCGCGACATCACATTCCACCAAAATAGAAAGAAAGGAAAAACGGCAATGGAAAGAAGGTACCGACGCTAAACAGTGCTCCGGAGAGCCAAAATCCAGCGTAGCAGAGGGCTGGACCGATCGTCGCAATGACCGTCATAATGAAGGGTATTCCGCGATAGTATTGTGCTTGCTCGGGTGAGCTCATCGTAAGTGTCAGACCCATGTAAAGGAGCACGCCCCAAAGCATTGCTGGTATCGCCGCTACAGCAAGGCCGATCGCCTTCGTCAGTCTCACGCCCCCGCCTTCTCCGCGAAACCCCAGGACGCCGCCGCCAGCCGGTAAACTCCCGCCGCCGACTTCTCCGCCTGCGCGCTCGACGCGGTGCCCTCGACAATGCGCTTCTTGATGCCCTGGACGATGCCGGTCAGCCGGAACAGATTATAGCTGAAATACCAGTTGAGGTCGGGCACCCCGTCGCGCCCCGTCGCGGCGCAATAACGCTCGACCATCGCCTCGATCGTCGGGATGCCGGTCTCGGGGCCGGTCCGCCCCATCACCCCCGATCGCCCCTCGGGCTCGGTCACCCAGCTCATCAGGAAATAGGAGAAGTCGGCCAGCGGATCGCCCAGCGTCGACAGCTCCCAATCGAGCACCGCGATGACGCGAGGCTGATCGTGGGCGAAGATCATGTTGTCGATGCGGTAATCGCCGTGGACGATCGCGGTCCGCGTCTGCTCGGGCACGGTGCGCGCGAGAAAGTCGATCAGCCGCTCGACCTCGGGCATGTGCTCGGTCTCGCTGGCCCGATACTGCTTGGTCCAGCGCGCCACCTGACGCTCGAAATAATTGCCCGGCCGACCATAGTCGGCCAGCCCGGCGGCGGCGAAATCGGTTTGGTGCAGCGCCGCCAGCGTGTTGCACATTTCGTCGTAGATCGCGGTCCGCTCGCCCGGCGCGTAGTCGGGCAACGTCCCGTCCCACAGGTTGCGTCCATCGGCCAACCCCATGACGTAGAACATCGCGCCGATGACGCCGTCGTCGGTGCACAGGCCGTACGGCTCCGCGACCGGGAAGCCGGTCGGGTACAGCCCGTCGATCAACCGGTACTCGCGGTCGACCGCGTGCGCCGACGGCAGCAGCGTCCCGAACGGCTTGCGGCGCAGCACGTACGACCCCGACGAGCTATCGATGCGATAGGTCGGGTTCGACTGTCCCCCGGCGAATTTGGCGTAGCGCAGCGGGCCGGCGAACCCGGCGACATTGGCCTCCATCCACCGCGTCAGCGCGACCTCGTCGAGCCGATCCTTGTCGGTGATCGCCACCGTGCCGGACATCGCCTCGGTCACGCGAAGGTGATCACGGTGCGCGTCGCGTCGCCTTTTCGCAGTTCGTCGAACGCGTCGTTGATCCGCGCCAGCGGCATCCGATCGGCGATGATCGTGTCGAGGTCGAGCAGCCCGCGTTGGTAGAAGTCGACCAGCCGGGGGATGTCGACCGGAAAGCGGTTCGCCCCCATGAACCCGCCCTGCAACCTTTTGCCCGACAGCAGGTCGAGCGCCGACAGCCCGACCTTCTCGCCCAGCGGCATCATCCCCAGGATCGTCGCGGTGCCGCCACGCCGCAGCACCTTGACCGCCGTCGCCGCCGATTGCGGCCTGCCGACCGCCTCGATGGCGTGGTGGACGCCGCCCCGGCTGATCTCGACCACGGCGTCGGCGGCGGTGTCCGACGACGCATCGACGCAGTGCGTCGCGCCGAGCTTCTCGGCCAACGCGCGCTTGTCGGCGACGGGATCGACCGCGATGATCTTGCCAGCGCCGACGATCCTGGCGGCGTTGACCGCCGCCAGCCCGACGCCGCCGCAGCCGACGACGCACACCGTCTCGCCCGGGGTCACGTCGGCGGCGTTGAACACCGCCCCCGCCCCCGTCGTCACCGCGCAGCCGAGGATCGCGGCGCGGTCGAGCGGCATCTCCGGGTCGATCGCGACACAGGCGTGTTCGTGGACCAGCATCATTTCGGCATAGGCCGACAGGTTGAGCATCTGCGCGATCGGCCGGTCGCCGAGCATCAGCCGCGGCGGCGCGCCGCGCGGGCGCTTGACCGACGGGTCGATGCACAGCGCCATCCGCCCGGTGACGCAGAACTCGCACTGACCGCAAAAGGCGGACAGGCAGGTGACGACATGGTCGCCGACCTTGACCGACCGCACTTCGCCTCCGACCGCCTCGACGACGCCCGCCGCCTCGTGGCCGGGAATCGTCGGCACCGCGTGCGGATAGGCCCCGTCGACGAAATGCAGGTCCGACCGGCACACCCCCACCGCGACGGTGCGGATCAGCACCTCGTGCGGCGCCGGATCGGCGACGGTCACGTCCTCGATGGTCAGCGGCGTCTTGGCCTCGAACAGGACGGCGGCTTTCACCGCCGGAGCGCCGACTTCGCCGCCACCGCCTCCGGCAACTCCGCGTATTTCCCGAACTCGTTCCGGGCGATCGCGCGATTGTGCACCTCGTCCGGCCCGTCGGCGAACCTCAGCGTCCGCATCGCCGCCCAGGAATGCGCCAGGTGGAAGTCGTCGGACACGCCGCCGCCGCCATGCGCCTGGATCGCGTCGTCGAGGATCTTGAGCGCCATGTTGGGCGCGGCCACCTTGATCATCGAAATCTCAAGCTGCGCCGCCTTGTTGCCCGCCCGGTCCATCATGTCGGCGGCTTTCAGGCACAACAGCCGCGTCATCTCGATGTCGATCCGCGCGCGCGCCAGCCGCTCCTCCCACACGCTGTGGTCGGCGATCCGCTTGCCGAACGCGACGCGGGTCAGCAGCCGCCTGGCCATCGCCGCGATCGCCGTCTCGGCCACGCCGATCGTCCGCATGCAGTGGTGGATGCGTCCCGGCCCCAGCCGTCCCTGCGCGATCTCGAACCCGCGCCCCTCGCCGAGCAGGACGTTCTCGACCGGCACCCGGACGTCCTCCAGCACGACCTCGCCATGCCCGTGCGGCGCGTGGTCGTAGCCGTAGACCGACAGCATCCGCTTGATCGTGACGCCCGGCGTGTCCATCGGCACCAGGATCTGGCTCTGCTGGCTATGACGCGAGCCCTCGGTCGACGTCTTGCCCATGACGATCGCGATCGCGCAGCGCGGGTCGCCGACGCCCGACGACCACCATTTCGTGCCGTTGATGACGTAATCGTCGCCGTCGCGGACCATCGACGTCTCGATGTTGGTCGCGTCCGACGACGCCACCGCCGGCTCGGTCATCAGGAAGGCGGAGCGTACCTCGCCGTTCATCAGCGGCTGAAGCCACCGCTCCTTCTGCTCGCGCGTGCCGTAGCGGTGGAACACCTCCATGTTGCCCGTGTCGGGGGCCGAGCAGTTGAAGCATTCCGGCGCCCAGCCGATCTTGCCCATCTCCTCGGCGCACAACGCGTATTCGAGGTTGGTCAGCTGCATACCCTCGAACGCGAAGCTGTCGTCGACATGCGTCTGGCCCGAATGCGGCGGCATGAAGAAATTCCATAGCCCGGCCGCCTTCGCCTGTTCCTTCACCTCCTCGATCACCGGGATGACTTTCCACCGCTCGCCCGAATGCGACTGTTCGTTATATTCGTGCTGGCGCGGCGCGATCCTGGTCGCGATGAAGTCGCGCACCCGGTCGCGGAAATAGGTCTCGCGTTCGCTCAGCGTGAAATCCATGCCAATCCATCCTTCGTCGGCCGGCCGTTTCGTCGTGACCTAGACCGTACCGCTTTTTCGGTAAAGCCGCTTCCGGTCACGTCCGACACGCCGTCGCTCGCAAGCAAAAAGGGACTGTCGCTTCGAAAAACAGCTGGTACACTCAACCCTATGGAAGCACCGGGGGCGGTAGCCGAAGAGGATGCGGGTGGCACCCGGCGGTTCCGCGCCAAGCGCGACGCGATCCTCGCCGCCGCCGCCGAGGCGATCAACGAACAAAGCGCGAAGGGCATGACCTTCGCCAACGTCGCGCGCCGCGTCGGGCTCAACACCACCAGCGTCACCTATTATTTCAAGCGCAAGGAAGACCTCGCCGCCGCCGCGTTCGAGCACACGCTCGACTGTCTCACCGTCATGCTCGACGCCGCCGCCCAAGCCGCGACGCCGGAGGAGCGCGTCGCGCGCTTCGTCCAGCTCAACATGGCCCGCCTCGCCCGGATCGAGCGCGGCGAGGAACGCCCGTTCGCCGTCCTGTCGGACCTGCGCGCGATGGAGGAACCGATGAAGGGTCGGCTGCTGAGCGGCTGGCGCGAGGTGTTCCGCCGCACCCGCGGGCTCTGGGGTCCGGGCGGCGCCCGCGCCGAGACCGACCTGCGCGGCGCCCGCGCGCACGTCCTGCTCGAAAACAGCTTCTGGCTGCCGATCTGGCTCGGCCGCTACGACGCCGACCAGTATCCGCGCATCGAGGCGCGGCTGATGGACGTGTTCCGCCACGGTATCGCCGCCCCCGGCGAGCGCTGGGCGCCCGAGCCGATCGACCTGGCGCACGACGAGGCCGAGCCCGGACGCGAGGCGTTCCTTCTGGCCGCCACGCGCCTGATCAACGAGCTCGGCTATCGCGGCGCCTCCGTCCAGAAGATCGCCTCCGAATTGAACGTCACCAAGGGCAGCTTCTACCACCACCTCGACGCCAAGGACGACCTCGTCATCGCCTGTTACAAGCGCAGCTTCGACACCATCGCCGCCGCGCAGGAACTGGCCGACACGCGCGGCGGTAGCCATTGGCGACGGCTTTCGAGCGTCATCGCGACGCTGATCGACGTCCAGTTCTCGCAGCGTGGGCCGCTACTCCGGACCACAGCGCTCAGCGGCCTGCCGCTCGGCGCCCGATCGGCGATGGTCGACCGCTCCAACCGCATCGCCCGGCGTTACGCCGGGTCGATCTCGGACGGCATCGCCGAAGGGTCATGCCGCCCGGTCGACGCGCTGGTCGCGGCGCAAACGCTGATGGCGCTGCAGAACGCGGCCTTCGACATGCGTAAATGGGCCGGCACGATGCCACGCGACCGCGCGGTCCGGATGTATGCGTCGACCCTGCTGTTCGGGCTATTCGACGACGGGGCACTGACCACCGGCTCCTGATCCGTCGCGTAGATCATCGTCCTCATCGTAAGCCGGCCGTCGGCTCGAATAAACAGCCAGACGGTCGACCTGCGCCTGTCCGACCCTTTACCCGATCGTCACGCCGACCACCCGCCAGCCGCCGCCCTCGCGGTCGAGCGTGACCGTCTCGACCGCCTCGGCCCTGTTGGCGAAGCGTGTCCGGAACTTCACCACCTCGTATCCGGCCGGCGGGGCGGGAAGGTTTTCCTGGCTGAGGAAGGTGCGCGAGATCACCGCGCCGAGGGGCGGACGCACCTTCTCGGATACCGCGGCCCACACCTGCTCGGTGTTCAGCTTGCGGAACGACGTCCCGGTCTCCTGATAGCTCTCGCTCCAACGTCCCTGGTCCAGCAAGGCCAGCCATCGACGCGCCGTGTCCACCACCTGCACATTCGGCGTCTCGCGCGAGGCCGTCGGCGTTTGCGATGGGGTAAAAGCGCCGTGAGGCGAGCCGAGGAGCGCCAATAGGCCGAGGGCGAGCGTCATGAGGAGAACTCCGATGATGATCCAAGGCCGGCTGTACGCCTGCCCCGCGCCGCCGATCGGCGCGCTCACCTGGTCCACCGGAGCGCGATCCGCGTCTCCCCCGATTGCCGTGTCCCCGGATTTTTCGGGGGTCGGCGAACCCGACCCACCGCCTTCGGCCTCCAGCAACAAGCGTGCCGCCTCGCGGCTGCTCGAAACCGCCAGCTTCCGCCGCGCGTCCCGAAGCCGTTCGTTGATCGTGTGCACCGAGAGGTCAAGGCTGCGCGCGATCGACTTGGCGTCGTGACCACGGACCATCAGGCGAAGGGTCTGCTTCTCCTTTTCGGTCAGCGCCCACAGACCTTCTTTGACCGGCATGTTCATACCTCGCGGGAACTAGAGCGGAGGCGTCGACCCAGCCACCCCGAAAAACTCGTCTCCCGTTTATGCTCGTCTAGGGTCCAGTCCCATAACTGGCGACGGTCGTGACGGAGCCGGATTGGGTCACAGGTAGGAACGAGGA
>CAXTRJ010000023.1:0-19552 GCA_964246585.1 uncultured Sphingomonas sp. | reverse complement strand
GTGCAGCAGAGTGCCCCCGGCGGCGCGCAAGCGGGACAAGGCCGCCCGGCGGGCGCGGGGTCGAGCCAGCAAGGGGCCGGCGGATCGGGTCCACAATAGTGGACCGCGCGGGAGATCGGCGTCGACGGGCTGAGAGAGTTCGATCGCGGACGTGACAGAATCGCGATCGACCGACTGCCGCTGTCCGGTGGCGGTTCGTGGAACGGCGGCGTGGCCGGCTGGTCGGGGGCATCGGGATAGCGAGGATAGATGATGATGAGCAGAACCAAACTGAAACCGCTCGCGGATCAGGTTATCGTTATGACGGGCGCAACGTCCGGCATCGGTTTGGCCGCTGCCCGTCTCGCCGCCGGGCGCGGTGCCAGCGTCATGCTGGTGGCGCGGGACGAAGAGACGCTGCGTGAGGTAGTCGCCGGCATCAGAGCGAGCGGTGGAACGGCAGCCTATGCGGTTGCGGACGTCGGCGATGAAGAAGAGGTTCAGGCGGCCGCCGAGCAGGCGATCGCGACATTCGGCCGCATAGATGGTTGGGTCAACGACGCCGGCGTTGCGATCTACAGCCGGTTGATCGACACCCCGACCGGTGAACACGAGCGGCTGTTCAGGACGAACTACTGGGGCGTGGTCCACGGATCGCTGACCGCCGTCCGTCACCTGCGCGAGCATGGCGGCGCCATCGTCAACCTTGGTTCCATCGGATCAGATATCGCCAGCCCTGTGCTCAGCGCCTACGCGGCGAGCAAGGCCGCGGTGAAGGCGTTCACGCACAAGCTCCAGGAAGAGCTTCAGGTCGACGGCCTGCCTATCGCCGTAACGCTGCTGCGTCCGTCGGGCGTTGGCACGCCGCTTGCTGAACATGCGGCCGTTTACATGGAAGGCGACGCACGGCTGCCCCATCCGTTCTACGACCCATCCGTGGTGGCCGAGGCCATCCTGGATGCGCTTCAGCACGATCGCGGCGACGTGATCGTCGGCGGCACCGGTCACCTGCTCGTCTTCCTGTCGCACGTGTTTCCCGGACTGCACCGCCTGCTGGCTCGATCCATCTGGAGCAATCTCGTGGACCGATCGAAGCGGCCGCACCGAAAGAACAACCTCTACGAACCGATTGGCGGTGCGCGAGAGCGGACCGATGAGCCGCCGGCCTTCAGGTCGAGCCTCGTGACCGCTGCCGGCCGCCACCCCTGGCTTACAGCGACCGTTCTGAGAGCAGCTGCGGCGGCGATGGTCAAACATCAAACCGGACGACGCGGCCGCAATGGACCAATCAAAGACAGGGAGGACAGGGTATGACCAGCTTTATCGTCGCCTACGAGGGCGACGCATCCGCGCGATTCGACCGCGACCATTTCGTCGCTCGTCACATACCGTTAGTGCGGAAGTCCTGGAGGCCTCACGGGCTGGTAAATGGCTCTGCCTTCTTCCCCGCCGGGGACGGCGCAGGGCTCGTAGCGCTTGCCCTCTGCGAGTTCCGCGGCGAGGCCGCCATGCGCGGGGCGCTCGCCTCGGCCGAGAGCCCCGCGGTTATGGACGACGTCCCGCGTTATACGGACATCAAGCCGGCGCAGAGCATGGGCGCGCCGGTCGGCGACGCCGCGTCGCGTTCCGGTCCCGCGCGCATGATCGTCGCCTGCTACGGTGATGCCGCCACCCGCTTCGATCGCTCCTACTATGTCGACAAGCACTTGCCCCTCACCCGTGCGGCCTCGGCTCCGCTCGGCCTGGAGACGGCCGCCGTGTTCTTTCCCGCGGACGACAACGCCGGCGTCGTGGCCGTTGGCGTCTACGGCTTCCGCGACGGCGCGGCGCTTCATGCGGCGCTCGCTGCCGAGGCGGCCAAGCCGGTGATGGACGATGTCCCGCAGTTCACCGCCGCGGACGTGCGTCGCGAGCTCGCGGTCCCGATCGAGAGCGCCGATGAGCGTGGTTGAGGGCGTCACCCGACAACTGGCGATCGATCTCCTGCGGAAAACGAGTTGGTAAGAAATATTCACGGTGCGATCAGCAAGGAAGCGACATGGAGCTGCGTCACCTACGTCACTTCATAGCCGTTGCGGAAGAGCTGCACTTCGCTCGGGCGGCCGAGCGGCTGGGGATGGAGCAATCGCCGCTTAGCCAGTCGATACGCAATTTGGAGCGGGATCTCAGGACCAAGCTGTTCCACCGCACGACACGCCGGACGTGGCTGACGCCGGCTGGCGCTCGATTCTACGATAAGGCGCTACGCATCCTCGCTGACGTGGAGACCGCCAAGGCGACAATAAACGGCGGCGAGGAGCCCGCCCACATTCGTCTTGCTCTCGGCGAGGATTTTGCGGGCGAACCGTTCACGAAGCTGTTATCGGAGCTCGAGCGGCGAGGATCGGGTATGTCGATCGACATCCAGGAGCTGACGCACGCCGAGGCCGCCCGCCTCGTCCGCGACGGGGCGGCGGATATCGCTTTGACGCTCGACCGTCGAGCGGTTGAGGGCCTTGCCCGGCGCCGTGCCTGGGGCGAGCGTCTAATGCTGGTCGCGCCGACAGACCACCCTCTCTCCACGCGCGACGGCATTCGGCTGGAGGAGCTGGCGACGGAGCCGCTGGCCCTGCCCCGATCCACCGTGTGTCCGGGCTACCTTGCGCAGATCGAGGCCTTGTTCGACCGGCACGACGTCGAGATCGCAAAGCGGACCACCGTCCGACACTGGAACACCGCGGTCAGCTTTGCCGCGACGGGTCGCGCGCTGGCGCTGTGTCCCGCCTCCTTCATCAACGGCACTGGCGCGGTCGCCGTAGTCCCGATCGAGGCCGACGACGCGGAGCTTGAAACCTGGCTGCTCTACTCGGACCCCGTACTCTCCCCTGAGGTCAACGTGCTGCTCGACATAGCAGCGCGTATCGATGCGGGCGAAGTCTCTCCGCTAAATATGGACGCGCGCGTTTGACGCGTGCGTTGGAACGCGCGATCGCGCGCCATGAAGGTGCTTAGCATGTGCGGAACGAGCGCAGTGGCATCGACCGCGCTTCCGTGCTCGGCGTTGTACGCTTCGGCGTAGCGATCAAGCTCAGCCTTGATCTCGGACGACAGCGTGATGGTGAGCCGGACCGGCTCGCTTCTCGGCAGCGGGCCAAGGCGAAGTTTGCTCACGGTTTCATTCCAGGGGATCGACCGGTGGCCTGACCGTAAGGCCGTAGCACCAGATCCTTGTTGACGATGGCGCGAACCGGGAAGCCGGGCCTGACGGTCAGCGTCGGCTGAACAGCGAGGTTGCGGCGGGTGATCTGCTGCCCGACCTGATTGGCAGTGTCCTGCACGCTACGACCAGTCGCGACGACGATGGTCTGATCGCTGTCGCCCAGCCCGCGGTTCGGCGAGCCGAGCTCGGCACCGACGCCGAGCAATGTCGAGAGTGCCGCACCGGAGAAGAGGCGACCCCAATGATTGTCGGTCCTGTCCTTGATTCCGGCGAATCCGCGCGCGTCCGTGCCCGAGAGATGGTCGAGCACGATTGATGAGCCATCGGGCATCATTAGCCGGTTCCAGACGAGGCGGCTCTGACCGAAGGACACCTGCGCGTCATATTGCCCGAGGAGGCGCGAGCCCTGCGGGATGAGCAACGTCCGGCCAGTCACCGTGTCGTAAACAGGCTCGGTGACAATCGCGATCGCCTGCCCCGGCAGGTCGGAGCTTAGACCCGTATGCGGAGCTGCTGGTCCTGCATCGTCTGCTTGGCCATCAGCGCGAGGAGCTGATTGGTGGCCTGGGTCGCCTGCAGGATACCGACCGCGCCTTGGCTCGATCCGACGATGCCCGACAATGCGCCCTGGTCGGCGGTGATTGTGTCGTTGATCTGCGCCTGCATCTGCAGGGTCGTGCGCAGCCCCTCCAGCGAGTTTGACCATTGCGCGCGCGCGTCGGCGAGCGTCCGGTTGCTCGACGCGCCACCCGCGCCGTAGCCGCCCGGGTATTGCTGGCGGAACTGCTGGTCGAGCCGTGTCACCTGCGTCGTCAGCCCCTGCGCCTGGGCGAGGAGCTGGCGCGTCTGCTGGATGTCCTGCTGCAACTGCGCGAGCGGCGAGCTCGCGAGGCTGGCGAGGTTGCGGCCTTCGTTAGCTAGGCTCTGCGCCTGGTTGAGGATCGACTGCGCCTCGTTCTGCAGGCTGCGCACCTGGTTGTTGATCTGCTGGAGCGCGCGCGCTGCGCTGAGCACGTTCTGCGTGAGGTTGGTCGGGTCGTAGACGGTGAGCTGCGCGCCCGCGGGCGCTGGCAGGCCGACGATCCCCGTCCCGAGTAGGAGGGCGGCCGCGACCGCCCCCAGCTTTTTCACGGACGAACGAATCATGATGCGGTCTCCTTGGGCTGAGATGGGCGGAAGTCGGTGACGAGATCGGCGGCCCAGCCGGCGGTGATCGTCCAGTTCTCGCCCTTGATGTCGTGGATGACGGCCGAGCCGGTCCAGGACAGCAACGTCGGTACGACGAGGCCGACGCCCTTGCCCGAACGGGTTGGCGCGAACGCCATCACGTGCTCGGGACCTTCGTGGCGCAGGTAGCGATCGTCCGCGCGGCCGAGGAAGACGCCGGTCGGCCGGAGCAGCCCCGATCGCTTCAGGTCACGCGGGGTCGCCCAGCGCGCCGAGCCGTAGGTGGTGACGAGCTTGGCTTGGCGCGCGCGCCAGACCGAGCCAATCATCGCGGCGAGCGCGCCACCCAAGCCGCCCGCGCCGGCGATCATGCCGCCGCGGTCGAAGACGGCTGGCGCATAGGCCTCGAACTGGAACCACCACAGGAAGAAGCGCCAGGGCTCGTAGATCGGCTCGCCGAAAAGAACGGTCCAAGGAGCTCCGAGCTGCGGCTGATGGCCGAGCGCGGCGGCGGTCGATTGGGTCGCGAGCGAGCATGCGGCCGCGACGATCGCGAACACCACCACCATCTGACCGAGAAGTACCTTGGTCGGTGACATCCGACCGCCTCACGCAACCCGAGATCACGTGCTGCATACGGCACGCTTGCAACGCGGATTGCTAAGGCTTGACAGGAAGATCAAAGACCACGCAAGTCTTTGTACAGACACCGCAAATCTGAAAACTAGGTCGAGCGTGGACCCTAGCGCTCAGTCGGTTCCGGCACCAGCCCAGCGTAGGAGCTCGATCCCTTCAGTTTCTCATTTTTTGTACGGTCGCTGACGCCGGCGATCATCAGTCACACGCCAATGCCACGCTGCCGCGAAAAGTCGAATGAGACAATGCCGCCGCGAACCACCGCGCGCACCTCGCGGCCGAGCTGCTGCTCGAGTACGGGTTTCCAGGGGACGAGGCTGAAGCCGACCCCGTCATCGAGCATCGCGAACCGACCGCTCGCCAGCATAACCGAGCGCCGGTACACGCCGCGCACCGTGTCGCCGTTACCGGCAGATCGATGTCGAGCCCCGTCTCGGTCGCCATCCGCGTGCCCGCCTGCGCTACGTCCTTCGTCCGGAGCGTCGCCAGCAAGTCACGGGTAAGGATCAGTCGCTGTCCACGCCGGGTAGCCAGTCCCTCAGCTTCAAGCATCGACCGGCGATCGTCGAGCGCCGCGCGGACCTCCGCTCCGAACCCGACGGGTGCTGGCCGCACATCCTCGATCAGCGCCCGGTCCAGCCAGGTCGCGCCGATCGCGCGCGCCTGAGCGCGGATGTCGAGATGCGATCGGAGCTCGACCACCGCGCCGGCCGATTGGCTTGCCTCATGCGCGGCGGCACGATCGAGGTAGTCGGCCGGGACGCGCCAGACGCCCTCGCTCACCCGTTCGACGAGGCCCGCTTGCCGCATCGCCTCGAGCCGGCGGACGTGCGCGGTGACGTAGGCGTCCGGATTATCACTGGGTCGCGCGGCTGCACGCACCGCTGCGAGATGACGATCGGCACGGTAGAACCCGTCGGGGCCGGTCTCCGCGGCGATCGTGCGATCGGCTGGGCGAGGCTCGCGCGCAGCGCCACAGACCTCGACCACACCGCCGACCGGGAACGCCGCCAGTTCGGCGCGGTCGGGCAGCCGGACATAGTGGGCGCGCCCGTCGAGCGCGTCGACGACGAGAAAGCCGCGGTCCTGCAGCTCGTCGACCAGTCCCTTGGCGGCGATGCGTCCGACGATCGGGCGCGCCGAGGCGTCGTCCGCGTCGTGGATCGCAAGCGAGCGTTGCATTTCGCCCATCGCGCGCTGCATCGTACGGATGATGTCGCCCCGCTCGCTGAGCGCACGGAGGGTCGGTTCGGCCGAGGCGGAGATCGTCCACCGATCGCCCCGCTCCCGTTCGGCGAGCCCGAGCCGTTCGAGCTCTTGCAAACCGGCCCGTGAGCAGTCGGCGGCGGAAGCCGTCATCGGCTGGGGCGGGCACGTCGGTTAGGTCAACGGCACCGTCGCGACTAATTTCCGTGAGCTGGCGATCGAGGCCGGTCCAGCGCTCCTGGCCGACCTCGCGCGTCATTCGCTCGCGCATCTCGCGCTCGGTCTGGATGCCAAGCTGCTCGGTGGCGAGTTCGGAGCCGCGTCCCCGCATGCCGTGGCTGATATAGTCACGGGCGATGACGAGATCGGCGCCGGTCTCGTCGACGCCGCGCAGGACGATGTGGGTGTGCGGGTTGTCTGTATCCCAATGATCGACTGCGACCCAGTCGAGCTTGGTCCCGAGATCGGCCTCCATGCGGCCCATCAGGTCGCGGGTGAAGGCGCGCAGGTCGCCGAGTTCCTCGGCGTCCTCGGGAGACACGATGAAGCGAAACTCGTGGCGATCGTCGCGGACGCGAGCCTCGAAGGCTTCCGCGTCGGCAACGCCCTGCGCTGCCGAATAGACCTGGCCCCGCTCGCCTTCGCGGGTGACGCTGTCGCGCTGTATGTAGCGGAGATGGGCGGCGGTCGAGCCGGGCGCGGCCTGGGCGTGGACGACGAGCCGCGCTTTCACGACGACGCGACGGGCGCGTGGGCCGAGTCGTGCGCCGACCAGCTTGGCAGCAACATGGCCGCGCCCCTTCTCGGCCCCGCGGCTCCTGCCGCGCACGAGCGGACGGCCGGAGCCGCCGCCGCACTTCTGGGCGGCGCGCAACACTTGGCGTGTGAACCGTTGCGCTTCCTGGTCGCCCGTTCGGCGCGGCGTGCCTGGCCGCAGCCGGAAACGATCCTCGTCAGACCGCGCCATGCGGCGTGTCCCATCGTAGCTGGTCGGACGAAGCACGACCTAAATGCCTCTCTTCTTTGGCTTTCTGACTAAGCACGGCAGTGCTCCATCTTGGGCGCGTGCCGCGCCAACCGACATGCAGACCGGGGCAAATACCCCGCCGCGTGCCGCGGCCTTCTATCTTGCCCTCGCTTCTGACCTTCCCCTCCCGGTCCTTGCTCCCACCGACGTGACCCGTATCGCTGCACATCGGTCAGTTCTCGGCGATGCCATCAGCCTGCGTGGATCGGCGCTGGTCGGCAGCGCTCGACGTGACGAACAGGCCACCCCGGAGTCGCTCGGCATCGCGCGACGCCGCCGCCGAGACCGAAGCAGCCGTCCTGACGAATATGGACGCGGCGAACGGGCTTGCCGGACGCCGATCGACCAACCGGGACGAAGCGGAAGCGGCGGCTCGAAGCGTCTCGACGCTGGTCAGATCCTGTACGCTGGTCGACGTCGTGGCCGACACGGCGACGGCGTTCGGGACAAGCGCCGGCATGAGCGAAGCGGTGTAGGCGCGCGTCTCATAAGATAGCGCGCGGCCGGTTCGGAGGTGATCGTCGACGCGCGCCGGACCGGCGTTGTAGGCGGCGAGGAAGTAGCGCGGCCCGTAGCGGTCGTACATTTCGCGCAGATACGCCGCGCCTGCCATGATGTTGGTGCGCGGATCGTGCGGGTCGGGGCCGAGACTGTAACGTGCGCGAAGCTCAGCAAAGGTTGCCGGCACTACCTGCATCAACCCCATCGCGCCCGCGCTCGACACGATCGGATGGCCGTTCTGGTGCGTGCGCCCTGCGCTCTCGAGCTGCATCACGCCGCGCACCCACTCAGTAGGAATACCGAACCGGTGCGCCGCTTCGTCGATCAGCCCCGACCAGCGATCAACGGACGGCCTGACGAGCGGAAAACGCGATGCGGGCTGCAGGACCGGCAGGATTGCCGTCGACGCCATAATCGAGCCGGGAGAGGAGATGCTTGGCGTAGGCTCCGACGCATGAGACGTGGCTTCAACGCGCGTCCGTGCACGCTCCGGCGACGCGGTCGGGTGCAGCTCGACGTGTGTCGGCTCGGCGCGCCCGCTCGCGCCGGTCGACACCATGGTGAGCGCCGCCATTAACGCTGTCCCGCTCGCGGCGGAGATCTTCACCAGGTCCATAGCGGACGGGCCTTGCCGATGATGTCGTGCGCGGGCGTCGGGCCGAAGTAGCGGCCGTCGAACGAGCCGGGCGAGCCCGAGTTGAGGAGGAACACGTCGCGAGGGCCGAGCCGTCGGCAGCCGCTCCAGTGCGGGAGCGGGCGGCCGAAGATGTCGGCGGCGCGCGCTACCGCTGCGGGCGTTCCGTCGATGCTAACGCGCACATCGTTGCGGCAGACGGTACTGCCCGGGACTGCGCCGACGCGCTTCACCAGCGGCACGCCCGCGCCGATCAACCCGCGCTCGACCATGAGCGGCTTGACGGCCCTGGGTGTCCGAACGATCACGAGATCGCCCGGCCCGATCGCCTCGGGCGCGCTTACCGCGTACCAGCCGAGCGGCACGCTGGCGCTCGCGTTGTAGAGCAACCGCATCGGCCAGACATCCACGGCCGAGGCGGCGATCGCGATCGCGCCGAGACCCGTCAGGCTGAATACGACGATGCGCCCGAGCGACAACCGCTTGGTCATCGACGCACCTGCTCGGGCTGCTCGGCGACGCCATAGACGCGGCATTCCGAGCCGCTCGAGAGCCGGTTCTGCGACATGCGCCAGTAGCTTTCGGGTACGTCGGCCGGATCGGTCCCGGCAGCCTCGATGGCGTCGATCAACTCGAGCGCGCGGGATACGCGCGCAGCGCCGGCGGCGCTCACCAGAATGTCCGCGCCGGGCGCGATGCCCGGCACCGTCGAGAGCCGCGCGCCGGGCTCGCCCGCGCGCAGCACCTACAACCGCCACAGCTCGGTCCCGAAGGCATTTGCGCGCCACTGCACGAAGCCGAACAGCGCGCCCGGCTCGAAGAGTTCGACGCGGCAGCGCCGGTCGATGATGCGGTCCGCCGTGGGTCGCCCGAAACGCACCCGGTCGTTCACCTTGCCGTCGAGGAACAGCACGGTGGCGCGGGTCAGCGAGGTGGTCACGGCCGTTCGATCTGCTCATCGGGGAACGCCTCTTCCAGCATCGTGCGGAGCATGTCGGCGACGGTGAGGCCGCGCCCGAAGGCGGCGACCTTGATCCGGCCGCGCAGTACCGGCGTGACGTCGATCGTCAGCCGCGCGGTGAAAAGCTCGCTCTTCGCTGGCGCGCTGTCCGCCGCAGGTGCTCGCACCCAGCGCCGTCGTCGCGCCCGCGACCTCGTGCAGGCCGCCGACGGCGAGGCCACCGTGCGCCAGCCGGTCGTCAATCGCGTCGACGCCGAAAGCGAGCACGCCGTGCTCGACCGAAGGACCAGTGACAGCCTCGACGCTGGCGCGGAGAACGGCGATCTGGTCGGAACGGGGCTGCTGGACGGGCATGGACTCGGGAATACTTCTGTTCTCCTTATGTTCCGTCGTACATCCGTTCCCGTCAAGCCGTTTCGCGCGAAGTGGCTCCGATCAATCGTGGAGCAAATCGGTCTGAGCGTGGGATGAGTGTCGATTGCAAACCGACGCCGAGTTCGCGCGCGTTCTGGGACGAAAGCTGGTGGATTACGGCCCGTCCGCCTTCGGGTGCCGACTCGGCGACTCCAGCCGTTCGTTCAGGTGCCGTGCTGAGTAGCGTGCTACCGTCGCCTAGTTGCAAGTTGCCGCGATTGAGTGGCTTGTCGCCTACATTGGAATGGTCTCGACGGTGACGCTACTGATGGCGTCGTTGATCGCTATCCGGGGCTGACAGGTAGTTCTTCTGTGGGGTCAAGCGTGCTTGCTTCAAAGGATCTCTGACGCACGGCATACGGTGCAATCTGTCCAACAGCAGCCGTTCTGATGAGGGCATCAAAGAGGAAGTAGGGCGTCGACGAGCCGCTCGATTGTTTCCGCCACGCCGTCGGCGTCTAGCGCCTGCCGGATCAAGCGCCGCTTGGCGGTGAAATGGGCGTTGTCGGGCAGCTCGACGCGCGCGGCGACTTGGGCGGCGTGCAGCGCCGCTGCGGCGAGGTCCGTATGTAGCGCCTCGGCCGCGTCGAATTCGGGAATTGGCAGCGTCCAGACCAGATTGTCGAAGTCGCGCGGATCGCGTTGTCCAACCGGCTGGAGGTCCCTAACGCGATCGAGCACGATCTCGGAGTTCAGAACCGCAGACACGTAAGCGGCTTCTTCGAGCGAGTAAGCGGCTGACCAATACAGCTTCGTGTCGACGATTACGTCATCGTCTTCAATCCAGCAGGCACTCAACCGTGTTCCGGCTTTTGTGTAGAGGACACGTACTGGCGTTCGATTGGCTTGAGCTCGGAGTGTGCCCATCGCGTCGACGCGCTCAGCAAGTGACATGCGGGGATTGCCATTTACATCCTTGTTGCTGTGCTCGTTCCACTTCGCCTCAGCATTGCGCAGCCAGGCCGCCAGCCCCCGGTGCCCGTGTACGTCGGCGCTGGCCGCAGTAAGTATCGCGCCATCCTCCATCGGGATAACGCCGGTTGTGAGCCCAAGGACGCAGTAGGGTGCGATGGACTCGCCCAATGCAATTCGACGCACGAAGGTGCGTTCGACCGGGCCTTCCGGAGGCTCGACGGTCGTCCACGGCCGCTTGTCGAGATTACCAACACGACCACGGACGCGTGGGGCGTCGCGGCGGCTCTGCAACCGCCCGGAGGCGACGTGCTCCACCAGAAAGAAGCGACGCGGGCTGAGGCTTGCGCCCTGCCGAAAGCGCCTGCGGTAAGGTGATGCGGAAATCAGCGTCCGCGGCCTTGGCCACGCTGCCCGCACATGGTCCAGCGCCTCCGCCGCTTCGGCTTCGCTTGCATCGCGCCGAGGCAACACGCCCACCCAGCGATCGAATTGCACGGGTGGCGCCCCGACGCGGTCGCGCTCGCCGAAGAGCACGCAGGTGCTCGTAGTGCTGCTGCCCGATTGCGCTCCGAAAATCGGCCATACGCGCTCCAACCCCCAACCGCCGGTGATCGCGACCTGCACGCGCTGCATGCTGCCGTCACGCATCGCGGCGAACACCGGTGCATTAAGCGCAGCATAGGGCAGGACGAGCGCTAGCGTGCCGCTCTCGTGCAGGTAACGTTCGGCCCCGCGCGCCCAGAACAAAGCGAACATATCCTGATGCGTGGCCAGGCTGCCGCCGACCCAGAGGTTATAGCTCTGCAGCGCTTCGCGCATCCGGTCCTTCATCTCCGGGCTTAAGTGGCGATAGACGATCCAGGGGGGATTGCCGATCAGCACGTCGGCGCGGTGATCGGGATGTGACAACCAGACGGGGCGCAGCAGGTTACGCAGCACGAAGGTCCAGATGTGGTTGCGGCCGTCGAGAAAGAGCTGCTTCAGCTGCGCGAAGGTGCGGCCGAGCAACGCCGCATCCTCGGCAGTAGCGCCGGCGCGGGCGATTGCGTCGCGGATCGCATCCGGCTCGGCGAGCGTGTCGAGCCCGCGGTTGAGTTCGTCGAGCGCGCGCTCGAACAGATGCTGGTCGCTCGCCAGTCCGGCTGGGATGCGCAACGGCGGATCGTTTGGGGGCACGTCCACCAGCACTTCGGCCGACGCGCCGAGTGGGCGCAGGCTCCATTGCATTGAGTCGCCCATATAGACGGGCACACTGAGGGTCGGCGGCCGATCCTGCACGAGATCGCCGAGCGCCAGTAGCCAGGTGACGCGCGCGAGCGCGACCGCGACCGGATGCACATCGATCCCGAAAACGCGGGTCGCGCAGATAGCGACGATCTCGGCCGGCGGCAGCCGCGCCTCCCGGCCCGCTGCGATTAGGCGGCGCAGCGCATGGAACAGGAAGGTGCCCGAGCCGCATGACGGATCGAGCACACGCTGCTCCAGCGGGCGCGGAACGGCCGCCGCGACTACGCGCGCCGCCAGCCAGTCGGGCGTGTAATACTCGCCGAGATCGTGGCGCTCATCGGGATCAATCAAGCTCTCGTAGAGGCTCTTGAGCACGTCGACCTCGACGTCTCGCAGCCTGAAGCGCACCGTCTCCCCGGCGAGCGAGCGCACCAGCTCGTCGCCGCCCTTGGCGAGCAGCGGCCAGTCAAAGAAGTCGGCCTCGACCGCACCGACGATGCCTTCGTTGGTGAGCAGCCGGCCTGATAACATCTCCGCCGGGTCATCGACCTCCAGATCGAGCACGCGCGCGGCGATCGCCTTCACGAGGATGGTGAGATAAGTGTGCTGGAGGAACAGCGCGTCGCTGCCGACATCGTCGCCATAGACCTGGCGCAGCAACCCATCCCACAGGTCCCGCTTCAATTGCACTTCGGGATGGTCGCTGACCTCAGCCCACAGGCGCTTAAGTTCCGCATGGGCGCGGCCAAAGGCGAGGCTGTGCCGGCCAAAGGTAAGCGCAACCGCGATCGGCGTAGGCATCACTTCCGGGACGGGCGCGAGCAGCGGCTCCAGCCAGCTCAGCAGCCGTTCGGGATGTTCGACCTCCACCTCGTAGTGGCCGATCGGTGCGAGCACGCCGCGATCAAGCGCGTAAGCCAGCAGCGTCGCGCCATCCGTGGCGAGGCCGACGGTGGTGCGGCCCGGCGCGCTCCGCCGGCTCGCGTCAGCCAGGTAATCGGGCATGCGCGCGACGACATCGCGCTCCTCGCGTCGAAGATCACTCTTCAATTCGATGACGGTGGCGCCCCACGCCACGTCGATCCGGCCGCTGTTATCGACGAGGTAGCGCTCATGTTCCAGCTCGCTGAATGCGGCGCCGAAGCCCTCGCGCAGCAGTTCCGTCACCAGGCCGCGCAGCGCCTCGTGCCGCGGCCGCGAAGCCATCGAGCGGACGATCTCGGGCAGCCGATCCGCGCGCCAACCGTTCGTCACTTTTCCCCTCTCGTTTGGTGGCTGCATCGTTGCCGCCGCGTGCGCGAGAGCATAGAAACACAGCATGAGACACACGCAGGCAGACCTGTTCGCGCAAGACCAGACCGAACGCAACAGGCTGTCGGAGCCGAGACGTTCGATGATCCGATCGCGCCTTGAAGCGACGCTGGCTAGGCTTGAAGCAGCCGCAACTTTCCCCTGGAGCGATCCGCTTGACGCTGTGCACGAGGAGAACCGCTTCCAGCGCGACACCGAGATGCTGGGAGAGGAGGGCACGGCGCTATGGGAGCGGTTCGATAAGGAGATGGACCGGCTCTATGCTAGGCAGTCCGCTTCGGACGTCCGCGCTGCGTAGGTAGCTTCTGAACGGTTCGCCGGCCGTCGCGACAAGCAGGGGAATCCAAAAGAAAGTAGGCGGTGTCGGGTGTTGGCTCCTCGCCCGATGTTCGGCTATCGTTCTTGCCCAAGGATGATCGGCTATGGGCAAGATGATGCGGGGAAGCGGCGGCAGGCGGGTTTCACAAACCCCGGAACGGGCGGCACACGCCGCCCGTGCGCTCTGAAAGATGGCAGGTCTCCGCGCGAGCCTCTCCGGTCAAGTAAGGCAAACGGTACTGCCGAAGTGGAAGCCGCTGCTCCCGCTTTTCGAAGCCGTCATGAACGCGCATCAAGCTATCCAAGACCAAGGGCCAGCGCAGCCGAAGATCACGATCCTCGTCCACGAGGAGCCGAACCTGCTGTCGGACAGTCCACAGCGCATCGCTGGTTTCACCGTGATCGACAACGGCGTTGGCTTCGATGACGACAACATGGACTCCTTCAACACGGCCTTCTCGGAGTACAAGTACAGCCGCGGGGGCCAGGGGCTGGGGCGATTCCTGTGGCTCAAGGCCTTTCGGCGTGTCGGTATCGACAGCGTGTTCCTCGACGGTGACCGTCCGATCGCCCGGAAGTTCGACTTTGACGAAGGTTACGATCCGGACAAGGTCGTGGCCGCCGACGCTGACCGCCGCGTGCCCGGCACCGTCGTCGAACTCGCGGGCTTCCGCGAGCCCTTCCGATCGCAGGTGGTTCTCGATCTTGATCAGATCGCACGGCGCATGTGCGAGCACTTCATCCTACTCCTCATGCAACCGGAGCCGCCCACGATCGAGGTGAGATCGGGAGCGGCTGCGGTTTCCGTCAACCGCGTTTTTGAGGAGCAGTTCAGGCGCACTGCTTCACAACGAACCTTCCGCATCCGCGATGAGGAGTTCACCGTCTACGGCTTTCGCCTGACGGAGCCGCGCGTGACGCGCCATCGGCTGCTCTATTGCGCCAACGATCGCGCGGTGGAAGCCGAGAAGCTCGACACCTACGTGCCGAACCTCGCATCGGGCCGGATCTCCGACGGCGACGAGAGCTTCGCCTACCTCGCTGTTGTCACGGGCGACTACCTCAACGCCCACGTAAATCACGCCCGCACCGCCCTCGACATCGGAGAGGGAGAGGCATCGGACGCCGATGCCGAGCCGGATCTTCCGACGCTGTTGCCGGACGAGATCAAGCGATCCGATGTCCGAGACGCCTGCGTCTCCTTCATTCAGGAGGACTTGGCATCGGTGCTGTCTGACATGAATTCAGCCAAGCTCGCACGCATACGACGATACGTCGACGATGAGGCACCCCACTATCGGATTCTGCTGAGGCGCGCCTCCGAGTTCATCGACCGCATGCCTGCATCTGGCAGCCGTACGGACCTGGAGGCGGCCCTGCATCGGGAACTCCACCAACGCGAGGTCGAGCTCAAGAGGGAGGGCAAACGCATCATCCTCGAAGGGGCTAAGCTGGACGACTACGAAGGTTATCGCGATCGGCTGTCGACATTCATGACGATACAATGAGCTGGGCGTGGCCGCGCTCGCCCAGTACGTGGCCCACCGCCGCATCATTCTCGACCTGTTCTCAAAGGCCCTGTCGCTTGAGGACCAGGACGACCGCTACCCGCTCGAAAAGGTCCTGCACCGCATCATCTTTCCGATGAACGCTAGTTCGGACGACGTGCTGCTATCGCAGCAAAACCTTTGGATCCTCGATGAGCGCCTCAACTATCATGAGTTCGTCTCGTCCGACCGGGCGCTACGCGCGATCCAAGAACTTGACTGCGACTCCCTGACGCGGCCCGATCTGCTAATCTTTGATCGCGATTTCGCAATGACCGAGGGCAAGCAGCCGCTCACATCTCTCACAGTCATAGAGTTCAAGCGCCCGATGCGGGACGACTACACCGATGATGAGAATCCGCTCAAGCAGGTCGTCAAGACCGTGCGGGAAATCAGGGCTGGCTCCAGGCTCGACGCCAACGGGCGTCCGATCAGCGTGGCCTCACCTGATATCCCGACGAACTGCTACATCGTCTGCGACATCACGCCCCGGCTAAAGGACCAGCTGCAAGACTGGGACGCAACGCCTACACCGGATGGTCAGGGGTATTACGGCTACCATAGAAACCATCGCCTCTACTTTGAGGTAATGAGCTACGCGAAGGTGCTGACCGATGCAGAGCGTCGCAACCGCGCTATGTTCGAACGACTTAACCTCGCCTGATGTATCCGGGAATAGCTTAACAGGCGCGGTCACACATGGAATTTGAACGGCTGCCTGTGCTTTGGCTGGCCCCCTTGTCAGCACGTCGCCTATCGTGCGCTAAGCATGCCGTAACCCCGCCCTTCGCACACCGTGCAAGCACTGCGGGAGGTAGGAGGGTAGTGTCGCTGATCCTAGGTGCTGTGGGGACTCACAAGCGGGCAAAGATGTGATTCACGCTGCGGATGGACCGCGATATGCTCCCAGTAGGCGGTCACGCGTCTCAACGATGATTGGACCACGTGCGGCCCTCTAGTCTCGTCGACGCAGACCGCTTACCTGACTCTATCACGGGGACGGGGCTGACAGCCCGGTCGACGCTACTAAACGGGCCGAAAACGGCCGCGGCCACGCTGGTCCCGCCTAGCCGCCATTCGAGCGCTGTCGCGGTCAGCCCGGCAGCGGCACGGCCCCGTCTGCTCGGCTGATTCGGCCAGCCGGCCCTTGTGCGACAAAGCACCACCCAATACCCATGCACTCCCTTAGGCGCGGCGACCGCGTCACCCTTCGAACCGAGGTCGTCCGTTTGGCACTAGTGCCCACAGCCACGCAGATCACCGTGCCGCAGGTGCTGGCCAAGCTGGACGCCGAGTTCGCACCAGTGGCGCACGCGGTCGCCGCGGGCGAGTTCGCGTTGTGGGTGGGCTCGGGACTCTCGCGCAAGGCGCCCGATCTCGGCGACCTCCTCGAGACCGGCATCGAATACCTCAGGGCGGGCGCGGCCGACCCGGCCAGGAGCGCGCGGTTCACGCCGGCGCTGGAGGAGGCGCTCGGACACGCCGGAGTCGCCATGGGCGCGCTCGCGGGCCGGTATGGAACGTCGTTCCCGGCGTGGCCCGAGCGCGACGCCATCATCGGCGCGCTGTGGACCAAGTATTCGCGCGTGCTCGACATCAGGGTGCCCGGCGAGCCCGGCGACTTCGTCCTCTGGACCGCGATCGACATTCGCGCGGCGTTCGCCCACCCCAGACCGCCCGCCGCCGAGCACCTGTGCATAGCCATGCTGGTGATGGAGGGCGCGGTGCGTTCGATCGCGTCGGCGAACTGGGACGGCTTCATCGAGGCCGCGATTGACCGGCTGAGCGGCGGCGCGCCCGGCATGCTCCAGGTCGTGGTCGATCCCGACCAGCTCCGAGGCTCTCCCGGCCGCGCCCGACTGCTCAAGTTCCATGGGTGTATTGTACACGCGACGGCCGACCCCGCGACGTTCCGGCCCTATCTCACCGGCAGCCACACCCAGATCATGCGCTGGCCGGAGATCCAGAGGTTCGCGGCCATGCGCGCCGCCATCGTCGACCTCGCCGCGAACTCCCGATCGCTGGTACTCGGCCTCTCGATCCAGGACAGCAACCTCCAGACGATCTTCATCCGCGCCCAGGAGATGCATCCCTGGCACTGGCCGTGCGCGCCTGCCGCATCGGCCCAGGTGTTTTGTGAGGAGAGCATCAAACCGGGTCAGCGCGACGTGCTGCGCAGCATCTACGTCGACGCGTACGACCACGACGCCCACGGCATCGAGACCGCGTCGCACCTGAGGGCGTGGGCCGAGCAGACCCTGATCGCGCTCGTGCTGAAGACGCTTGCCGACAAGCTGTCGGGCCTCATGCAGCTAGCGCTCGACGACGAGGGCAAGGCGGGGTTCGGTGCCACTCTGAAGGCATGCCTGGACCACTTGCGCGAGCTGGCGGGCGGACTCGCCACCTTCGACCCCGCGGACGAGAGCCGGACGCCTGCCGTGAACCAGGGGATTTCGATCTGGTCGCGTCTAGTTCATCTGTTCAGAAACGGCTGCCTACAGCGCGATCCTCTGGCCTACGAGCCGATCAGCGCCATGCCGCCGGCTATGCTCGCAGTTGACCAGAACGCGCGCGCGGCCGGACTCGGCCGGCTCGGCGTGGCCCTGTCGCTGCTGGAACACGGCCGGTCCGCAGGCATTTGGTCCCTCGCGCGACCTGCCAACGACGACCTTGGATCCGGAGCGGCGACCGCGCTCCCTTCCCGCACCGGCGCCACGCCCCGGCCGGTGTTCATCGTCAAGTCGGCGACCGAGGCGATCGCGCTCAAGACCCGGGGCGCCTTCGACAACGACAACGCGGTCGTGATCCATGGCGACGACGCCTGGCACCGCATGGTCTCCTCAAGCGCCAGGCGCCCGGGCGGAGCCCCGGGTCGGACGGGCCGCGTCCAGACCACCCACGTCAGCCTGGGCGACCTCCTCGCGCGTTCGGCGACCGTCAACGAGCTCCAGAGTCTATTCGCCACGGAGATGCTCCTGTGAACTCCTCCCCGCTCGTGGCCGCGATACGCGACCGGCTGCTGCAGGCAAGCTACCGCGACGTGCCCACGCCGCTGAAGGTCGCAGGCGTCGACTTCGAGTTCACGGGCGCGATGCGAGGAGTCGGAGGCCGCGCGCTCGACCTCGTCATCCTCGTGGACACCACAACGGGCGCGTTCGGCGACCGGGATGGCTCCCGCGTGCGGCAGAGGATCGAGGGGCTCAGCCGCGCGCTCGACGTCACCGGCTCGCGCCTGGTCGTCACCGCCATCCTCGCGGGCGCCGCGCTTACCGGCGGCGCCGACGCGCTGGCCGGGACGTGCCTCGTACTGCACGTCGAGCCCGCCGGCACGGACGGGGTCGACGGCCGTCTCCACGCCGACGACGCGGAGCGGCTCGAAGACCGCATCCGGCTGCTGCTGCCCCTGTCGCTCCCCGAGCAGCCGGCCGACCCCGACCAGGGCGGCTCGGCGATGGAGCAGCTCCAGCGATACTTGCCGGTCGGCACCGATGCCGAACTGGTGGCGAAGTTGGTCGACGCTTCGCAAGAGGGCGAGGACGCGGTGACTACCTCCATCGGCGCGATACTCGACGCCGCGCTGACCATGCAGATGCAGACGGTGGCCGGCGAACCGGCCGGAGAGGAGGAACTGCCATGACCGATCCGCTCCTCCAATCGGTGGACATCACCAACTTCCGCAGCATACGCGGCCACGTCCACGCCCCGCTCGACGCGCAGGTGGTCCTCGTCCATGGCGAGAACGGGGCGGGCAAGACCAGCCTCCTGTCGGCGATCGAGCTTGCGCTCACCGGGGGCATCCAGTCCCTCAAGCGAGCCGATCCCGCCTATGCGCGCCAGCTGCTGCACCGCTCGGCCGCCAGCGGCAGCGTCGCCGTGGCCACAACGGGCACGAACGACGCGCGCTACGGCTCGAGGCTGGACGCGAACGGCGTCGAGCCCGGCGAGCGGCTCGACGCGGGACCGGCGAACTTCTTTACTGAGCGGAGCTACCTGCCGCAATCGCAGCTGGGCCAGCTCCTGCAAATCTACCAGGAGGCGGGTTCCGACGCGAACTCACCGCTCGCCCGGTTCGTCGGCGATCTGCTCGGCCTCGACAGGCTGGACGCCATCGAGGCCGGGCTCAAGCCGCTCCAGGACGTCCGCAACGTGCGCAAGATCGTGGACCGCTGGTCTACCATCGAAGGCGACCGCACACAGGCCGGGCGCCTGCGCCAGGTCGACGAGGGAACCCGCACCCAGATCACGCAGCGGCTGGAAACCGCGATGGCCGGGCTCGACGTGGCACTCGTCACGCTCGAGCTGCCCCTGAAGGCTGAGGAGGCATCTCTGGACGCGATGGGGACGGCGGTCGCGAGCGTCGACGACGGGCCGGCGCTCGACCGGGTCACCGATCGGCGCCGCCAGCTCGGCTCGATGCGACGCGAAGCCGCTGGCGCCGCGACGCCAGCCGCTCCGACCCCGGCACCCGACGGCCCAGCCGCCATGGCCGCTCATGCCCGCTGGAAAACGG
>CAXTRJ010000022.1:0-20141 GCA_964246585.1 uncultured Sphingomonas sp. | reverse complement strand
GCGCAGGATCAGTGCGTCGCGCGCGGGCGGCTGGGCGGCGGCGATCGCCTCCGCGACCAGCCGCGCCTCGCGCTGCGCTTGGGCGACCCGGCCGTCGACGATCCGCGACCGGAACGAGTCGAGGTAGAAGAACCCGCCGGCGAGCAGCGCCAGCGCGAAGATGTTGACCGCCAGGATCCGCCGGGTGAGCGAGATCTGCCCCGACCAGCGCAGCGCCAGGTCGCTGCTGGCATCAGTCCTCGGAAAATCGGTAGCCGGCGCCATACAGGGTCTCGATGGCGTCGAACGCCGGGTCCACCGTCCGGAATTTGCGGCGCACGCGTTTGATGTGGCTGTCGATCGTCCGATCGTCGACGTAGATGTCGTCCTGGTAGGCCGCGTCCATCAACTGGTTGCGCGTCTTGACGATGCCTGGCCGCTGGGCGAGCGTCTCCAGGATCAGGAACTCGGTCACGGTCAGCGTCACCGGCTCGCCGCTCCAGGTCACCCGGTGCCGCGCCGGATCCATCGCCAGCCGCCCGCGGGTGAGCGCCCCGACCTGCTCGCCCGCCCCGATGTCGCCGTCCACCAAGCCCGGCGATTGCACCAGTTCCGCCCGGCGCAGGATCGCGCGGATGCGCGCGATCAGCAGGCGCTGCGAGAACGGCTTGGCGATGTAATCGTCGGCCCCCATCGCCAGACCCAGCGCCTCGTCGAGCTCGTCGTCCTTGCTGGTCAGGAAAATGACTGGCAACGCGCTCTTCTCGCGCAGGCGCCGGAGCAGCTCCAGCCCATCCATCCGCGGCATCTTGATATCGAAGATGGCGAGGTCGGGCGGGTTGTCGAGCAGCGCCTTTAGCGCCGCCTCGCCGTCCGAGTAGACGCGGGTGGTGAACCCCTCGGCCTGGAGCGCGATGGAGACGGAGGTCAGGATGTTGCGGTCGTCGTCGACGAGCGCGATCGAAGCCGTCATCCGGACGCCCGCCTTTCCTTGCTGCCGAGTGGGGTAGGGCAAAGCCGCGCCTCGCTCAACCGTCGTCGCCCAGGTGACCGGCCCAGGTGACCGGTTTGACCGCGCGACCCCTTCGCGCTTAAGCGATGGAACACAAGAGGCTCGCGTACACCCCTCCCCAGGACGCGCGCGCCCGCGACCGTGAGAGGAGCATTCGTGATCGAGCGCATACCGACGTTTGGACTGGCCGCGCAGGGGATCGGCACGGCCGCCGACCTTCACTGGAACCTGGTCACCGCCCAGCTGACCGAGGCGGCGGTGATGCGGGGGGAAGGGCGACTGTCCGCCGATGGCCCGCTGGTCGTCGAGACGGGCGCGCATACCGGGCGCTCGGCGCAGGACAAGTTCATCGTCCGCGACGCCGAGACCGAGTCGACCGTCTGGTGGGGCAAGTCGAACAAGGCGATGTCGCCTGAGCATTTCGCCGCGCTCCGCGACGATTTCGTGGCCGCGCTTGGCGGCAAGAAGGAGCTGTTCGTCCAGGATCTGTACGGGGGGTCGCAGGCCGACCATCGCGTCCGCGTCCGCGTCGTCAACGAGTTCGCCTGGCACAACCTGTTCATCCGCACGATGATGGTGCGTCCGCCCGCGCACGAGCTGCCCGGCTTCGTCCCCGAATACACCATCGTCGACCTGCCTAGCTTCCGCGCCGACCCCGCCCGCCATGGCGCCCGCGGCGAAACGGTGATCGCGGTTAACTTCACCGAACGGCTGATCCTGATCGGCGGCACGCGCTACGCCGGCGAGATGAAGAAGGCGGTGTTCGGCCTGCTCAACTATCTCCTGCCGCCGACCGGCGTCATGCCGATGCATTGCTCGGCCAATATGGGGCAGGAGGGGACGGCGGTGTTCTTCGGCCTGTCGGGCACCGGAAAGACGACGCTGTCGGCCGACGCCAGCCGCACGTTGATCGGGGACGACGAGCATGGCTGGTCCGACACCGCCGTGTTCAACTTCGAGGGCGGCTGCTACGCCAAGATGATCCGCTTGTCGGCGGAGGCCGAGCCGGAGATTTTCGCCACCACCAAGCGGTTCGGCACGATCCTCGAGAACGTCGTGATGGACCCCAACACGCGCAAGCTCGACCTGCACGACGCCAGCCTGGCCGAGAACAGCCGGGGCGCCTACCCGATCAAATTCATTCCCAATGCGTCGGCCGCCAACATGGGGCCGGTGCCGCGCAACGTCGTCATGCTGACCGCCGACGCGTACGGCGTCCTGCCGCCGATCGCCCGGCTCACCCCCGACCAGGCGATGTATCATTTCCTGTCCGGCTATACCGCGCGGGTAGCCGGGACCGAGATCGGCGTGACCGAGCCCGACGCGACCTTTTCCACCTGTTTCGGCGCGCCGTTCATGCCGCGCCATCCGTCGGTATATGGCAATCTGCTGAAGGAACGGATCGCGCGCGGCGGCGTCGATTGCTGGCTGGTCAACACCGGCTGGACCGGCGGCAAGTACGGCGTCGGCAAGCGCATGCCGATCCGCGCCACCCGCGCGCTGCTGGGCGCCGCGCTCGACGGCAGCCTGGGCGACGCCGAGTTCCGCACCGATCCCAATTTCGGCTTCGAGGTTCCCGTCAGCGTCCCCGGCGTCGACCAGGCGATCCTCAACCCGCGAGAGACCTGGGCGAACCAGGCCGAGTATGACGCGACCGCGGCCCGGCTGGTCGACCTGTTCGTGCAGAATTTCGCGCAGTTCGTCGACCATGTCGACGAGGGCGTCCGGCAATCGGCGCCGGGCGCCTTCCAGGCGGCCTGACAAGGTCGCGCGCTCACCCTGCCATGGGCAGAGAGGCGAGCGTCTCGACCGTGAGCACGCCGCCGTCGCATCGAACCACGCGTACCCGTTCGCCGACGGCCGCGTCGGGTCCGCGCGCCGGCCAACCGCCGTCGCCGACCAGCACGCGGCCGCGCCCATTGCGGATCGCGACCTCGACGGTCACGACCTCGCCGACCAGCCGCGCGCCGCGATCGTTGAGCAGCGCGTCGGCGCTGTCGATCGGATAGTCGCGGTACCAGCGCCGCCCGATCAGCACCGCCGCGACGCTCCATATGCCGAACGAGGCGAGCTGCGCCGCCGGGGGCAGTTCGGGTAGCGCCAGCATCGACACGCCCGTGATCGCCGCCGCGACCGCCAGGAATACGAGGAACACGCCCGGCGCAACTAGTTCGGCGAGGCCGAGCGCGAGCGCCGCGATCAGCCACCAGCCAGCCGGGCCGATCCCGTTCACGCGTCGACCTCGTCGGGACCGCGCTGCGTCACCCGCGGCACGGTCGGCGACGCCACCGGCGACGTCGCGCGTTCCCCCAACGCCTCCTTCGCCAGCTCGCCGATTCCGCCCAGCGTCCCCATCAGCTGGGTCGCCTCGACCGGGAACAGGATCGTCTTCGCGTTGGGGCTGGTCGCGAACTTGCCGATCGCCTCGACATATTTCTGCGCGATGAAGTAATTGATCGCCTGCGTGTTGCCGCCGTCGATCGCGTCCGACACGGCGCGCGTGGCGCTCGCCTCGGCTTCCGCCGCCCGTTCTCGCGCCTCCGCGTCGCGGAACGCCGACTCCTTGCGCCCCTCGGCCTCCAGGATGCGCGCCTGCTTCTGTCCCTCGGCGCGCAGGATCTCCGACGCCCGCGTCCCTTCCGCGTCGAGGATGTTGGCGCGCTTTTCGCGTTCCGCCTTCATCTGCCGCCCCATCGCGTTGACGATGTCGGCGGGCGGGCGGATGTCCTTGATCTCGACGCGGGTGATCTTCACCCCCCACGGCGTCGTCGCATGATCGACGACGTTCAGGAGGCGCGCGTTGATTTCGTCGCGCTTGGACAGCGTCTCGTCGAGGTCCATCGACCCCATCACCGTGCGCAGATTGGTCGTCGTCAGCTGCTGCAGCGCGACGAACACGTCCGACACCTCGTACGCCGCCTTCGCCGCGTCGAGCACCTGGAAGAACACGACGCCGTCGGTCGACACCATCGCGTTGTCGCGGGTGATGATCTCCTGCCCGGGGATGTCGATCACCTGCTCCATCATGTTCACCTTGCGCCCGACCCGGTAGAAGAAGGCGGGGTAGAAATTGAACCCCGGCCGCGCGGTCGTGGTGAACCGGCCGAAATGCTCGATCGTGTACTGGAAGCCCTGACGGACGATCTTGATGCTCAGCATCAGGTAGAGGAGCACCAGCGCGAGCGCGAGTGCGGCGGCGATCAGACCCATGTTACCCTCCCGTTGATGGGCCGATGCTAGAGCCACTCCAGAGCAGGTCAAAGCCAATCGAGCACAGCTCGCCGCAAGCCGACGCTGTTCTCGCCACGCTTGGCCTGCCCGGCCCGCTGCCCTGCCCGCGCCGGTCGCTCAGGGCTGCCAAGCGGCTTACGGTTGAGCCGGTGCTTGGTCCCGATTGCGATCCAGCTTGGCGGCCACGGCGCAAAGCCAGCCCCGCGCCTCTTCGTCGTCGCTACCGACGATGATGTCCGGGATGAACGTCCGCTCGATGGCGGCCAGCGTGTCGGTTCGATGATCGACTAGGAAGCGACGGATGTCGCTCGCAGTCGCCTCGATCGTTTCGGCCCAATTCGTGGCGACGAAGTCGTCGAGCACCGCCGTCTCGTCGACGTGATCCTCACTCCAGTCTTGGTGAAAATATCCGCCAAGCAGTTGGGCGAGGTGCGGGTAGGGGACGTCCTCCGCCATCAGGGCACCGGGAAGGAGGTCAGGACGTAGTACAGCTTACCCCGATACACTTCCTTTTTCAGTACGACGCGCACGCTCCTCATGGCGACGAGTTGCCCGGAGGATCGGATCACGCCGTGTCCGACCACTTGTCCGGCGGGCCAGGTTACCGCAAAGGTCTGACCGGCCCGCGCGGTATTCGCCCAGTTCGCGATGACCGCTTTTTGCGCCCGAAGCGCGCCCGCCACCGCGCGCTCGGCTTCGGCCAGCGTTCTAAAGCTCGAAGCCGCGGTGACGCGGGTCTGCTGCGCCAGTCGCGCGCGCAACTGCGCCTCGGTCTGGCCGACGTGACGGGCGATCGTATGGCCGCCAGTACGAGTCCCCGCCGCCGCCTCGTGCGCGGCCAAGCTAATCCGCCCCGCCCGGATCGAGGCGACCCGTACCGCCGCCAAGGCGCCCGTTACGGTCAACGGCACCAGGATATCGACACCGTCACCGATCCGTTCGGCCGTTCGCTCGTCGACGCCCAGCGCTCTCGCGAGCGCGGTAGTGGCATCGCTGGTGCCCGTGTCGGTGTCCACGCCGTTCCATGCCTGGCGAGCACCGGCTTGAATCGTGTCCAGCCCATGCGCGCCCAGGGCGACACCGCCGACCTTGGTCACTATGGTCGGCTCGGGCACCGCTAGCAACGCGCCGCCGCCGATCACCTCCACCACGCCGACGACGGCCTTGGCCACGCCCCATGCCCGGTTGGCGGCATTGGGCGGTTCAATATTGGCGCCCGACATGATCGCGGCCAATTGCGGCGGTGTCAGTACGAGGCGTAGGCCTTCCTGCTCGGGCATTCAATTCCTCTCACTGGCACCGTTTCGATCCAACGTCCCGACCCCGACATCGGGCCCGCGCCGATCGGCCGCCATATGGCCTAGCGATCTCCCCGGCGTTTCTCTACATCGCCCGCCACTCCCGCCCAGGACCGCACGCCCCCATGGACATCCCGCTAGGCCTCACCTTCGACGACGTCCTGTTAACGCCCGCCGCGTCGGAGGTGCTGCCGAGTCAGGCGGACACCCGCACCTGGCTGACCCGCGGCATCGCGCTCAACATCCCCGTCCTGTCGGCGGCGATGGACACCGTGACCGAGGCCGACATGGCGATCGTCATGGCGCAGCTCGGCGGGATCGGCGTGCTCCACCGTAACCTGTCGGTTGAGGAACAGGTCGCCGCCGTCCGTCAGGTCAAGCGCTTCGAATCGGGCATGGTCGTCAACCCGATCACCATCGCCCCCAACGCGACGCTGGCCCAGGCGCAGGCGCTGATGAAGCACCACCGGATCAGCGGCATTCCCGTGGTGGAGCGCGACGGCCGGCTCGTCGGCATCCTGACGAACCGCGACGTCCGCTTCGCCGAGAACCCGGCGCAGCCCGTCGCCGAGCTGATGACGCACGAGAACCTCGCCACCGTCTCGGTCGGGGTCGGGCAGGAGGAGGCGCGCCGCCTGCTCCATGCACGCCGGATCGAGAAGTTGCTGGTCGTCGACAACGCCTATCGCTGCGTCGGGCTGGTCACCGTCAAGGACATCGAGAAGGCGGTGACTTATCCCGCCGCGACCAAGGACGGCGCCGGGCGGCTCCGCGTGGCGGCGGCGACCACCGTCGGCGACAAGGGCTTCGCGCGGACCGAGGCGCTGGTCGACGCCGAGCTCGACCTCGTCGTCATCGACACCGCCCACGGCCACAACCGCGATGTCGCGCGCGCCGTCGAACGCGTGAAGAAGCTCAGCAACTCGGTCCAGGTCGTCGCCGGCAACGTCGCCACCGCCGAGGCGACGCGCGCCCTGATCGACGCCGGCGCCGACGCGATCAAGGTCGGCATCGGCCCCGGCTCGATCTGCACCACCCGCGTCGTCGCCGGCGTTGGCGTGCCCCAGCTCACCGCCGTGATCGAGTGCGCCCGAGAAGGCCACCGCGCCGGCGTCCCCGTCATCGCCGACGGCGGCATCCGCACCTCGGGCGACGTCGCCAAGGCGCTGGCGGCGGGCGCGTCGTCGGTGATGATCGGCTCGCTCCTCGCCGGCACCGAGGAGGCGCCCGGCGAGACCTTCCTCTACGGCGGCCGCGCCTACAAATCCTATCGCGGCATGGGATCGGTCGGCGCGATGGCGCGCGGCTCGGCCGACCGCTATTTTCAATCGGAACACACCGCCGAGCTGAAACTGGTGCCGGAGGGCATCGAGGGGCAGGTGCCGTTCAAGGGCCCGGCGCGCGAGGTCATCCACCAACTCGTCGGCGGGGTGCGCGCGGCGATGGGCTATACCGGCTCGGCCGACCTCGCGGCGCTCCGCGACCGCGCCCGCTTCGTCCGCATCACCGGCGCCGGGCTGACGGAAAGTCACGTCCATGACGTGACGATCACGAGGGAAGCGCCGAACTACCCGACGCGGTAAGCATTTGGTTCCAAGGTCACCACCAGCCCTTGACGTGACGCGAACCTGTCGAAGCCGAAGCAAAATCAAGCGGCTTTTAAGTCGTGAACTGGCGACTGCGAGCGACGGCAACCGACGATTTCCGGCCCGACTTTCAACGTAACGCGACCTCTGACAAGCGTTACAGCCGTTCGGTTGTGCCACCGTTTAAGCGAGGGCGGTTCGGGCAAACTCTCCATGTTCCCAAGATATTTATGTTCGCCTGACTGGGGCCGATCCCCCAAGCGTGAACCTACATGTCAGTGAAGCCGTATTGCCAAGCTTGACCTGTTGGATCGTGACCTGCTCGCGGCCTTGCGGAAGGTAGCGGATGGTGCGCTGCCGCCTCTGATCTTCCACCAGCAGGGCATAGGGGACGAGGGCATTATCCGGCTCGCCTTCTTTGAATGCGAGAATCTTCATGCCGTTCCGTAACCCCGCTTTATAGGCTGGCAATGCGGGATCGACTCCTGCCGCGACGTTGCCGTTGCTGGCGGTCGCCTCAGCATCAAAGCCGCGCGAAAATGACGCACGCCGCTCGGTTACAACCGTAGCGCAGGGACCGAACGTCTCGGGCGGCAGCATGATCGTCTCGCCTCGCGTCAGGTAACGGTCCTCGTCGCCGGTGATATTTAATCCGTGCCGCACGGCGAGGGAGCGGAACAGGCCGGTCGCCATCCCCCTTGACGATCGCGCCTCGACAGACTGTGCCTTCAGCACCGTGTCGAGGTTCGACTTCCCCTCGCTCACGGCCAGCAGGCGGGCGTTCCACATCGCAGCCAGCATCGCGCCGCGCTGATAGGGCAGCTTCTGCGCGGTCTCGTTATTCCAGAAAGCGACGGCCGCCTTCGCTCCCGGCATGTTGCGGACGGGCGAGCCCGCATAAGTCGCCAGCATCTCGTTCCATTGTGCAGCAAACTCCGCCGGCGAAATAAGGCCAGCGCGCACCATCAGCGCGCGGGCGTAATGATCGGTGAAACCTTCGCTGAACCAGTAATGCGCCGGTCGGGTCGCTCGATCCTGCGGCATGATGCCGAGCTGGGCGGGGTTCCAAGTGTGGAAATATTCGTGGGCAAGCAGCCATTTCATGCGGTAAAGCGGTGCCCGCCGGTCGATCCACAGCGCGAAGCCGTCCCCGCGCGCCGTACCCCCAAAGCTCATCGCGGTCGGACTGCCGACGATGGGGGCGGCCGTGACGAGGAAGGGCGCTCGGCGATCCGCCTTCCAAAAGTCCCGCTTGATGCCGATCACCTGACGCGCCAGGCTATCGAGTTGCTCGGGGGTGAAAGCGTAGCTTCCGATCGTCGCCACGCGCACACCCGATCTGTCATGCGCTGGAAAGGTGCGAAGGTCTCGACCACCGATGACGATACTTTCCAGTGCATCGGCGACGGTGCCAGGCCGACTTGCTTTGCGGTCTTGCCCGGCAAGATGCTCAAGGTCGGACGCGAAGCCGATGTCCGATGACGCGCCCGACCAGTCGAAGGTGGCGGGCGCATGTTCGCGATCGTCGGGATAGCCGAACAGCGCATTGCCCACCGCATAAAACCAGCGCGGCCGGATGACAGGCCTAGGCTGGTCGCTGTCCTCGATCGTTGGATCGTGGTCGTAGGCGGAAATGATCCTGTAAGTCGCCGTCAGCTCCGCATCAGGCGTTGCCTTAATGCGCCAATGCCCATCCTCGTTTTTTTCGACCGCCGTTGCTCCGGTGACCCGGAAGTCATGCGCCCACTGCCATAGTTTGCGTTCGCCGGCCCAGCCATCATCCCACCCAAAACCGGTCGTACCCGATGGGTCGGCTCGAAACCGAACCTCAACCTTCAACGCTGTGATCGAGCTACCCGAAAGTTCCGGGGCAAGCGAATACCGAACCGGACCGGGCGATGGTGAAGCAGCGCCCAGTAGCGGGAGTGACAGGGCGGACAGGAAAAATCGGCGCATGACGCGATAGTAGCTGCTGGCGAGAAAGCCGCAACGATCTTGTTTTGAATAGCCTATCTGCAATGTCGCGACCACCCGCGTCGTACGGGTTGCCTGCCAATGCGGCGAATAGAAGGCTCAAGCCTTTTGACAGACGCTGCGACAATCGAGCTTTCCCAGCGAAAGCCATTGTTTATTTTAGCTTGAGAAGCGGTAAAAGGGATGAAGCGCGCTGCCAAGATGGAGGAGTATGATTCTGTTCGCGTTGATCGCCATACAAAGTGGTCCAATACCTCTCGTTCCCCATCGTTAACTTCTTGTCTTTACGTGATTTGAATGTGTGTGTTTGCAAAAATAGCTGTTGAAACGTCTAAACTTAGTTGTTTATTGCCAGCTTATATACCGCGTCAGGCTCCGGTCGCGTTTTCAACAGTCTCGGTCGGTTGTGACACGAGCAGACCACCCCGGCTTTTTAGCGCCTTTCGGAATGTTGAATGCCGGTCACAACTGTCCACTTTGAGCATGTCACGACGAAGCCAGTGATGGCCGGCATCAGTCGAAAGCTCGTGTGCTGACGATTTGGACGGCGCACCAAACGCTATCCTAACCCGCCACCTCGCCCTTGCGTCGCACCCGCCTGATCCGTGGTTCGCGATCGAGTTCGGCGGCGTGGCGAATCGTCTGACGCATTTCGTCGCGCTTTTCGTGGATCGACGCGATCACCGGGCCCATCGCTACGCCGAGATCGACCAGCACCACTTCCGACAATTGCAGCGAGCTTTCCAGCGTCTCCGGCACCGCGTCGGTCGCGCCGGCGCGGTACAGCTCGGCGGCGTGCGCGCCGTCGCGGGCGCGGGCGATGATCGGCAGGTCGGGCACCTGCGCGCGCACCCGTCGGGTGATGCGGACGCTCAGCACCGGATCGTCCATCGTCAGGATCAGCGCCTTCGCGTGATCCAGGTCGAGCCGCCCGATCAACTCCGGCCGGATCACGTCGCCGAACAACACCGGGTAACCGTCGCGCCGCGCCGCCGTGACCGTGTCGATGTCCGCCTCGACCGCGACGAAGCGCTGGTCGTGGACCCGCAGCATATCGGCGACCATGCGGCCGACCCGGCCGAAGCCGATCACGACGGTGCCCGGGCCACCCGCGTCGATCACCGTGGGGGCGGTGTCGGGCATCGCCCCCTCGATCCGCCGCGACACGACCTGGCCCAGCCTCGCCAGCAGCGGCGTGATGGTCAGCCCGATCGCGGTCACCGTCTGCCAGAATGCCGCCGTCGTCGGCAGGATCAACTGCGCCTGCGCGGCGGTGCCCAGCACGATCAGCGTCGTTTCCGACGGGCTGCCCATCAACAGCCCGACCTCGCTCGACACGCCGCGCCCGGCCCCCGATACGCGTAGCAGCAGGAAGGTGATGACCGCCTTGGCCGCGACTACGCCGACCACCGCCGCGACCAGCGCCGGCCAGTTGGCGGCGATCAGCCTGAGGTCCAGGCTCATCCCGACGGTGATCAGGAACACGCCCAGCGCCAGCCCCTTGAACGGCGCGGTCATCACCTCGACTTCGCTGTGATACTCGGTCTCGGCGATCAGCAGCCCGGCGATGAGCGCGCCGACGATCGGCGACAGCCCGGCGGCGGTCGTCGCCAGGCTGGCGACGATGACGACCAGCAACGAGGCCGACAGGAACAGCTCGGGGCTCTTGGTCCGCGCCGCCTGCGAGAATAGCCGGGGCAGGATCATCCGTCCGGCGATGAACATCGCCGCGATCGTCAGCAGCCCGCGCGTCGCCACCGCCGCGATCCCCGACCAGCCGGCGTCCGCCGTCGGCGCCAGCGCGGCGAGCGCGAAGATGATCGGGACCAGCGCCAGATCCTCGAACAACAGCATGGCGAACGCCGGCCGCCCGACCGCGCTCTCCGTCCCCGTCATCGGCAGCACCAACGCGGTCGACGACAGCGCCAGCGCCAGCCCGAGCCCGATCGCCCCCGGCCATCCCTGGCCCAGGAAGTGGATCACCACCGCGATCAGCAGCGCCGCGCCGAACAGTTCGGCCGGCCCGGTGCCGAACACCAGCCGCCGCATCGACCATAATCGCTTGAACGACAGCTCCAGCCCGATCGAGAACAGCAGCAGGATAATGCCGAGCTCGGCGAACGGCTCGATCGATGCCGGGTCGCTGATGGTGACGTAGTAGAGCCAGGGGAAGCGCGAAACGAGGGAACCAAGCCCCGCCGGCCCGACCAGGACGCCGACCAGGATAAAGCCGATCACCGGCGTCACCCGGAACCGGGCGAAGGCCGGAATGACCAGTCCCGCCGCGCCGAGGATCACGAGCGCGTCGCTGAACCCCTGATTTTCGAGATGTAGAGCCACGCGGGAACCTTACGGCCTTTTTTCCACGCGGCCAGTACCCGTGTTCAGTCCGACAGCGGGGCGGCGAGCGCGGCCGGGAGCCGTTGCTGCCGCCCGATCGCCCATCGATTGAGCGGGCCCGGGACCAGCGCCAGCGCGGTCCGCGTCGCCTGCCTTGTCGCGGCGTTCGCATGGACGGCGCGCGACGGGATCGCGGCCTCGCGCATCAGCCGCCGGATGCGGGCGAGCCGCAGACGCTCGAACCCGGGGACGATCCGCGCGGGTGACACCGTCATCGCCAACCGGCCGAGCGCCAGCGCGTCCTCAAGGCCCTGGCACGCGCCCTGTCCCAGGTTCGGCTCCATCGCGTGCGCCGCGTCGCCGACGCACAGGACGCGTCCTTCGCCCAGGCGGCGGGGCAGGGTGCGCGCGTGGATCGACACCGCGATCAACCGATCCGCCGGGGTCGCCGCGACCGCCTCGGCCAGGGCGCCTGGCCACAGGCGGGCCCGCTCGGCGATGTGCTCGATCGACGGAGCTGCATCATCGGGCTGCCCGTCACGCAGGAAAAACCAGTAGCGCCGGCCGTCGCCGAGCTCGAACAGCCCGAACCGCTCGCGCGCACCCCAATACTCGGTCGCCGACCCGTCGCTCGAACCCGCGACCGGGTCGGACAGCGCCAGGACGCCGCCATAGCCGGCATGGCGCGTTCGCGTACCCGTGATCCGCGCCGCGTCGACCGACCAGATGCCCCGCGCGTCGATCACCAGATCAGCCGACCGGCGCGGGCCGTCGGCGAACGAGACGGTCGCGCCGTCACTATCCTGCGACACCGCCGTGACCTCGATGCCCACGTCGACCCGCACGTCGCCGAGCGCGGCGGTCAGGCTACGCTGCAGCAGCGCCCGGCTCGGCAGAAAGGCCGCGGGTTGTCCCAAGCCGTCGCCAAACACCGGCGACGGGCCGATCAGCCAGCGACCGCCGGGCGTCATCACGCCCAGCGAGGCGATCGGCGCGGCCTCCCGCCGGATCGCCTCGGCGGCGCCCAGCCAGTCCAGCGCCGCCATCCCGTTCGCCCAGATGCTGAGCGCGGCGCCGAGCGGCGCGATCGCCGGCGCCTGCTCGACCAGCGACACCGCGTACCCCGCGCGCCGCAGCGCGACCGCGGCGGCCAGACCCGCGATCCCGCCGCCCAGAACCAAGCCGGCGGGTGCGGCGCGGGCCACGATCCTCGCCTACGCCGCCGTCGCCATCGCCTGCTCCAGGTTGACCCGGACCTGCTCGAAGAACTGCTCGGTCGTCATCCACGGCTGGTCCGGCCCGATCAGGATGGCGAGATCCTTGGTCATGTGGCCCTGTTCGACCGTCTCGACGCAGATCCGCTCCAGCGTCTCGGCGAAACGCGTCACGTCGGGCGTGTCGTCGAACTTGCCGCGATGCTTCAGCCCGCCGGTCCACGCGAAGATCGACGCGATCGGGTTGGTCGAGGTCGCCTTGCCCGCCTGATGTTGGCGAAAGTGCCGCGTGACGGTGCCGTGCGCCGCTTCCGCCTCGACCGTCTTGCCGTCCGGCGTCAGCAGAATCGACGTCATCAGCCCGAGGCTGCCGAAGCCCTGCGCGACCTGGTCCGACTGGACGTCGCCGTCATAATTCTTGCACGCCCAGACGAACTCGCCATGCCATTTGAGCGCCGAGGCGACCATGTCGTCGATCAGCCGGTGCTGGTACTCGATCCCCGCCGCCTTGAAATCGTCGGCGAATTCCGCCTCGAACACCTCCTGGAAGATGTCCTTGAACCGCCCGTCATACGCCTTCAGGATCGTGTTCTTGGTCGACAGGTACACCGGCCACTTCAGGTTGAGGCCGTAATGCAGCGACGCCCGCGCGAAATCGCGGATCGAGTCGTCGAGATTGTACATCCCCATGGCGATGCCGGCGGAGGGGAAGCGGAACACCTCCTCCTCGATCGACTGGCCGTCCTCGCCCTCCCACTTCATCGTCAGCTTGCCGGGGCCGGGGACGCGGAAATCGGTCGCCTTGTACTGGTCGCCGAACGCGTGGCGGCCTACGACGATCGGGTGGGTCCAGCCGGGGATGAGGCGCGGCACGTTCTTGATCACGATCGGCTCGCGGAAGACGACGCCGCCCAGGATGTTGCGGATCGTGCCGTTGGGCGACTTCCACATCTTTTTCAGGCCGAACTCCTCGACGCGCGCCTCGTCGGGGGTGATCGTCGCGCACTTCACGCCGACGCCGTATTTTTGGATCGCCTTGGCGCTGTCGACCGTGACCTTGTCGTCGGTCGCGTCGCGGTGTTCCATGCCGAGGTCGTAATAGTCGAGATCAATGTCGAGATAGGGCAGGATCAACCGCTCGCGGATCCACGCCCAAATGATGCGGGTCATCTCGTCGCCGTCCATCTCGACGACGGGCATCTTGACCTTGATCTTCGCCATTTACATTTTTCCTGCGCGAGGGGAGGGGGTTGCGCCCGCGTCTAAGGGAGGCGGCGGCGGCGATCAACCGTCGCGCTCGGCGGCCGGGGCGTTGTCAGCCCGCGCCGTCGCCGGTACACCGCCCCGATGCCATCACTCGAAAAACCGCCGGTCGCGACCACCACCGTCAAGTGGCGCTTCCCGGCCGTCCATCCCGAAGGGCGCAAATACGTCCTCATCGCCGGGACGATCACGCTCCTGTCGCTGCTGGTCTGGAAAGTCCTGTTCTGGCCGCTGGTCGGCGTCACCGTCTGGGTCGCGACTTTTTTCCGCGATCCGATCCGCACGACGCCGCAGGGCGACGGGCTGATCGTCGCCCCCGCCGACGGGCTGATCACCATGATCCAGCGCAGCCCCGTGCCGCGCGAGCTCGACGGCGTGAACGGCCTGGGCGAGGCCCCGCTGATCCGCGTGTCGATCTTCATGTCGGTGTTCGACGTCCACATCAACCGGACGCCGATCGCCGGCACGATCCGCCAAGTCGTCTATGTCTCGGGCAAGTTCCTCAACGCCGACCTCGACAAGGCGTCCGAAGAGAATGAGCGCCAGCACATCGTCGTCGAGGGGCGCCCCAATGCCGACGGGACGACCCGCCGGATCGGCTTTACCCAGATCGCCGGGCTGGTCGCGCGGCGGATCGTCGGCTTCGTCAAGGCGGGGGATATCGTCGCCACCGGCCAGCGGGTGGGCCTGATCCGCTTCGGCAGTCGCGTCGACGTCTACCTGCCCGACGATTGCGTGTGCCAGGTGACGCTGGGGCAGCGCAGCATCGCCGGCGAGACCGTGCTGGGCCGCGTCGGCGGCGCGCCGGTCACCGGCGTCGCCCAATGACCGCCGCGACCCCGCTGTCGTGAGACGCCCGCTTCGCCGCGCGCCGCGCGGGTTGCCGTTGCGCGCGGTGGCGCCTAACGCGGTCACCGCGCTGGCGCTGTGCTTCGGCCTGTCGGGAGTCCGGTTCGCCATCTCCGGCCAGTGGGAGGCGGCGGTGGCGATGATCGTCATCGCCGGCGTGCTTGACGGCATCGACGGCCGCATCGCCCGGCTGCTGCACGGCGAGAGCCGCTTCGGCGCCGAGCTCGATTCGCTGTCGGACGCCATCTCGTTCGGCGTGTCGCCGGCGCTGGTCATCTATCTCTGGTCGCTCAGCGCGCTGCCCCGCCTAGGCTGGATCTGCTCGCTGCTGCTGGCGGTGTTCTGCGCGCTGCGGCTCGCCCGGTTCAACGCGCAGATCGACGTGACCGAGCAGCCGCACAAATCGGCGGGCTTTCTCACCGGCATTCCGGCCCCCGCCGGCGCGGGCCTCGCCATGCTGCCGCTCTATTTGTGGTTCTGGACCGAGGAGCCGGTGTTCAACGACCCGTATCTGGTCGCGCCGTGGGTGGCGGTGATCGCGACGCTGATGATCTCCAACGTCGCGACCTATTCGTGGAGTTCGCCGAAGCTCAAACGCCAGGTCCGTTTCGAGGCGTTGGCGGCGGTGGTGATCGTCGGCGCGGCGCTGGTGTCGGCGCCGTGGCATACGTTGACGGCGGTATGCGTCGCCTATCTCGTGTCGATCCCGTTCAGCGTGGCGAGCTACGCCCGCGTCAAGCGGCTGCGCGCCGTTCCGCCCACCGCCGCGACGACATCGCCGCCCAGCGCCTGACGGCGATCCGCCGCTCGGCGCTCGACAGGTCGCTCACGAACATGACCGGCTGTTCGACCTGGCCCGACATGAGCCGCGCGATCCGCCGCCACTGCGGCGCGACCGAGGCGTAGATCACCCCGAACGATAGCGCCGACGCGCCAAGAAAAAGTACGAAGCCCAGAATCGCCATGTTCGCCTCCCTGTTCGCGAACGTAATCCAGTTGCTGCAAACACTTGGTCGTCGTCGCGGTTCCCGATCGCCTCTCCATTTCACGTCGGAGGTCGATCGAGACGAGAACCACACCACGATCAAGCATCGCCGGATCACGCTACGAACCCTGTATGTTCCACGTCCGTTCCACCTGTCAAGAGCTTGCGCCGAACCAGCCGTTCGATTAAAGGCGCGCTCCTCAACCCCACATGGGAAGCATCATAGCCCGGTGCGCGGTAGTTCGTCCCCGCGTCATCCGCTTCCCAGAGGCTCAACCGGTAAGGAGTTATCCCTATGGCGGCACCTGTCGTTTCCATGCAGCAGCTCATCGAAACGGGCGCGCATTTCGGCCACCAGACGCATCGCTGGAACCCGAAGATGAAGCCCTACATCTTTGGCGACCGCAACGGCGTCCACATCCTCGACCTCAGCCAGACGGTGCCGTTGTTCGCCCGCGCGCTCGAGTTCGTCAGCTCGGCCACCGCGAGCGGTGGCAAGGTGCTGTTCGTCGGCACCAAGCGCCAGGCGCAGGAGCCCGTCGCCGACGCCGCGCGTCGCGCCAACCAGCATTTCGTCAACCACCGCTGGCTCGGCGGGATGCTGACCAACTGGAAGACGATCAGCAATTCGATCAAGCGGATGAAGGCGTTGGAGGAGCAGCTGTCGGGCGACACCGTCGGCCTGACCAAGAAGGAGGTGCTCCAGCTCACCCGCGAGAAGGACAAGCTCGAGTTGAGCCTGGGCGGCATCCGCGACATGGGCGGCGTCCCCGACGTCATGTTCGTCATCGACGCGAACAAGGAAGAGCTGGCGATCAAGGAAGCCAACACGCTCGGCATCCCGGTCGTCGCCATTCTCGATTCGAACGTCTCGCCTGACGGCATCGCATTCCCGGTGCCGGCGAACGACGACGCCAGCCGCGCCATCCGCCTCTATTGCGAGGCGATCGCCATCGCCGCGACGCGCGGCGGTCAGCAGAACCAGGCGCAGTCGGGCCGCGATCTCGGCGCGATGGACGAACCGCCGGCCGAGGAAGCCTTGACCGAGCAGCCCGCCGCCGATCCCGAGCACCCGGCGGCCTCGACCGATCCCGAGACGGCGGGCGAGGGCGAGCGCCAGATCGACGCCTGATCCGACGCGAGGCTGACATGGGGGCGGGGTAGGGCGCGTACGCCCCATCCCGCCCGCAATTATTTCCACGACACAAGAGGACGAGTGACATGGCCGAGATCACGGCAGCACTGGTGAAGGATCTGCGCGAGACGAGCGGCGCGGGCATGATGGATTGCAAGAAGGCGTTGAACGAGACCGGCGGCGACATGGCCGCCGCGATGGACTGGCTGCGCACCAAGGGCCTCGCGGCCGCGCAGAAGAAGTCGAGCCGCACCGCCGCCGAGGGCCTGGTTGGGGTCGCCGTGTCGGGCACGGTCGGCGCGACGGTCGAGGTCAATTCTGAAACCGACTTCGTCGCCAAGAACGAGCAGTTCCAGAACTTCGTCCGTGAAGTGACGCAGATCGCGCTGACCGGCGGCGACAGCGTCGACACGATCAAGGGTGCGGCGATGCCGTCGGGCACGACCGTCGAGGAAACGCTGACCAACAACATCGCGACGATCGGCGAGAACCAGTCGATCCGCCGCGCCAGGCGGCTGGAAGTCACGCAGGGCGCCGTCGTGCCGTACATCCACAACGCGGCCTCGGCGGGCCTGGGCAAGATCGGCGTACTGGTCGCGTTGGAGAGCGATGCGTCCGACGACGTCCTCCAGGGGCTCGGCAAGCAGCTGGCGATGCACATCGCCGCCGCCTTCCCGCAGGCGCTGAACGAGGACGACCTCGACGCCGACCTGATCGAGCGCGAGCGCGCCATCGCCGCCGAGAAGGCGGGCGAGTCGGGCAAGCCCGCCGACATCGTCGCCAAGATGGTCGACGGCGCCATCGCCAAATACCGCAAGGAGCACGCGCTGGTCAGCCAGCTGTTCGTCATGGACGGCAAGACCAAGATCTCCGACGTCGTCGCCAAGGCGGGCAAGGACGCCGGGACGACCATCGTGCTGAAGGACTATGTCCGCTTCCAGCTCGGCGAGGGCATCGAGCGCGAGACCAGCGACTTCGCCGCCGAGGTCGCCGCCGCGTCGGGCGTGCCCCAGAACAAGGAACCCGAGCCGACTGCGTAATCCCTGCCCTTCTTCTAGCGGGGGAGGAGCAAGCCGCGCAGCGGCGCGGGGTGAGGGTGAGTACGCGGCCACGCTAAACGCGCGTCACCCTCACCCTTCCGCCGCCTGAGGCGGCTCCCTCCCTCTCCCGCCGGGAGAGGGACGATGGACCCGGTCCCCGGCTTGCCCCTCCACGAACGCCCGCCTAAGGTCCGCGCCGCCCCCGCACCCGAGTATCCCATCCCGATGACGCCCCCGCGCTACAAACGCATTCTGCTGAAACTGTCGGGCGAGGTTCTGATGGGCGAGGGCGGTCTCGCCATCGACCCGGCGGTCACGGCGCGCGTCGCCGACGAGATCGCCGATGCTCGCGCCAAGGGGCATGAGCTGTGCGTCGTCGTTGGCGGCGGCAACATCTTTCGCGGCCTCTCCGCCGCCGCCAAGGGATTCGACCGCGCCACCGCCGACTATATGGGAATGCTGGCGACCGTGATGAACGCGCTCGCCGTGCAGAACGCGCTGGAACGGATCGGCGTCGATACCCGCGTCCAGTCGGCGATCCCGATGGCGAGCGTCTGCGAACCGTTCATCCGCCGCCGCGCCGAACGCCACCTGCAAAAGGGGCGCGTCGTGATCTTCGCCGCCGGCGTCGGCAGCCCTTATTTCACCACCGACAGCGGCGCCGCGCTGCGCGCCGCCGAGATGAAGTGCGACGCGTTGTTCAAGGGCACCAGCGTCGACGGCGTCTACGACGCCGACCCGAAAAAGGTGGCCTCGGCCAAGCGCTACGACCGTGTCAGCTACTCGACCGTGCTGGCCGACGATCTGCGCGTCATGGACGCCAGCGCCATCGCGCTGTGCCGCGACAACCATATCCCGATCGTCGTGTTCAACATCCGCGACCACGGCAACCTCGCCGCGGTCCTCGCGGGCGAGGGCGTGTCGACGATCGTCCACCATCAGGAGCCCGCCGATGCCCGCCTATGACAAGTCCGACCTGGAACGCCGCATGGCCGGCGCCACCGAGTCGCTCAAGCACGACCTGGGCGGCCTGCGCACCGGCCGCGCGTCGACCACATTGCTCGACCCGGTCACCGTCACCGTCTACGGGTCGTCGATGCCGCTGAACCAGGTCGCGACCGTCTCCGCGCCCGAGCCGCGAATGTTGTCGGTGCAGGTGTGGGACAAGACCAACGTCGGACCCGTCGACAAGGCGATCCGGTCGGCGGGCCTCGGGCTCAACCCGATCGTCGACGGTCAGACGCTGCGTCTGCCGATTCCCGACCTGACCGAGGATCGCCGCAAGGAGCTGGCCAAGCTCGCCAGCCAATACGCCGAAAAGGCGCGCATCGCCGCGCGCAATGTCCGCCGCGACGGCATGGACAGCTTGAAAGTCGACGAGAAGAAGGGCGTGTTCGGCGAGGACGATCGCAAGCGCCATGAGGGCGAGGTCCAGAAGCTGACCGACGCGACCATCGCCGACATCGACGCCGCCGCGTCCGCCAAGGAAAAGGAAATTCTCGGCAAGTGACACCCGGGGCCGCTTCGGCGCGGGACGTGACGACGCCCAGTGGCGGCGCCATCCCGCGCCACGTCGCGATCATCATGGACGGCAACGGCCGCTGGGCCAAGGCGCGCAACCTGCCGCGCCTCGCCGGGCACAAGGCGGGCGTCGACGCGGTGCGCGGCGTCACCCGCGCCGCCCGCGCGCTCGGCATCGAGGCGCTGACGCTGTACGCCTTTTCCTCGGAGAACTGGCGTCGGCCCGAGCAGGAGATCGGCGACCTGATGGGGTTGCTGCGCCATTTCATCCGCAGCGACTTGGCCGAGCTGGTCCGCGAGAACGTCCGGCTTCGCGTGATCGGCGATCATCGCCGTTTCGCCCCCGACGTCGTCGCGCTGGTCGACGACGCGATCGCGCGCACCGCGACCAATACCGGCCCGATCCTGGTCATCGCGCTCAACTATGGCGCGCAGGCCGAGCTGGTCGACGCGGCGCGGCGACTGGCGGAGCGGGTGCGCGACGAAGGGCTCGACCCCGCGACGATCGACGCCGCCGCGATCGAAGACGAGTTGCAGACCCGCGCGCTGCCGCCGCTCGACCTGCTGATCCGCACCTCGGGGGAGCAGCGCTTGTCCAATTTCCTCCTGTGGCAGGCGGCCTATGCCGAGCTGCTGTTCGTCGACACGCTGTGGCCCGATTTCGACGGCGCGGCGTTCGAGGCGGCGGTGGGCGCGTTCGGCGCGCGTCAGCGG